>NZ_JAGIOH010000001.1:602083-903125 GCF_017876625.1 Streptomyces syringium
CCGCTGCGCAGGAGATCGAAGGCGCGGGCGGGGCGGACGCCGAGCGGCACGGTGGGGACGGTCACGGCGGGTGTGAAGGGCGGCGGGGGCACCTCGGGCGGGGTGAGGCGCAGGCTGGTGCGCTCGGCGAACTCGCGCATCAGTGTCACGGCGACCGTGGCCAGCCGCTCGTGGGCCTCGGTGAGCGCGTGGAGCATGCCCGCGGCCACCTCGCCGGCCAGTTCCTCCGATCCGGGGTCACAGCCGCCGGCGACCGCCTCCTGGTAGCGGCGCGACACCGCGTCGAAGGCTTCCTGAAGGCCGGTGCGGGTGCGGCGGTTGTCGAGCTCGAAGCGCTGGCGCAGTTCGGTGCGCCACTCGGCGCCGCCCGCGGTCAGCCGCTCGATCCGCGCGGTCGTTCCCGCGATGTCGTGGCGGAGGCGGCGCAGGGACTCGTCCGACTCCAGCGCGGCGAGTTCGTTGGCCGTCGGGGAGCCCGCCGTGGCGAGCGCGTCAGCGAGTCCGTCCAGGGCCCGGCGCAGCTGGTCGGCTCCGGCGGCGGTGGCCAGTCCGCCCCACAGGGCGTGGTCCAGCTCGGGGAAGCCGGAGGCGGCGAGCAGCCGGTCGTCGGTGCGGCCACCTTCCCCGTCCGCTGCCCGCTGCCTGTGCCGCAGCCAGGTGAGCTTGCGGAAGGCGGAGACGGGGACCACCACCAGGCTGCCCGCCGGGCGGCCGGTCCGCGCGGCGATCTTCTCGCGGGCGTCGTCGACCAGTGGGGAGGCGTCACGGACCTTGTCGGTCTTGGTGACGGCGACGATCACGACGTCGCAGGCCTTGAGCGCCTCGTCGAGGAAGTCCAGTTCGTAGGTGGTGAGGGGGTCGAGGGCATCGCAGGCGAAGACCAGGCCGTCGGCCCGGTCCAGGAAGGAGCGGGTGGCGGCGGTGTGTTCGGGGTCGACGCTGCCGACGCCGGGGGTGTCGACGAGCACGAGCCCGGACTCCAGCCGCGGGACAGGCGCCCGGACCTCGACCAGCCGTACGCGTTTGTGGTTGCGGGGGTTGCCCTGCTCGGTGACGTACGCGCCGAGGTCCGCAAGGTCGATCTCCGTGTGCCGCCCGGCGCGGTCGGCCGGGGCCGGGTCGCCGAGGTGGACCCGGGCGCGCTCCCGCGGTCCCCAGGCGAGGGTGCAGACCACGTTCGTGGCCACGTCGGCGTCGACGGGGAACAGCCCCGGCCGCTCCACGAGGGCGTTGAGCAGGGTGGACTTCCCGTGTTTGAACTCGCCGCCGACGACCACGTGGCAGGTGCCCCGCTCCAGCCGGGACCGGGACTGCTCCAGCCGCTCCCGCCCGCGGGGGCCCAGTTCGTCGGAGAGTTCCTCGGTGAGCCGGGGGAAGGCGGCCAGCACGTCGGCGCGCAGCCGGCCGAAGGCGTTGTCGCGCACGCTGTGGTTCACCCTTCCTCGGGCAGGTGCCGGCCGAGGAACCTGGGGGCCAGTCGCCGGTAATAGGGGGCGAGGGAGGGTTCGAGCAGCCGTCCCAGCAGGTCACCGAACGGTCCCGCCCACGCGGACGCGGGCGGGCGGCCGGACGCGAGACCGTCGAAGAGCTCGTCGTACAGGCCGAACAGCCTGGCGCGCTCCGCCAGGTACCCGGCGGTGGACAGCCCTTCGACGGCCGGGTGCGGAAAGCGCCCCACAGGCCGCTCCCATTCCCGCCGTGACCGTTCGGGCTCCTTGAAACGCAGGTCGGTGTACTCGGCCAGGCGCCCGGTGGACCAGTCGAGGGCCACCGTGGCGAACGGCGGGAAGAGGTCGGCGCCCCCGGCCGGGTCGGGGCGCATGACGAACAGCGGCAGCCGGACGTAGACGCGGGGCGCGCCGTCCTGCAGTACCGGCACGGGCAGCGGCCAGCCGATGCCCGCCTCCATCGGGGCGAGTTCACGGAACGTCCGGGAGCGGCGCAGGATCCCGCGGAGGGCCTCGGACCTCGGGCGGTCGCCGTCGGCGGCGGTCATCGCGCGTCCCGCCTTCCGCGCTCGGCTTCGGCTCGCGGGGGCCGGGGGCCCACGTACGGCACGTAGGAGACGACCTCCTGGGGCCGCAGTAGTACGTCCCGCCAGAGGTAGCCGGGGCGGACCGTCTCCGCGATGCGGTCGCTCAGCAGCCCGGAGGGGTCGTCGCGGGTGGCCACCACATGGTGGCGGGCGGGGTCCACGGGGCCGGTGTCCTCGACCGGGGTGACACCGGAAGCGGTCAGCGCGGCCACGACGCCCCGGCGCACCCGGTCCAGTACGGGCCCGTCCGCCGCCGGCGGGTCGCCGGCCAGTCCGGCCAGCCGGTCCAGCAGCTCGATGAGCGGCACCGCCGCGGGCGGCACGGAGTCCGGGGCCGGATGCTGCTCCTTGACCGCCGTGCCCGGCGGCTTCCCGTACGCGGCGCGCAGTTCGCCCTCGATCCGGTCCCGCTCGGCGCCGAGCCACGCGGCGCACCTGGCGGAGAGCTCCGCCAGGGAGTCGTGGGCCGCCGTCGGCGGCCGGTCGGGATGCGGTGGTGTCGGCGGTCGCACGGGCCCGGTCCTCTGCTCGTGTGTCATGTCATGCCTCCGGGCGCTCGGCGGTGACCAGGAGGTTGCCGGAGTCCTGCCAGGCGGCCAGGAACTCGTCCAGCGGGACCATCAGGCCCTGCCCCTCGGGGTGTCCGGAGTCGTTGAGCACCACCATCGGATGTGCGGGGTCGCTGTGGTCGAACCCGGTGACCCAGACCGCGTGGTTGGCGTCCTGGCCGGGGATGCCCGGCAGGTCGCCGAGGGTGTCGTCGGCCAGATCGTGGCCCGGGGCCCAGATCTCGTCCGCGTCGAGGCCGACGATGGCGGCGTCGCCACGGCTCAGTACCTCCTGGAGCTGGGCCAGGGACGCGCCCTCGGTGTGCTGCACCCGGACCCCGTGCAGCTCCAGCAGGTTCCCCAGCGCGTCCGGCGAGGTGCCCGCGCCGTCGAACCACCCCCTGGCCGCGGCCTCCGCCGTGAGCTGCTCCTCGCTGACCCGCTCCCCGGTGAGGTATGCGAGGACCATGCCCTGGGCGCCGATCGCGCAGCCGCCCTCGCCGGTGTGCTGGTGCCAGACGCCCATGGCGCCGCCCGGGTCGCCGACGACGGCGTGGGGGTCGCTGTGGGCGGGGTTGTGGTTCGGCAGGTCGGCGACGCCCGTGAGGGCCGGGGCGTCACCGTGGTCGATCTCCGCGCCGTCGTGCGGGTCCAGGAAATCCGTCCACTCCATGGGGTCCGGGGTGCCCATGATGTCGGCGGGGTCGAAGAGCTCCCCGCCGGACGCCGGGTCCAGCGGTGGCTCGAACCCCTCCCCGTCGAACGCGCCCGCACCCCCGTCGTACGCACTCGTGCCCTCCTCGTACGCGCTCCAGCTCACCGACCGCTCCCTCCGTCCGTCTCGTCCCCGGCCACCCCGCCCGGCCGTTCGTGGCAGTCCCCGTACAACAGCGCCTCCGCCCGGGCGACCAGGTCCGCGACCCGCTCGTACGACCGCAGGACCACGCGGGCGACGGCGAGCGTGGGCCGGTCGAGCAGCGGGTCGCAGCAGCGCGCGGCCCAGTGCGCGGCGTGGCGGCGGGCCGTCCGCAGCAGCGTGGCCACCGGGGTACCCGCCGGAAGGCCCAGTCGGGCGGCGCAGCTCGGCCCCGACTCCCCGGTCACCGCCAGCAGCTGGGACTCCTCCGCCGCCGTCAGGTGCAGCCCGCCCCGGTAGTGGGCGGCCAGGGCGGCCAGTTCGGAGGGGCCGGCGTCGGTGACCCTCATGTCCTCCAGCAGCCCGGCCACCCGGCCCGCCACGGCCGGCGGGGGCCGGTCGGCGAGCTGCGCCGCCGTGCGCAGCCGGGTCACCTCCTCGGCGATCTCCCGCTGGCCGTGGTCGAGCTTGATCAGTGCGGCGCGGTTGCCGAAGTGCCGCAGGATCTGTTCGCGCAGCGCGACGACGCCGCTGCGCTCCAGCAGCAGCCGGCGGGTGGCGTCCTCCCCCAGACCGTCGCGCAGGGCACCGCACGCGAGGAAGACACCCCAGGCGCCCATCCGGTCCACCAGCGCGGCCCGGACCCCGGCGGGTACGGGCAGTCCCAGGTCGTCACGGACGCAGAAGAGGTTGACGTCCTCCATCAGCTCCGCGAGCCGGTGCGGTGGCGTCCTCGCCAGGTCCGCGAGCGGCTCGAACGCGGCGGACGGCATGCACTGGGCCGCCACTCCCAGCAGCCCCGCGACGGGCAGCACGGTGTGGAACACGCGGCGCGCTGCGGGCCGCTCACGACAGGAGTCGGCGATGCGGCGGGCCGTCGCCATGGGGTCGTGGGCCAGGGGGTCGACGGGCAGTCCGTCCGGGCCCGTCTCGCCGGCGGGCGGCCAGTACTGGTCGGCGCGGGTGAGCACGCCGAAGGCCTTCAGCGGGCTCACCACCGTGCCGTACGCCCCGGCGAAGGAGTCGACGGCCTGTTGGTCGGCCCGGCCGAGGCCCCGGCTGAAGGCGAAGACGACGGCGTCGGCGCGGTCCATCTCGGCGGCGCTCTCGGCGTGCACCGACCGGGCGTCGCGCCCCAGCCGCCGCAGCGCTCCGGCGGCGTCGGCCCGCTGCCCCGGGTCGTCGATGCCCAGGAAGGCCAGGGTGTTCCCGGCGTCGGTGCCGTGCACGCTGCCCAGGCCCGGGGTGTCCACCAGCCGGAAGCGGCGCAACAGCGGGCTGGGACGGCCCACCTCCACCTTGCGTACGGCGCGCAGCAGCCGTGCCCCCGCGGGATCGCGCGCGGTCAGCCGCGACAGCGCACCGGGCGGTAACTCCCGGGCGGGCCTGCCGTCCTTGAAGTGGACGAGCAGCCGAGGGCGCTCGGCGTGGTGGAACTCGCAGACATTGAAGGTGAGTTCCAGTCGCCCGGTGTCGGCGATCTCCTCGCCGAGCAACGCGTTGACCAATGTGGTCTTCCCGCGTTTGATCTGTCCCGCCATGGCCACCCGCATCGGTGCGGTCATCCGGGCCCGCGCGGAGCCGACGAGGGCCAGCAGGCCGGCGGACGCCGGGTCGGTGGGATCGACGGCCCGGGCGATCCGCTCGAAGACATGGTCGTGCGTGCCCATGGCATCGGGAAACGGCCGCATCACGTCAC
The DNA here is from genome assembly GCF_017876625.1 of Streptomyces syringium. NCBI lineage: Bacteria > Bacillati > Actinomycetota > Actinomycetes > Kitasatosporales > Streptomycetaceae > Streptomyces > Streptomyces syringium. The sequence goes on from NZ_JAGIOH010000001.1 coordinate 607,222, forward strand.
CTGACCGAGGCGAGCAGCATGATGACGAGGAGGATCGCTGACGCCACGGCCACGAACTTCAGCCACTCCGGCGGGAACTCCAGCAGGTCGGCCGGCGCGTCGGCTGCGGGTGGGGCCGTCGGCGGGTTGAAGGCATCGTGCCCCGTCAGGCGGGCGCGGTCGCACCACGGGCAACGGGCCAGGTGCGTGCTGTGCGCGTGCCGCGGGCGGGTGGGGCACGTCGTCACCGCGCCCTCGGCCCTCGCCTGCTCCAGTGCCTCCAGCCAGTGCCGGGCCGAGGGCCGTGCCGCCACCTCGCGCGTTCCCGGCCCGAACGCCTGCCGGGCCAGCTCCAGCACCGCGGGCGGCAGCACCGTCGGGTCGATCACACCACGCGGCAGATATACCGACTCAGGCCGTACGACGAAGCTTCGGCTGGCGGTGATGTTGTCCGAGATCAGTACGTCGTCCTCGCTGTCGCGGGGCACCCCGCCGAAGGGGTGGTATCCGGCACTGAGCAACTGGTAGACGAGCACCGCCAGGGCGAAGTCGTCGCTGTGCGCGCTGCCGGGGGCACCGGCCAGCCGTTCCGGGGACGCGTAGTCGGGGGTGTGCAGGAAGGCCGGGAACACCTCGCGCGTCACGGGGTCGGTGAAGCCGATCGAGTCGCAGTCCAAGAACGTCGCGAAGCCCCGCTGGTCGACGACCACGTTCTTGGCGGAGAAGTCACCGATGACCAGCCCCTCGTGGTGCAGCCGGGCCGTCATGAAGGCCAGGTTCCAGCAGACGCCGAGCAGGAACCGCCAGTCGGCCTGCTCGGGAAACCGCCGCAGCCGCTGGTCACGGCTGAACAACCCGGTGAGCTGCACATGTTCGGGGCCGGCGTAGCGGCCCATGCCGTAGCCGAGGAACGCGCCCTCCGCCGTGTACGCGAGCCCCACCGGCCAGGCCAGCTCGGGCGGCTGGCCGCTGCCCACCGGGCGGCCGGCCAGCGGGCTCAGGGTCAGCATCCGCTTCAGCCGATGCTCCCGGGCCACGTCGGGCTCGTGGTAGACCTTGACCACCAGATCATCGGCGCCCTCCACTCCGTGGACGGCTGCCTCCAGGCCCGAGCCCAGCGGCTGATCGAGCAGGACGACCGGCCGACCGTTCAACCGCACGTTCCGGCCCGTCACAACAGGCCCCTCCCCCAGTCCTGCCGGGCTCCGCGTACGGCCCGGACGAGCGTCTTGTCGTCGGCGTTGAGCGCGGTGAGCCGGTGCGAGCGCAACAGTGCCCCCAGGTCGTCGGCGTCGGCCTGCGGGTCCGGCCCCGGCCGGTCCAGCGCACGCAGCACGGAGGTGGCGAACGACCGGTTGGGCACCGGCCCTCCCGGTCCGTCCGCGGTGGACAGGGCCGCCTGCGCCAGACCGTCCGTGGACAGCAGCACACCGTCGACCTCGTCGTCGCGGACGCAGTCGATCCGTACCCGCGCCACGGCGTCCGGCGAGCTGAGAAACGTCGTCTCGTTGCCGTACTCCCCCGGTGGCTCCGGCTGCGGCAGGAGGTGGAACTGCGGTGCGCCGTCCGTCTCACCGGCGCGCAGCACCGCGAATCCATCCCCCAGGGAGGTGTGACCCACCCAGCCGGGGCCGAGCGCCAGCACGGTGAGGGTGGTGGCGAAGTCCGCCGGTCCGCCCCTGCCCCCGGCCAGCTCCCGGGTGTCGTCGAGGAAGCTGTCCCTCACCTCCCGGAAGGCATCCCGCTGGAGCCGGGCGAGGGTATTCCCCTCACCCGGCTCCCCCGGCCCGCCCGGCTCCCCCGGCTCGCCCGGCCCGTCCGGCGCCGTCGCGAAGGAGGCGAGATGCCTCCCGAACACCGAGGTGGCGAGCCGGATCGCGAGGTGTGCGCCCTCTTCGGACCGGGGCCTGCTGCCGGCCCCGTCGGCCACGGCCAGCACGGTGATCCGGGCACCGGGCGGGCCCGCGCACGCCTGCCCCCAGGCGTCCTGACAGGGCAGCCCCTGCTGCACGTGCCGGTATCCGCGCACGCTCAGGCCGTGCACCCGCCACGCCGCCGCTGCGGAACGCCCCGTTCCCACCACCCCCGACACCTCGTCCCCGCCTCCGTCGCTCAGTCGTCCCACGCGGAACGCTGTGTCTTGAAGCGGGCGAAGAGCTGCTCGAACGTCTCCTCCTCCGCGCCCCTCTGCTCCGCGCCGGCGCTGGCCGACATGGTCTGGAGCAGGTCCTTGAACGGGAACCCGTGCAGCGTGGCGTGGTAGGTGGGGGCCAGCTCGCGCAGCACCTGCTGCCCGTACTCGCTGATGCCGCCGATACCGAAGGCGTAGAAGCGGAACCTCTTCGCCTGCTGTTCCGCGGCGAGGACCGGGATCAGCCGCCGCCATGCCGAGGTGACCCGGCCCGCCGTGTCGGTCGGCAGCCCGTCCGTCACCAGACAGACCTGCGGACGGTAGTACTGCAGGCCCTTGCGCCTCAGCTCCGTCTTGCGCTTCGCCACCAGGGGTATCGCCGTCTCCACCGCCTCGGTCAGCAGGGTGACCCCGCAGGCGGCGAGGCGCGGCGGCTGGAACAGCTGGGCGGGGACGAACGGGCTGACCTGGGCCCCCGGGGCCAGTTCGTGCGGCCCCTGCCAGATGCCGATGCCCGCGCCGCCGAAGGTCACCAGGGCGATCTCCACGCTGTTGCACAGCGCCGGATCGTCCCTGATCTCGTCTCCCCAGGTGGCCAGCGCCTCGTTGAGCAGCCGGATGGGCTCACCGGTCATGGAGCTGGAGGTGTCGAGGAGGAGCAGCAGCGGCAGCCGCTGGGCGTTGTTGTTCTCTATCTCGATGTCGTTGAAGGACGCGGGCATGTCCTGCGTGGGCAGGTCATGCGACGGCACGGCCGGCTGCCTCGGTATTCCGGATATCACGTTGTCCCCCGATGTGTGTGCGTTGAAGTTCCGGATGTTCCGGTACGGACGTCAGGGTGGCGTGCTGCCGCGAGCGCGGGCGTCGGCGCGCCCGGGGCCGCCGGGCGCGAAGGCCTCCAGCCGCCCGGAGCCGGGGCCCACCACATCGACCCTCGCTCCGGGCCCCGGCGGGGTGAGCGAAGGTTCGGCCCACGTCGCCCGGTGCAGCCACCCGTCGAACTCGACATATCCCTGGGGCCGCAAGCAGGTCCGTACGACCGCGGTGCGCACCGGCCCGTGTGGCAGCCGCCGCACGACGGCCAGTCGGGGCCGTCCCGTGGGCGTCGGCGCCGGCCGGTCCGCGGGCGCCGGCGCCCCGGAGAGGAGGAAGCCGGGCGGGAGCGGACGACCGGTGGTGGCTGCGGCGACGGGGCGCCTGGTCTTGAACACGGCCAGGGCGACGAGGGAGAGGAGGGCCACGAGGGCGATGAGGAGGGCATCGGTCGTGTCCGGGCGTCCGCTGCGGTCGGCCGGGGACCGGCGCTGTTCCAGAACCAGCAACCGCGTCCCGTCGGCGCCCTTTCCGGACGCGGATGCCGCGTCGCGGGTGGGCAGGGCAAGTGGTTTGCCCTTGCCCGGTTCCAGCTTCACGTCACCCTTCAGCAGCGACTCGCACAGCGGCTTGTGCTTCCCCTCGCTGCACAGCGGCACTTCCTTCAACGCGTCGGCCTGCCCTCGCAGCGAGGTGAGTACCACGTCGCGCGGGACCACCCACTCCTTCGCCAGCAGAGCGAGCAGGGCTCCGGCTTGTCCGCTCCGGGGAGATGCGGTCAGGTCGACGATCAGGAAGCGGCCTTCTCGCGCGCCGACGGCGATCTGCCGCACGCCCTCCCGGACGTTCCCCGGGCCGAGTTCGAGCTGCCCTTTCACCGCTACCCGGACGGTCTGCCCGCGTTGGGCCTCACGTAGCTCCTGGGCCGTCCGGCGCAACTCTTCGGGGACACCGCTGTCGGGTGACGGCGAGGGCGCGCTCAACACCACCACCGCGCCCAGCGCGACAAGTACCCGTACCACCGTTCCGTGGAGCCGATGCCGAACCGCTCGCGCGGCAGGCCGAACGCAACTGTCCGCCCGTGCCATGTGATCCCCCGATGGCCTGCCGGAGACGGAAGATCCGCCCCATGTTTCGGCGTGTCCAGGTTGCAGATTGGCAGCAGAAGGGCGACCGGGCAGTGGTATGGAATGACTTTTTTCGCCCTGCCGATGCACACGGCGCGGTAAGGGCGCACGGGTTCATTCGCGCGCGGAGCGCGTCACGTCACCGTACGCCCCTGGAAACGCGCTCCGGCCGGGACGACGTGGTGAGCGAAGATGGCTTCATGACCACCATCACCTTCGTGCGGGGCGACATCACCGAGCAGCACGTGGACGCCATCGTCAACGCGGCGAACTCCTCCCTCCTCGGCGGCGGGGGCGTCGACGGCGCCATCCACCGCGCGGGCGGCCCGGACATCCTCAACGCCTGCCGGGACCTGCGCGCCTCCCACTACGGCAAGGGCCTCGCCACCGGCCGGGCCGTCGCCACGACGGCGGGCCGCCTCCCGGCCCAATGGGTCATCCACACGGTGGGCCCGGTGTTCTCCGCAGAGGAGGACCGCTCGGGGCTGCTTGCCTCCTGCTACCGCGAATCGCTACGGGTCGCCGACGAGCTGGGCGCGAAGACGGTCGCCTTCCCCGCCGTCTCGACCGGCATCTTCCGCTGGCCGATGGACGACGCGGCACGCATCGCCGTCGAGACGGTGCGGACCACGGACACCTCCGTGGACGAGGTCCGCTTCGTCCTCTTCGACGAGACCGCGTACGCGGCCTTCGCCGCACAGGGGAACTGACCCCGAGCGAAGCACGGTGCGACCGGGCCCACTTCCAGGGCCGCCGCCCGGCGCGCGTACACCCGATCCGGTCCCTCGCCGACCGGCCTCTACCCACGGCCCTGAGACGCCGGCGAAACGGGAAAAGACAGAGGCACCAGGCTGATACACGAAGGCGTTCCGCGGGGAGGACGCGGTAGGCGGGGACGCGACGCCAGTTATCTCGGGTGCCGATCGAGCGTCAGGTGGGCTCGGACGCCTCGGCCGAATCACTGGCAGCCGACCTGGAACTGGCCACGGCAGAGCTCAGAATCTTGCGCGCGGCCGCGGGACCGGCTCAAGACGGGCATGGCGCGGCTGTGGGGGAACCACTCGTCTTCAAGCCACCGCGCAGAGAAATGACACGAAACTCGGAATGATCAAGGCTAGGTTCTCCTGGACGATCCGGCGGGCACCGTACACGAGACGCACTGCATCTGGCTCCTGAGCACCCATCCCTCCCGGACCAGTTCCGCGACCGGATGCCCGAAACGCCGCCGCCTTCGCGCCAGAAGAGTAGGAGCCGCCCGACGGCGAGTTGATTGGCGACCTGGGCAGGAGTGGCCGCTGTCATCCAATCAAGGCGTCACAGCGAATCCAGTCGCTGCGGCTCCCTTGCCGACAGACCGAGACGGTAGAGGCGAACGCGCTGAAGGCGGCGATGTCGCGCAATCGAGGACACCTACTGACCTACACGCCTCCTACGGTCTGCTCATGACCACTTCGTCGCACAACCTGACCCCACTTCTTCCAGGCGAGCGCGGTGAGCTTCTGCATGCACTCTCGGAGCAGCGGGAGTTGCTGCTGATCACGGTCCGCGGCATCACCGACGTGCAGGCCGCACAGCGCACGACCGCGAGCGACCTCACCCTGGGCGGAATCGTCAAGCACATCACCCGCGGCGAGCAGGTGTGGGTGCAGATCATGGTCAAGGGGGACGGCGAGCTGCCGGAGGGCATGCTGGACATGGAGCAGTACGGCATGGCCGACGACGAGGCGCTTACCGGGCTGCTGAATCAGTACGCAGCCGCGGCGCGCACGACCGAACAGGCTGTGGCCGGCCTACGGGACTTGGACCGGAGCGTGCCCCTTCCCAGCACCCCGTGGTCCCCGCCGGAGACGGTCTACTGGTCGGCGCGCCGGATCCTGCTGCACCTGATCAGAGAGACCGCCCAACATGCAGGGCACGCGGACATCATCCGGGAATCACTCGACGGAGCCAGCACCACCGCGCAACGGTGATCGCTCCCCGGGCGCTGGAGCTGCACTTCACGTCGACCCCCGACGCTCGTGAGTTCCTCGGGGTTCCGCGCGCTTTGCCGGATCTCGAAGAAGTCGTCGATCGTCGAAGACGAGGAAGTCGATGTTCCCACCTGCGTGGACAATGTCTTTGGGGTGTTAACCGTGTTCCGCCGCGTAGGGGAACGCGTTCTTCGCGACGTGGCCGCCGAAGGTGCTGCGAGCTCCGGGCAGCGACCCGGCTGCTGGTGGGACGGATGGCGATGTCGTGTTCGCCAGTGACCTGGCCGGCGTAACACCCCACGGCGTGCTTGCGTCCCGCTCCGGCATCCGGGCGCCCTGGGACCGACTGGAACGCAATCAGCGTCGGCCGATGCCCCGGCGGCACCGTCTTCGTCGACAACCCGCCCATCTACGAGGACCACATCGAGCTCAAGTACGGAGCCGAGTGCCGTGCAGGCCAGCGATCAGTGGCGGCTCGTTCCAGCCCGGTTCGGGTTGACCCACGGCCGGTTGCGGCGGCGACACCTTGGGACAGGCCTGCTGGCGACTGCCTGCTCCCTGCGCTGCCAGCCTTCCAACAGCTCTTCCCCGTCAGATACCTGGTTGATCTTTCGCAAGGTGCCACCCTGGGGCCTTCGGGTGGGCTTCCTGACGGGACTCGGTTGGGGAAAGCGCGGTAGTCGGCGGGGAGGCCGGTCATTGAATGACGCCGTGACGGGAAGAAGAGGTCACCTGTCGGTGGGTGGTGCGGGGGAAAGGGGAGCCGGTGGCGCGACTCCGTACGCCTGGGTCGATGCCGAGAGGACGGCGAGGGTGTCGCGTAGGTGCTCGTCGTGCGGGTAGTTGCCAGTGGCCGGTGTCCAAACCGGTCCCGCAGACGAAGGGATTCCCGTGCGTCTTGCTCGACTCGTCGCCATCGCCTGTACGGCTGTAGCCCTGCTTTCCGGTCCCACGCTCGGATCCGCCGTCGCCGCTCCGTCCCCGAAGCCGCCCGAGCCTCTCCTTCTGGACCTCACAAGGGTAATCACCCTGAGAAACATGCTCAACGGTCCGATTCAACTCAATGTGCTCGCGAACGTGCGCAACGAGGGGGCGTTCATCGGAGCCGTGTCCTCGGAGATCGGTGATGACGGCCCAGGGGCTGGGGTGTCAGTTTCGGTGCCCTGACAGCCGGTCACGGGGCTCTGGGGCTTCCCCGGGACCCATCGTGGTGGCCCGGTGTCGGGGTGGGGGGCAACTCGCCAGCATGGGGTCGCCCCGCGTGGGGCGGGGCGTGGGCATCGCATCAAGGAGCTGGCCCTGGAGGGCGGGGCTATACCAGCGCGGGGGCGAAGCTCTGAACTCGTAGTACCGCGCTGCGGCTGGCGCAGGCAGGGGCCTTCCTGCTCCTCTGGGCGTTTTCTGTTTCTGAGGCCCAATGCGGCGCGTGCCGGTGGTGTATCTGCCGCACAACCCGAGGTCGGCACGGGTCCACACCCGTTGGCCGAGCGGCATCGGAGGTACTCCGCCGACGGTGCTACGACGCGAGCCGGGAGTCGGCTCTGTGGGAGCCGCTGTTCGAGATGCTCGCGCGTTCTCCGGCCAGGGCCGCCGACCCTGGCCGGAGACTGAGGAGAGCGCTGAGCACCGCGTCTCGTCTCAGGCGCGCTTCCTCCCGAGCGATTCGCCTGTGATCCAGGTCACCTGCAGCCTCTGCCCGAGGTCGAGCCTGACGGGTGGTGCGCGGACACAGGGGTGGGGCTTTGGGCCGGTCAGGGGCGTTACCTGTGAGTAGTTGGGTGACAGCGGAACGGATTGGTCTACGCCTCTATGCGACGGCATGATCACGGGTCGTGAAAAAATTAGGGACTCCGGTACGCGTTCGGGCCCCCTGGTCCGAAATCCTGCGGCTGAGGACAACCGTCCTCCGGCGCCCTTATGGGGATGGGGAGTTGGGCGCCGCCCGCAGGACGTGAGGATGGCTCGTGACTGTTAACGACGCGCTCAGCGCGCTGGTGGTGGCCACCGCGCTGCGTGTTTTCGCTCCGGACGTACGCACGCTGGCACGGCGCGTGCTCAGCGCCGGAGTACGGGTCGGCACTGCCGGGCTGCTGGGGGACACCCCCCGCACCACCCGCACGTCGCCCCTGCCACTGATCTCCCGCGACGAGGAGGTCTGACCATGCACACCCCGCCATCCGGCGAAGCCGACCGAACTGGCGAAGCCCAGTTCACCCTGCCCAGCAGCTTCCTCGACGAGCTCAACTCACTCGAAGGCATGCAGTACCAGATGCCGCCGGACCTGGAAGCCTTCTACGACCTGTACGCCAAGGCGCACCTGCGCTACGCCCACACGATGCTCGGCGACAAGAAGTCCGCCAAGGCCGTAGTCCGCCGCCTCTACTCCCACCTGGCCCTGAACTGGGTGGTCGTACTCAAGGAGGAGAGCCCCGAGGCATACGCCTTCGCCCTGCTCAAGCAACGGGTCGAGACACACTTGCGGCTCACGGGCACCGCCCCGCAGATGGTGCAGACCGCCAGCTTCCAGCAGGCCGCCCGCGCCACGCTCGAAGCCATGCGCGGCCAACTCCAGATCATGGAATCCTCCCTCGGCCTCTTCACCGCCATAGCCTCGCTCCCCGCCCGCCAGTACGACGTCATCGTGCTGCACTACCTGCTGGGCTACCCCAGCTCCCGCATCGCCGACATCATGGGCATCAAGCCCGACACCGTCCGCTCCCACCGCCGCCTGGCCCGGGAACGCATCGCCACCAAGCTCGGCCTGTCCATGACCCCGGCTGCCGACGAAGACAAGGAGTAACACCGTGCCGCGCAGCACCGACGAAGCCCTGGCTGAAGCCGGCTTGCCCGATCCCTTCAGCGACGAGGACATGGACGACCTGAAGCAGGAAATCGTCCGCGACGTCACCGCCGGCATGATGTTCGGCGCCCGGCCCGCGCCCGCAGGGCACTTCCCCACCGCGCACGACCGGGCCAACAAGGAGCTCCAGGACCTGGCCGCCCAGCTGCTCCACCGCGACGACGTCGGCGCCCGGCTGACCAAACTGTGCGACGAGGGCATCGACCCCGACGGCGCCCTGCACTTCGCCTGCCTGCTCAGCCTCGCCAACGAACCGACCTGCGCCCAGTTCTGGTGGCAGTTCTCCGCCGGCGCCGGCAACGCCCTCGCCGCCTACTGCCTGCACCTGCTCCACCTCGGCCGCGGCGACCTGCGCGACGCCGACCACTGGGCCTACCAGGCCGTCGCCCTTACCGACCACTACCCCAGCCCCTTCTCCCAGCGCGTCACCGGCCCCCAGCCGCACTTCCCCAGCGACGCCCTGCGCAAGGTCGTCGGCCGGCTCAAGGCCGACGAGGTCGAGGAGTTCGGCTTCGGCCGCGTCATGCACCCCGACCCCCACCTCGCCAACCAGATCGAAGAGCTGGCCGACGCCCTCTGACCTGCAAGACACGGCGGTCGGTTGCCCCGTCCAGGGGGCAACCGACTGTTCTTGTTTCCCTCGGCACCCGCCGAAACTCCCCGGCTCGGCCGTGAAAGGGCCGACGCACGCCCGAAGCTGCGCGGAGGCCGACCCAGGACCGGCTGCCTTGCCCCGCCGCCGCTTGCGTCGGGACTGGTGGCCATTCGGCCGCCGACGCTGAACCATGCGCAGTCGCTGCGGTCGCTGACCGCCAGACCACCTGACCGAGCCGATCCAGGGCCGGCCGGGACACCGGCGGGCGGCGGGTAGGGCAGCCGGGCAACAGCGCGGGCGGCCCGCTTCCCGTCCCGTTCGCCAGGCCGGTCCCTTGACATCGCGGCGCCTGTTGTGGCTGGTCAAGGCGGTGAAAGGGCCTCTTTGGCCCTCGGTCATAGTGGGCGCCATGGACTATGACGTAGTGGTGGCCGGAGGCGGCCCGGTCGGACTGATGCTGGCCTGCGAACTCCGGCTCGGAGGCACGCGGGTGGCCGTCCTGGAGCGCCTCACCGAAGTGAACCCGACGATCAAGGGCGGGGCGATCACCACGCCCAGCGCCGAGGCCCTCTACCGCCGGGGCATGCTGCCCGCGCTGGCCGAGGCGCAGCGGCAGGCGATGGACCGCTTCCAGGCATTCATGCGCGAGCGGAACGGCGGGGACGGAGGCGGGGCCGCCGGCCAAGGGCTCGGGTTCGTCGGGCACTTCGCCGGGATCATGCTGCGCGCCGACCTGGTCGACCGCACGGAGCCGGGCTTCGGCGACGCCGGACCCGCCGCCGAGATCCTCCTCGTGACGCAGCAGGAGATCGAGCGGCTGCTCGGCGAGCGGGCGGACGAGCTCGGCGTCGACGTGCGCCGGGGAGTGGAGCTGACGGGCTTCGACGCGGACGACGAGGGCGTCACGGTGCGGACGGACGGCGGGGCGATACGCGCCGGCTGGCTCGTGGGCTGCGACGGCGGCCGCAGCACGGTCCGCAAGCTCGCGGGGTTCGCATTCCCGGGTACGGACCCGGAGATCACCTGCCACCAGGCGGTGGTGGAGATGACCGGCACCGAGGACCTGACGGTCGGCTGGACCGCCACGGACACCGGGGTCTACGCCCACGGGCCGATGCCGGGCCGCATCGTCACCGTGGAGTTCGACGGCCCGCCGGCCGACCGGGACGCGCCGGTCACCACCGAGGACCTCCAGGAGAGCCTGCGCCGTGTCTCCGGCGTGGACGTCACGATCACCGAGGTGCGGACCGCGACCCGCTTCACCGACCACGCCCGCCAGGTCACCGAGTACCGCAAGGGCCGGGTGCTGCTGGCAGGCGACGCGGCGCACGTGCACTCAGCGTTCGGCAGCCAGGGGCTGAGCCTGGGCATCGGGGACGCGATGAACCTCGGTTGGAAGCTCGCCGCGGTGATCGCCGGCCGGGCACCGGAGAGGCTGCTGGACACGTACACCGCCGAACGGCACCCGGTCGACGCGGGGATCCTGGACTGGACCCGGTCCCAGGTCGCGGCCATGCGCCCGGACCCGCAGTCCCGGGCCCTGCGTAAGATCGTCAGCGACCTGGCGGGGACGGTCACGGGCACCACGTACCTCACCGCGCGGCTCAACGGCGCCGGAGTGCGGTACGAGCTGCCGGGCGAACACCCGCTGACCGGCCGCAGCGCCCCTGACCTCGAACTCGCCGACGGCAGCCGTCTCGCGGACCACCTCCACGGCGGCCGGGCGCTGCTGCTCGACCTCACCGACGACCCGGAGCTCCGGGCCCTCGCCGCGGGGTACGCCGGCCGCGTCGACACCCTGACGGCCGGCTGCCCGGCCCGCCCGGAACTGGCGGCCGTCCTCGTCCGTCCGGACGGCTTCACGGCCTGGGCGGCCGACGCGCAGGCGCCGACGCCGACGGCCGGGCTGGCGGACGCGCTGGAGGAGTGGTTCGGAGTGCCAAAGGGTGCGGTGACGCCGGGCTGATCCACCGCTCTGCTGACTGACTCGAACCACGAGCCGATCCCACCCACGGCCGCCGCATCCACCCGGTGTGGCGGCCGCCCGCACCCAATCCCGGCCCAGCAGCAGCCCACAGCTCTTAGCTTGGCCCGGCCGCATGGTCACTCTTTGGAGTGATCGCAGGGTATGGAGACGGCCTTGCTCGTGATCTGCAAGCACTCAAGGACCGTGATCACGAGCCGAATACGACCACTGGCCGTGTTGCCTGCGGGGTGCTCGGGTTGTGTGGAAGGCTCAGTGGGTCTCAGCCAGGCTGAGCAAGACGTCGGCTCGGTATGCCGGGTGCCCGGGCTCCATCGCGGCCGCCTTCTCGGCGGGCGGGGACTGCTGCTGGTTGAGTCGCTCCTGGACCGGGGCACCAGGCGGTATCCGCGCTCGGGATGCGCTGGTCGTGATGGCCATCGTCGTCACACGCCCCCCTACCACGCCGTACTCCAGGGAGGTTCGGGCGGTTCCCAGGACGCATTTCGAACGAGGAGGAGTTTCCATGTCCAGGAAGACATCCCGTACGGCAGTTGGCGGCCACCCCGGCATCAGGCGTCCCGGATGCGCTGCTGTTCCGAAGTCTCTTTGTGGGCAAGACCACGGTGCTCTCCTTGGTTACGAGCAGTGGGCAGATGCGGACGCCGTCCCGGCCGACGCCAGGGCGCGGACGTTCTACCGCCGCCTGAGCGTGATCACGGACGGCGAGCAGCGGGTTCCCAGGGTCATCGCGTTCGCCGAGATCGACGTCGACGACGCAGAGACAGCCCAGGTCATGCTCGACACCGTCACCCAGGCACTAGCGGCGGACTCGAAGCCGTACCACCCGTGGGGGATCTCGGCTACCTGTCCGAGTGGACGTCTCAGGAACACCACCAGGAGGGCTTCGCCGACACCGCCCGCTCGAGCCGCCCAGCCTGGCTGAGGCTCAGGGGCCTGCCGGGAGTGCGCCCGATCGGAGTGCGACGCCCGCGCTCTGGCCTTGAGGATGAAAGAGGTTCAGTCTTTCTCCGGTGTTCTGCGGCCGCTTTGCTCGTGCAGGTTGAGTTCGTACGCCAGCAGTGCCGCCTGCGTGCGGTTGTCGACGTCGAGCTTGGTGAGGGCCCGGGAGACGTACGTCTTGACGGTGGACGCGCTCATGTACAGCCGTTCGGCGATCTCGGCGTTGCTCATGCCCTGTCCGAGGAGGGCGAAGACCTCCCGCTCGCGTGTGCTGAGCCTGGCGATCAGGGCGCGGGCCTCGGCCGCGCGCCGGGGCACGGACGCCCCACGCGAGAGGAGTTGCTGGGTGACGGTGGGGGACAGCACGGTGCCGCCGGCGGCGACCGTACACACCGCGTGGATGAGCTGTTCCGGGTTGAGCTGTTTCAGCAGGAATCCCGAGGCCCCCGCGTGCAGCGCGGCGGTGATGTTCTCGTCCATGCCGAACGTGGTCAGGACGAGCACCTTGGGCGGGTCGGGCCGTGCGAGGAGGTGGCGCGTGGCGGCCAGGCCGTCGCAGCCCGGCATCTCGATGTCCATCAGCACCACGTCCGGCGGGCACCGGCGGGCCTGTTCGATGGCGTCGAGGCCGTCCCGGGCCTCCGCCGTGACCGTGATCTGCGGAGATGCCTCCACGATGGCGCGGATCCCGGCGCGCACCAGGGCGTCGTCGTCGGCGATCAGGACGCGGATCACGGGTTCTCCTGGGTGAGGGAAGCGGGGCGGGGGGCGAGGTCGCCGGGGAGCGGCAGTCGGGCCTCCAGGACGAATCCGCCGCCCGGCGCAGGGGCCGTCGTCAGGGCGCCGCCCGCGGAGCGGACCTCTTCGCGGAGCCAGGCAAGGCCGTGGCCGGTGCCCGGCAGCGGGTCGCTGTCCGGCGGCGGCACCTCGTTGGCCACGGTGACGATCAGCTCGGTGCCGGTCTGGTGGATCCGGATGTCGACGGCGGCGCTGCGGGCGTGGCGTGCAGCGTTGCTCAGCCCTTCCGCGACGACCTTGTAGGCGAGGTCCTGGGCGGCCGGGTCGGGAGGGACCGGGGAGATGTGGACGTTGATGGTGATCGGCCGGCCGCCGTCGCGGTAGCGGCCGATCACGGGGGCGAGGTCCGCCAGGGTGTGCCGGCGTTCGGCCGGCGGCACCTCGCCGGGGTCGGGCGTCTTCGCGAGCACGACGATCTCGCGCAGGGCGTGGACGGCGTCGCGCCCCGCGTCGGAGATGAGCCGGCACCCGTCCTTGACGGGTGCCGACGCGTCCTTGCGGACCGCGATGGCGCCGGCCTGGAGCACCATGAGGGTGATCTGACGCCCGACCCCGTTGTGGATGTCCCGTACGAGCCGTTCGCGCTGGCGCAGGGCCGCCTCGCGGAGCCGGCCCTCCTGGAGGAGGGCCTCCCTGGCCTGCCGCTCGGCGGTGAGCTCGGCCATCTTCCTGTTCGCCTTCGCCAGGCAGCCCATGAGCACCGGTACGAGCACGATGACCGCGGCCCCGAAGAAGGTGGCCTCCGGGTGCGGGGCATGCGCGATGAGCGACTCCGGCGTCGCGAGCGCGAAGACCAGGGAGACGAGCACCAGGACCGTGGCCAGTACGGAGTGGCCCTTGCGGACCGCGGTGTAGCAGGCCAGCGTCGTGCTCAGCAGATGGCCGGTGACCATCACGCCGGCGGCCGAGAGCACGCTGTAGGGCAGGAGGAAGCGCTCGCGCCACACTGTGGTCACCGCGATGGCGAGGGAGATCAGCAGGCCCGCGGTCCGGTCCGGGACGAGGCCCGCGTCCGGGACGACCAGCGCGATGTCGACGAGCGGGATGCCGTAGACCACCGCCAGGACGGTGTTTTTCCACCGGCTGTTGCACAGCGCGGTGTACCACTCCATGCCCGTACGCCCTTCAGATGATCACAATATGTCCGAATGGGTGGTGAGTCTATCCTCCGGACATCGTCGTCGGCCTTGCCCGGCGCTGCCGCCCTCAGGGCTTGCGCTGATCCCGTACGAGTTCCTGGAAGATCCGGTCCCGGTCGCGCTCCGGGTCGCGGAAGACCTCCTTCGCCGGGAAGTACTGCTGCTGCATCTTCCGCAGTTCCTCCGCGGACAGCGTGGTGCCGCTCGCGCCGGACAGGGCCTTGCGCACCTCGGCGAGCTTGCCGTCCGTCATGCTCTTCCAGCGCGCCTGACGGCGGTTGAGCTCCCGCTGGTCCCACACCCTGGCCCCGCTGGCGCGGAACTCGTCGTCGGAGATCCTGCCGATCAGCTTGTCCAGATACGGCTTCGCGCTCTTGTCGACGAAGTGGGCGTTGAAGGTGTCGAAACCGTTCTTGCCGTCCTTGCCGGGCTCGAGCACCGCAGCGAAGGCCCCCGTGGCGACCTTGACGATCTCCTGGGCGTACAGCTCGGCCCTGGCGTCCTGCTGCTCCCACATCTTCGCGTCGATCTTCTTCTTCAGCGTGGACTCGTGCGTGCTGATGCGCTGCTTCTCCTCGGCGGAGGCGGCACGGGCCCGGGAGTTCTCGGCGATCCGGGCGACGGCCGCCTTCTTGGCCTTGGCCCACTTGCCGAGGGTGACCACGTCGGACGTCAGGACGCGGTTGAACTTCTCGTTGAGCTGGGGGAAGAGCTCCTGGAGGGCCTGGCCTTCGAGGCGGTTGCGCCACTGTGTGTCACGGTGCGCCACCAAGTCCTTGACGGCGTCGTCCCACTGGCCGCGGTCGTGGGCGAGCTGCTTCTGCTCCGCGATCCATCCGGCGACCTCGTCGTACACGAGCTGTGCCAGCTGCTCGGCCAGCAGGGCGGGTTCGAGGAGCGGCGTGAGCTCCGGCTGGGCAACCATGGCGACCTGGAGCCCCTCGGCGACCGAGTCGAAGGCGAGGTTCCCGTAGTCCCCGGCCTTGGCGTCCTCGGCGACGGCGTAGCCGGTGGCGGCGATGCCCGCGTACGGCAGGATCTTGACGCCCAGCTCGCCGGCCCGGCCGACCCGGCGGCCCACCTCGGCGAGCAGGCCCGTGTCGGTGGTGAGTCCGTGCACGGCCTTCAGATCACGGCCGAGGGCTTCGGTGACCTGCGTGGAGAACGCCTCGAAGTCCTTCGCGCCGAGCTCGGCGGCCGCGGCGCCGTTGAGGACCTTGCTGGTTTCGCGCAGTGGTGACATCAGCGCCTTGGGGTTCTTCTCGAACTCCTCCAGCGAGGTGACGTACTCGACGTCGGCGCCCTGCGCACGCAGGCGTTCCTGGTGGGTGCGGGCGACCTTCGCGTCGTCGGCGGCCGCGATGCCGCACGCGTCGGCGGAACGCTTCGCCCTGCCCGACGCGCCGCTGGTGGAGCACACGCCGTTGCCGTCGGGCCAGCCCTTTCCGGCGAGCCACTGGCTCATGCCGGGGTGGGAGGGGTCGTCGACGCCCACGATGAAAAGGTACTTCCGGGGAATGTCCCCCTTGTACGCCCAGGCGCCGTTGGTCGACGCGCCGCCGAGCGGGCCGCCGCCATGGTCTCCCTTGAGCGTGCCGCCGAGGAAGTTTCCGTCCTTCTTCAGCGCGTCCCACCGGATCTTGACCCGGACGGCGTCCCCGTTGCCCTCGATAGCGTTTCCGCCCTCGATGCCCTTCTTCGTGGAGTCCCACATGAAGACGTGCTCGTGGTGTCCGTTCTTCGCGTACCCCGAGCCCATCCTCCGCAGTTCGGCGTCCAGGTCCTTTCCGTCGGCGAGCCAGCGGCTCTTCGACGTCTGGAGGCCGTTCCTGTTCAGCGATTCGCGCAATTCGCCGGTATTCGCTTCTCCGCGGGGCCGTTTGTCGACCACGATATGGGTGTACTCATCGGCGTGCGTCTGCGGTGAGACCGCCGCGCTGCCCGGCTTGTCGGGCGGAGCGGCCAGGGCGGTGGATTCGCTGGTGACGGCGAATACCACGGCCGACGCCATGACCGTCGTGATGACACGGGGTATGACGCGCTGCCGTCCTGTATTTCTCATTCTTTTCCTCTGCTGTAGCCGTACGGGAATTTCCGGTCCGGTGCCCGGATTTTTTCAGTTCTCGTAGCGGGGAATCGTCACCCAAACGGCCATTCGACTTCTCCCCCGGTCTACACGCCCCCTCCTGTGGGAGGGGTCACCCCTCCCCCTCGGGTAGGGGTAGGGGTGACCCCAGGGCGCGAGCGTTCTCATCGAGCCGTACGGTCACGTGGGAGGGCGGGTGCAGGTCGCCCGGCGCGTTCAGCGGCCCGAAGTCGTCCAGGCGAAAGACGGTTCCGGGCTCGCCGCCCTCGGGCATCACCTCGCCGTCGGCGATCGCGCAGAGGTGCTCGACACGGGCCTTGCGGGCGGCGTAGTCGGGATCGCGGGATGTCTTCCAGGTCTTTACACGTTGAAACGCCGGCCCCTCCTCGCGGAGCAGGGCCCGAAGGAGCACGCTCCGGCCGGGCAGCAGGTTGATCACTTCGAACTGGATCGGCCCCCGGGCTTCGTAGGCGCCCTGGGCAGGCCGGAAGGCGCCCGTTAGGCTCGCTGCCGCCCTGTCCGGACCGCTCTGCGAGGACATTTGTGAACACCTCTTCGCCTCCCACGGTGCTCGTGGTGACGCTCGGCGGCACCATCGCAATGACCTCCGCACCGGAGGGTGGCGTGCGCCCGGCTCTCGGCGCGCACGACCTCCTCGCCGCGGTGCCCCAGCTCGGGGACGTCGTCGCCCAAGTGAAGACCCTGGAATTCCGCAGCGTCCCAGGGGCGTCCCTGTCGATTGACGACATGAACGAACTGGCGGACACGCTAGGGGCGATGGACGCCGAAGGCACCCTCGACGGGGTCGTCGTCACGCAGGGCACCGACACCCTGGAGGAGACCGCCTATCTGCTGAGCCTCCTCTACGGCGGCACCGCGCCCGTGGTCGTGACGGGGGCGATGCGGCATCCGGAGATGGCCGGGGCGGACGGGCCCGCCAACCTGCTGGCCGCGGTCGCCCTCGCCGCCAGCCCCCAGGCCCGTGGCCTGGGCGTCCTGGTCGTCTTCAGCGATCAGATCTTCGACGCCGCCCGCGTCAGGAAGACCCACAGCACCAGCACCACGGCGTTCACCGCCCCCGGCACCGGTCCGCTGGGCACCGTTATCGAGGGACGAGTGCGGCTCCTGGCCGTGCCCGCCCACCGCCCGCCTCCGCTCACCGCCCCGATGCGGATCCCGGCCCGGGTCGGCCTGTATGTGGCCAGCCTCGGTGACGACGGAGTGATGCTACGTGCCATGGCCGAGCACGCCGACGGCCTGGTGATCGCCGCGTTCGGAGCCGGACACGTCCCCGCCGCATGGGTACCCCTCCTGGAGGACACAGCACGGCGTATCCCGGTTGTACTCGCCTCCCGCGCCGGCAGCGGCACGACCCTGACCCGCACCTACGGATTCCCGGGGTCCGAGAAGGACCTGCTGGGGCGCGGTCTGATCGGCGCCGGCCACCTCGACCCCCTCAAGGCCCGCCTGTTGCTCACCACCTTGCTGCGCACCGGCACCCACCGTGCGGGGATCCGCCGGGCCTTCGCCCCCTTGGGCACCACAGCGGAGGGCCGCGGGTGATGCGCCACACCGAGCTCACCTTCCACGTCACCGTGGGGCTCAAGGCTGGTAAGGCTGCGACTGCCGTATTCCGATCCGTCGGCGGGCTCCGCCGTGCCGCGCTGACGGCCCAGCAGCCACCCTGCCCCTTCCCTTTTCGTTCTTCCCTGTGCGGAGGATCTCAATGCGCTCATCAGCACGTGCACGATCGCAGCGGTCCGAGCTACTGGACGACGAGCGCGTACTCAGGGAGCTCGGCTATACCCAGCAACTGCGCCGGCGCATGGGCGCCTTCGGCAACTTCTCCGCTTCTCTGTCGGTCATCTCCATCATGTCCGGGGCGCTGCTGCTTTTCGGCTACGGCCTGAACAGCGGTGGGCCCGCGGTGGTGGTGTGGGGGTGGCTCGCCGTGGGACCGCTGGTGCTGTGCCTGGCCGCGGCGCTGGCCGAGATCACCTCCCGATACCCCACCAGCGGTGGTCTGTACTACATGGCCCGCCAGCTCGGCGGCGAGCGGTGGAGCTGGTACACCGGCTGGCTCAACCTTCTGGGGCTGCTCGGCGGGATCGCGGCCCAGGACTACGGCATCGCGACCTTCACCGCCGCCTGGGCGAACCTGCAGTTCGGCTTCGTGGCGACCCCAGGGTCCCTGCTGATCGTTTTCGCGGTCATCCTCACGCTGCACGCGGTCTTGAATCTCTTCGGCACCCGGCTGATGAACGTCCTGACCTCCCTGAGCGCGTGGTGGCACCTGGCCGGGGCCGTCGTCATCGTCGGCGCCCTGACCCTCGTCCCCTCTCACCACCAGCCGGCCGGCTTCGTGTTCTCCGAGTTCACCAACAACACCGGCTGGTCGAGCCCCGTGTACGTGGTCCTGCTGGGCATGCTGCTGCCGTGCTTCGCTTTGGCCGGCTACGACACATCGGCCCACCTGAGCGAGGAGACCAGTGGGGCTTCCGTGGCCGCGGCGCGCGGGATCGTCCGCTCGGTGGCGGTGTCCTGGGTCGCCGGCGGTATCTTGCTGGCCGCCTTGCTGTTCGCCGTCCAGGACTACGCCGCGACGCTGGGCAGCGAGACCGGGGTGCCGGTAGCGCAGATCTTCCTGGACGCGCTGGGTGTGGCGACGGCGAAGGCGTTGCTACTGGTGATCATCGTTGCGCAGTTCCTGTGCGGCTACACCGTCACCGCCTCCGCCAGCCGCATGATCTACGCCTTCGCCCGGGACGGCGCCCTGCCCGGCTCGGCGCACTGGCAGAAGGTCAGCCGCCGTACTGCCGTCCCGGCGAACGCTGTCTGGCTCGCCGTCGCTATCGCCTTCGTCCTGGCCCTGCCGTCCCTGTATTCCGCCACGGCGTTCGCGGCGGTGACCGCGATCTCCGTCGTGGGCTTCACCCCGGCCTACGCCATCCCGGTGCTGCTGCGACTGCGCCACCGGGACCGGTTCACCCCCGGGCCCTGGCACCTGGGCCGCTGGAGCCGGCCGATCGGCTGGGTGGCAGTGCTCTGGGCAGCCGGGGTCACCGTGCTGTTCCTGCTGCCGCAGACCAGCCCCGTCACCGCCACGAGCTTCAACTACACTCCCGTCGCCTTGCTGGTGGCCCTCCTCGTGGCCGCCCTGTGGTGGCGCTTCGGACGCCGCTCCTACGGTGTCCCCCGCTCCGGCACAGCAAACGCCCACGACCAGGCCGAAGAGGCCGAAAACATCATCTGATGAGAACCGTCGCCAGTAGAGTCCCCACTGCCGCAGAGGCGCGAGAGGCACCCAGTACCTGCACGGGGACCTTGTCAAGCACCACGAGTGATGGAGGCACGGTGACTGTTTCCGCGGAGTCCCTCGAATCGGTACAACAACTCACCACCGTCTGGCGGACCATGGTGCTCGACCGCGACCCGGACGCGGACGTACGCGAACTTCCGGGCATCACCCTCCGCTGGGCCGACAGCCGGTTCGGGTTCTTCAACTGCATCACCTTGACCGAGACGGAAGCAGGAGCAGACCTCCTCAAGCACCGTCTGAACCAGGCCGCGGGCATCATGCGGACAAAGAAACACCCGGGCCTCCTATGGCTCTTCGAAGACCTCCTCGACAACAAGGCCCGCACCGCACTGGAGACGACGGCCGAGCAGGCCGGCCTCCAGTACGCCTTCCCCGGCACGGGCATGGCCGGCGACCTGCTCCCCATCCCCGAGCCGTCCCACCCCGATCTGACATTCGCCCGCGTGCGCACCGACGAGCAGTTGCAGGCCTACGCCGACCTCCAATCACGCGCCTACGGCTTCCCTCTGGACGAGGGCCGCGACGGCCTCGTGGGATCCACACTCTGGAAGAACGAGGTGCATGCCTACCTGGCCCTGCGAGGCGACGAACCGGTGGCGTGCGCCGCCACGACCGGGGCACAAGGCCGCCTGTTCGTCGCATTCGTCGCCACCGACCCGCAGTGGCAGCGCAAGGGCTACGGGGAAGCGGTCACGCGCAAAGCGCTGCACGAAGGCGCGCTGGCCACCGGACTGACCCGCGCCACACTGCACGCCACCGCCGCCGGAGCCCCCGTATACCCACGCATCGGATTCCAGCCGAACACACGAATCCACTTCTACGCCCTGAAAGACTGATCCGGTGAGGCAGGTCTCGTCAGACCAGGCAGGCAGCTGACGACGGAAGCGGACTCGGCATGAACCGCTGGGTCGTCGAAGCGGCCTTCGCACCTCTGCGCTGGTTCCGCCGACTGCGTACCGCTGGGAAATCCGCGCCGACATCAACCGGGCCTTCCTCACCCTCGGCTGCACGATCATCTGCTGGCGGCGCCTCAAAAACAGTGCTGATCTGAGCCCTCAGCCCGAACCGGCGGCCAGCGCCTCGCCGAGCGGGGTGCGCCGGTAGAGCACCGACCGTCCGGACCGGGCGCGGACGAGCAGCCCCGCGCCTCGCAGGATGGCGAGGTGGTCTCCAACCGCGCCGGGTGCCATGGCGAGGCTTCGGGCGAGGTGGCTCGTACTGGCCGGGGCGTCCAGCGCCAACAGCAGCCGGGCTCTCGCCCGGCCGACCAAAGCGGTCAGCGCGTCCGGTTGGAGAACGGTCGCCTGTTCGTCCCACAGGGCGGCGGTGCCGCGGGCAGGATAGACCAAGGTCCTGGGCCAGGGGTCTTCCAGGTGGGCGGCGATGTTCCCGACGAAGACCGAAGGGATCAGCAGTAGCCCGTCGCCGGCGAGACGGACGTTTCCGACCGGGGGGAAGAAGCCGATCTCGATACCGCCGGCGCGCCAGGCGACGCTCGGGTGCAGGCTCTCGATGGTCGTGGCCCATCCGTGTTCGCCGATCACACCCACCCGGTGCACGACATCGCGCTCACAGATCGCGCGCAGTTGCGGCCAGTCCGTGGCGAGCAGCTCGTGCCACGCCTGGTCCATCGCCTCGGCGATCCTGGAGACGGCGTCCGTGGAGTCCAGCACTGCGCGTACGCGGGGATCATGGGCGGACGGGCCGGTCGCGGTGGTGGCGAATTCATGGCGGGCCGCTTCCAGCGGTGTGGCCCGGATCATGGCCAGGTCGTCTGCCCAGGTCTGGTTGAGACCGCGCGGGGGCGGGGCGACGAAGTCCGGCCCGGATTGCGGGGTGTGCAGGGCGAGGGCGGCGTCCAGTTCGGTCTCGCGGCGAAGCCGTTCAAAGGCCGGCAGGAGCCGGGTGGCCCAGGCTCGCGGCAGCGGCCGGTTTTGGCCGGCGAGCGAGCGTAGTAGTAAGCAGAGGTCCATCGCGGGCGACAGTGCGAAGCGGCTGCGCAGCAGGTCCTCGGCGGAAACGTCGAAGCGGAGCACCCCGTGATGCTACCGCCGGACGCCTGTTCCGATTCGTCCAGCGACGAATCATTGGTGAGTGGCGCGGGCGCACGGCGAGGCTGGGCGTCATGACCCCAACCGCCGAACCCGCGCAGGGCAATCACCGTGCCACCTACCGGGAGGTGCTGGCCGAGCCGCGATTCCGGCTGCTCTTCTCGACCCGCGCCGTCGCGATCACTGCGGGCTCGCTGCGGATCACCACGTTCTCGGTGCTGGTCTTCGCGGCCACCGGCTCCGCGCTGTTGAGCGCACTGGCCTTCGGCATCGGCTTTCTCCCGCAGTTGTTCGGCTCGCTGCTGCTGGGCTCACTGGCCGACCAACTGCCACCCCGTGCGCTCATCGCCGGCGGCTACGCCTTGGAGTGCGCCGCCGCCCTGCTGCTCGCCCTGGTGCGGATGCCGATCGCGGCAAGCCTCGGTGTCGTGGCGCTGGTCGCCCTCGCCACACCGGTGTTCGGCGGCGCGTCGGGTCGGCTGGTCGCGCAGTGGCTCAAGGGCGACGCCTATGTACTGGGCCGTTCACTGAACAACGTCGCCTCCTCTGGCGCGCAATTGTTCGGTCTGGCGCTGGGAGGTGCGGTCGTCGCGGTACTCGGCCCGCACCGGGCGCTCGTGGTAAGCGCCGCCCTCTACCTCGGCTGCGCGCTCGCCGTCCGCATCCGGCTACCCCGGCTGGAGCCGGGAGAGTTCGGTGGCACACCCGGCAGGGCTCGGGGCGATGGCGGGGCCGTCCGGGCAAGCCTGCACGGTGCCGGCCTGCTGCTGCGCGGACACACGGTACGACGACTGATGCTGGCCCAGTGGCTACCGCCCGCGTTCGTAGCGGGCGCGGAAGGTCTGATCGTCGCCTACGCGGGAGGACACCACTTCGCGCCCGGCCGGTACGCGGTGCTGATGGGCTGTTTGCCGGTCGGCATGCTTGTCGGTGACCTGCTGGTGGGTCGACTGCTACGGCCACCCACCCGGGAGCGACTGGTAGTCCCGTTGATTGCGCTGACGGGACTGCCGCTGGTCGGCTTCGCTACCGAGCCCGGAGTGGGCGTCTCGTCCTGTCTGCTGCTGCTCTGCGGCTTCGGATTGGCCTACGGTCTCGGCCTGCAACGGCCGTTCCTGGACGCCCTGCCGCAGGAGGGCCAGGGCCAGGCCTTCGGTCTGCTCGGCTCCGGCAGCATGACGCTGCAGGGCGTCGGGCCGGCCTGCTTCGGCTCGGTGTCCGCAGGCATCGGAACAGGCGGCGCGATCGCCCTGGCAGGCGGCGCGGCGGTCCTTACCGCCGGCTGGATTCTCACCTGGCACCCGCCCGCCTCCCCGGTCCCCGTCCCGAACTACTCAACGGGATCAGAGAACAGCACCGAACAGCATGCGTGTAGTTGCTGTTGCGGACCACGTACGGGATCTTGAGACCACGAACAGCCCATGGAAGGTTCATGCCGCATGATCGATGAATTCGCGAAGGACAGCCTGCACGGGAGACTGCGGCGGGACCGCAAGGCGCTGCTCTGGAAACTCGACGGCTTGTCCGAATACGACGCCCGCCGGCCTTTGACCGCGACCGGGACCAACCTCCTCGGCCTGGTCAAACACGTGGCCGGCGTCGAGGCCAGGTACTTCGGCGAGGTCTTCGACCGCCCTTCCCCGGAACCGCTGCCCCGGTGGCAGGACCATGACGGCAGCGATCAGTGGGCGGCCGAGGACGAGACCCTCGATCAGATCACCGGGTTCTACCGGCGCACGTGGGAACACTCGGACGCGACGATCAACGAGCTTCCCCTCGACGCCCCCGGCCACGTGCCGTGGTGGCCGGAGCCTTATCCCAACACGAACCTGTTCGCCATCGTGGTCCACGTCCTCGGCGAGACCATCCGGCATGCCGGGCACGCCGACATCCTGCGCGAGGGCCTCGACGGCCGGACCGGGGTGCGCGCCGAGCACGAGCAGCAGATCGACCAGGAAGCCCGTGCGGCCTACCGCGCGAAGATCGAGCAGGCCGCCAGGTCCGCCGCACCCATCAAGGCTTAGTCAGACATACCAGGCAGCCTGATCCCGGGCTTGCGATTTCCGAGCACCCCGGCCATCTGCCGGCCCACATCCGGTCTCGGACACGTCCACCGCGACAGCCCCCGACACGCAGGGCCCGGCCCGTTCAGCACTGCGCGGCCTCGCACCGCGGAAGGCTCGCCGCTGCCCTTCCCTCAGACAGCGCTGAGTGGATGGGCAGCCGTGGCGGAGCGCGGAGGCCAGGCGCACGGGGCCAGGATGCCGAGGACGTAGGCGCGGGCGACGAGGGCCGGGCGGGTCGCCGCCCCCAGGACATGCCGCAGGCGGCTGAGGTGGTAGTCGACCGTCTGCCGGGACAACTGCAGCGAAGTGGCGATGTCGCCGTTGCTGCTGCCCTCCGCCAGGAGGGAGAGGATGCGGACCTGCGCGGCGGTGAGCGGCGCATGCGCCTCGTGGGCGAGGCTCTGGTGTGTGACGACGGCCCAGACGTGCCGGGCCCGGGTGACGGAGTGGCCGATCGTCGTCAGGTGGAGCCGCGCGCGGCGCTGCAACCCCTGGGCGTCCACGAGCACCGCGGATGTCTCGACCCTTCTGGTGCGGCGCGCTATCAGGCCGTTCCAGCGCCGGTGCAGCCGGTCGAGATCGGGTTCCGGGGCGAGCAGGGTGTGCGCGCGGCGGCCGACCAGATCGTGCGGGCTGAGCCGGAACAGTTCGGCCGCCGCCGCGCTCGCCTCGACCACGCGCCCGTTCGCCGAGAGCAGCGCGCAGGGCAGGCCGCTGTGGTCGCGCAGGGCCTCCAGGTGCTCCTCGGCCTCCTGCCACTGGGCCGTGGCGCGCAGGTGGTCCGTGACGTCCACGTAGATTCCGGCGACGCAGGTCTGCGCGTTCTCCCGTACGGGAAAGCGGTGGCCCACCGCCCGGCCCGCGCTGCCGTCCTGGCGCCGGTAGCCGAGGGTGTGCCGTACCGGCGTACCCCGGCTGAGGACCTCCTGGTCGAGGGTGCGGAACCGGTCGGCCTCGGCGGGCTCGTCGAGGTCCTCTATGTACTTTCCGACGACCTGTTCCGGGACCGTGCCGTAGAGGTGCCCGTAGGCGTGGTTGGCCCACAGGTAGCGTCCGTCCTTGTCGCGGATGAAGGCGGCGGCCGGGGCGAGGTCCACCAGGTCCGCGAAGGCCGCGTGTCCGCCCGGGGCCTCGGTGCGGGTGTCGGCCTCCACCGCGAGGCCGCGCGCACGGCCGTGGGCCCGGCCCTCGCTCGGGAGTCGGCTGACGTCGAAGGCGCGGCCGTCGAACCGGATCCGTCGGCGGCCCTCCTGCGGCGAGTGCCCCGGGTCGGGGAGTTCCCGGCGCAGCCGGTCCAGGAAGCGCCGCGCCGTGCCGGAGTCGGTGAAGGCGCCGCCTCCCTGTTCCAGCACCTGCCACGTCTCGTCGGCTTCCCACCAGAACACGGGAAGGTGCTCGAGCAGTGCCTTGAGACTGGAATCGTCCACAGCGCTCTCCGTCCGTATACGACTGGCTGACGCGCAGTCATACGGCGTTGGATATCCCGCACCCACTCCGCACATGCCCGGATCCCGGCCGGGGTGCCGTCGCGCCGAAAGCCGCTGCGGAGGCGGAGGCGCCCCGGGACTCAGGCAAATGCCTGAGTCCCGGGGGTCCCCGGAGGCGTCGCGGGCGGTTGCGGCCTGGTCCCCTGGAGTAAGCGGGTGAACACGTTCCGCCACGCGGACCGGAGAGCCACCGGGCTCACCGCACGTTCCCCCGCATATGGCGATCCGTCGAAAACCGGATGATTGGAGACGAACTTCAGTGAGCAAGGTGCTGTTAGTGCATGCCAAGGGTGGTCCGCCGCTCGGTCACGTCCTGTCCCGGACGGCCGCGAGGGCGGAAGTGCACCTGCTGGCGCTCAGCGCTCTTCCTCCCGCCGTGGCAGGCTCCGCCCGCAGACTGTGCGCCTCGGTCGTGACGCCTGCCGGCGCACACCGCTCCGACCTGGTGTCCCTGATCGTCGCGCGGGCCGAGGCCGTGGGCGCGGACGCGGTGCTCACCTTCTCCGAGTATGCGGTCGTGGCCGTCGCCGAGGCGTGCGAGGCGCTCGGTCTCGCGGGGGCAGGCGGTGCCTCCGCGCTCGCCCGCGACAAGCGGCTGATGCGCCGCACCTGGCAGCGACACGGGCTGTCGCAGCCCGAGTTCCGTCCCGTGGGCACCGAGGCCGACCTGCACGCGGCGGCTCGCTCCCTGCCCGGCCCGCTGCTCCTCAAGGCGGCCTGGAGCGCCGGCTCCACCGCGCACCAGATCATCCGCTCCCCGCACGAGGTGTCGGCCGCCTGGGCCCGCTCCTGTGACGTGATGGCCGAATCGGCCCGGCTGGGCTACGCGGAGCTGCACGTGGCCGAGGCCGACGCGGACTACGTGGTCGAGCAGATCGTCACCGGCACCGCGTCGGACTGGTTCGACGAGCCCGGCTGGGGCGATTACGTCAGTGTCGAGGGCGTCGTGGCGAACGGCACCTTCCACCCGGTGTGCCTCAGCGGGCGGATGCCCACGGTCGAGCCGTTCACCGAACGCGCGAGCATCACCCCCGCCCTGCTGGCCCGGGACGCCCAGGACCGGATCGTGGACCTGGCCCGCCGCGCGGTCGACGCCCTCGGCCTGCGCGACTGCGGGACCCACACCGAGATCAAGCTCGGCGCCGACGGCAGCATGTGGCTGATCGAGACGGCCGCCCGGTTCGGCGGCGCGATGACCGTGCCGCAGATCGAGGAGGTCTTCGGGCTCGACCTCGTCGGCATGCTCGTCGACCACCTCCTCGGACACCCGGTCGCATGGCCCGAGCAGGTCCTCACCCCGGCGCAGGCGCGCGGCGCGGCGGGCTCCCTCGTCGTCCTCGCGGTCGACGGCCGCGGCCGGGCCTGGCCGGTCCGCAAGGTCTGGGACTTCCGCGCCGTCTCGGCGGACATCACCCTCAGCCGAGGCAGCCGCCTGTCGGTGGTCGAGGAGAGTTCGCTTGCCGACGGCAGTGTCGTGCCCGTGTACGACCCGGCCGCCGGTGCCAACACCATGGCGGCCCTGTGCCTGCTCTCCGCCGCCGACGCGCGGACCGTGCTCCGCGACTTCGAGACCCTGGTGGACGCCCTGCCCCGGGTGCTGCCCGCCGCTCAGCCCGAGGAGGTTTCGGTATGACCGCCCAGCTGCTCACCGGTGCCGCCGAACCGGTCACGGACCGCACGGTCGTCGGCGAGAACCTCTCCCTGCCGCTCTTCCGCACCCTCTCCGGGGTCCTGGCGGGACACCCGTACCTCAAGGTCGTCGTCGACCGTGCCGAGAACACCTGGCACCTGCTCGACACCGCCGCGCACCCCTTCCACGTCAACTACATCGCCACCCGCATTCTGGGCATGGACCTGACCACGCTCGACGCGGAGCTCGACGCCTTCAACGCCTCCGTCTACATGGACCCCGGGCGTCGCTTCCTGCTCGGTGTGCTGTCCCTGCACACCGAACAGGTCACGGACGGCCGCGAACGCACGTTCCTCGTCCTGGAGACGACCGAGGCCGACACCATGCACGGCGAACTCCTCTCGTTCTTCTACGAGTTCGTACGGGCACGGGTCGACGGCAGGCTGCCCCTGCTCCTCAAGCCCGCCAACCACGGGCAGGAGGAGGAGCTGGCGGCGATCAGTGAACTGTGCGTGCCGCGCATCCTCAGCCACGAGCTCTTCGGTTCCCGGGCCCGCGCCCCGCTCAATCCCGGCGAGGCCACCGGGCGGCTGCGGTTCTTCCGTACGCGCGAGGAGTACGCGGCGGCGGAGGCCGGGCTCGGCTGGGCGGACATCGTGGCCATGCCCTGCCTGCCGGACGACGTCCCCCGGGTCGCCGGATTCCTCAACACCGCGCCGATCACCCCGCTATCGCACACCAACGTCCTCGCCTCCGGCTGGGGCATTCCCAACGCGATCGTGCGCGACCTGGAACAGCTCGTCGACAAGGACGGCCTGGACGGCGCGTGGGTCCGCTATCGGGTCCGCGAGGACGAGATATCCCTCGAGCGGCTCGACCACGAACCCGACCTGCGGGCTCCGGCCTGGCACCAGCAGCGCATACGCCTCGAACCGCCGCTGCTCGAAGACGTTCCCGTACTGGCCCTGCACCGGCTGCGCAGCGCCGACCGCGACCGCTACGGCACCAAGGCGGCCAACCTCGGCGAGCTGCACCACGTACTCGACAGCCGCACGGCCGACCTGACCGCCTTCTACGGGCGGCCCCGCCCGCCGCGCGAGGACCTCTACGGGCATCTCGCGGCCCGCCTCGGCCTGAACGCGCCCTCCCTTGCCGAATTACGCGCCGCTGCCGCCGCCTTCGTGGCCACGACGGTCGGCGCCCCCGAAGGCGTCGCGCTGCCCTTCGCGCTCCAGCAGCACTTCCTGGCCTCCTCCCCCGCCCTCCAGCAGGGCATCGGCAAGCTCAAGATGGCACTCGAACTCGACGCCACCGACGTCCTGGACTCGCTCTGCCTGCAGCTCCAGCACCTGATCCGGCACACCCCCGTCCCCGAGTCGGTCACCCGGCAGATCCGCCAGGCCTTTGCCGCCCCCGCCGACCCGCGCGGCCGCCTGGTGGTGCGCTCCTCGTCCAATGCCGAGGACCTTCCGGGGTTCTCCGCGGCGGGCGTCTACGACTCCGTCACCACCGCCCACGGAGCCGACGGACTCCTGGACGCCGTACGCCAAGTGTGGGCCTCGCTGCTCTCGCCCCGCAGCGTGCGCCTTCGCCACCAGGTCGGCATCTCCCTGGACGACACCTACATGGGCGTCATCGTCCAGGAGTACGTCCCCGCCTCGCTCGGCGGCGTTCTGGTGACCTGCGACCCGACCCGTCGCGAGGACTTCCGCAACGTCTACCTCAACTGTTCCCCCGGCTCCCCGGAGCAGGTGGTCGAGGGTTCGGTCCTGCCGCAGCAGTACCTGTACAACACCGTGGAGGGCGGCGGCCGTACCGTCGCCCTGGGTTCCTCGGGCGACGGGCTCTCCGCCGCCACCCGCGCCCGGCTTGCCGACCTGTGCCTGACCGGGCGGCTCCTGCAGTCCCACTTCAGCGGGTCCGACGTGGACCGGCCGTTGGACATCGAGTGGCTGATGACCGACCGGGGCGACTTCCGGCTGGTCCAGGTCCGCCCGTACGCGCTGTGAGGGCGCGCTCCAGCCGGCGGGGGGCGGGCACCGGCCCGACCGTCACCGCCCGCCGGATCATCCGGCTCAACTACGGCTTCCAGCTGCTGTTCAACCTGCTGTGGTGGATGCCGGTGTTCTACGCCTACCAGAAGGCGGCCGGGCTCTCGGACGGGCAGATCTTCGGCATCCAGAGCATCTACTACGTGGCCTTCTGCCTGTTCGAGATCCCGACGGGCCTGATCGCCGACCGGATCGGCACCCGCAACTGCCTGCTCGCCGGCGCGGTAGTCATGACCGCGGCGAACCTGGCTCCGGTGGTCAGCGCCTCCTACGCCGGCTTCCTCGTCCACTTCCTGGCCATCGCCGCTGGCCGTTCCCTCACCTCGGGAGCGGCCAGCGCCTACCTGTACGACGGTCTGCGCGCCGAGAAGTGCGACGAGCACTACCTGAGGGCGGAGGGCACCGCTCGGGCGCTGGGGCTCGTGGCGAAGGTCGTGTGCTGGCCGCTGGTCGGACCCCTGATGGCCGTGGCACATCCGGCCCCGTACGTGCTCAGCGCCGCCAGCGCGGCGGGCTCCCTCGCCTGCGCCGTCGCGCTGCCCCGCCTTGCGGGGGCGGGCGACGGTACGGGGAAGACGGACGGAGGGCACGGGGGCGGCGCGTTCCTGCGGGACGCGGGCGCCGCGCTGCGCTGTGTCGCCTCCTCACGATGGCTGACCCTGGTGATGGTGCAGGGCGTGGCGATCTTCACGCTCTCCCGGATCTGCCAGGTCAACCTCTTCCAGCCGATCCTGCTGGACCACGGCATCGCGGAAGCCTCGCACGGCAGCGTGATGGCGGCGATGACGGTGGCGGAGGCGGTGGCATCGGCCCGTCCGCAGTGGCTGAGCCGCCGCCTGCCACCGGTCGCCTGGGTCTCGGTCCTCAGCCTCGCGCTGGCGGGCAGCCTGGCAGCCATGACATTCGGCGGGCCGTGGGCCGTCGTCGCGCTGCTCTGCCTGTTCGCCGCCGCGACCGGCTTCGCTTACCCCGTCCAACGCAAGCTGATGAACGACGCGGTGCCCGCGCACGCCCCGCGCGCCACGCTGCTCTCGGTCGAGAGCATCGTGGACCGCGCGGTGTGCGCACTGGCCGCGATCGCCGCGGGCGCCTATCTCGCCGCCGGACGCCTGGACGCCTTGCTGTGGCACAGCGCGCTCGCCACGGCGGTGCTGCTCGGGGCCTTCCAACTGCTGGTGCGCAGCGGGGTGGTCAAGCGGGAGAGCGCCGGCCAAGGAGTTCGACCAGCCGGACCGGGAGAAACGCGGGCCGGTGCGGCCGACCGACCTGGTACGGCACGAAACCGAGCGAGGAAGCCGCTCTGACCTCCTCGGCCGTCTCCGCCTGATAGACCACTCGGCAGCGGCCCGAGCCGGCCTTCGCCCGCTGCCACAGAGCGGGGGCCGGTTTGCGTTCCGCCTCGGTACGCGGGGTAAGGACGCGGTCGCCGAAGTCCTTCCAGGCGAACGGCTCGGGCCCCCGCCAGGTGGCGTCGACCTCCTGACGCAGCCTGGCGGCGCGCTCGGCGTCGGTCGTACCCCAGGAGGGCGGCACATTGGTGATCAGGCCGACGGGAATGCGGCGTAGGCGCAGGGCACGCAGATAAGAGGCCGCGCCGGGTTGATAGCCGGTGCTGCCGTCGTCGGCGGTGTGCACGAGGGTCTCGCCCAGGTCGAAGTACACGATGGGGCACGCCCGTTCACGCGCGGCGGCCGTCGTTCTCGTGACCCCGCTCGCGTCTTCGGGCAGCGCCGCGCTCACCGTGGCGCTGAGCACGGCCCACACCACAGCCGCGCTCAGCGCGAGGCTTGCCCGCACGGAGCCCTTGGAGGCGGATCTGTCCATACGTCATCGCCCTTTCGTCGTGCACACCGGTCCACCACGCCCTACCCGTGCACACCGCGTATCACCCGGATCTCGCGGGGCCGTCCTCGGAGATGCACCGTACCGGCGGCCCCGGGGCGCGGGCGCCTGGCCCAGGTGCACTGTGTGGATGCGGTTCGTACAGCCACCGTGTGGCCGGGGGCAGCGGGCAGCCGGCCGCAACCATCCGTACTCGGTCGCCGACTGTGCGGTCTCCAGGAGTTCGGCCCGTTCCCGGCGCGCCAGTGGGGAGCGGAGCAGAGCGGCGTGCGATGCCTCGTTCAGGTCCGGACACCCGGTCCGGCCCGCGTCCCGCAGCTCACCATCCCCGCACCGGGACCGCGTCCGCGTTCCGCATCGCCCAGGTCGGACGAACGCTTCGGCGCAGGCCACTCCAGCAGGCAGCAGTCTTTGAGGAGCGGTCCGAGTTTCCGAACTTCTTTTGCCGTCGGTGCCGCGCAGTCGGATGGGGACCAGTGCGCGTGCGCGGAAGGACGTACGACGTAGCGCCCGCCTCGCACGCGCAAGGCTCGCCGTAGGTTGTGGACTTCAGGTGGCCTTGGCGACCAGCCGGTCGGCGAGCTTGCACAGGCGGCGGACCGTGCGGTCCTCCATGGCTACTGGGGCTGCCGGGGAGAGCGCGGTGCGGTCGTAGTAGGCGCCGGGGACGACCTCGGTGGCCGGGTCGCACAGGCGCACCACGCGCTCGGCGCCATCGACGGCGGAGTCGCCCTCGTGCGCGTAGAGCGGGAGCAGAGCGGTGTCGCAGATACCGGGGTGCACGCTGACGGAGGTCCAGGGAGCCTTTTCCCGGGCGGAGACCGTCAGGGCGAGCTGGGACTGGGCGTAGGCGGCGAGCCGGGAGTAGCGCTTGGCGCGGTGGGGGTCGTTCCAGGCGATGGAAGCCGTGCGGTGCATGGCGGAGGAGACGTTGACGACGCGGCTGCCGGGGCGGGCGGACAGTGGGTCGGACAGCTCGTGGGTGAGGAGGTAGGCAGCCAGGAAGTTGACCTGGAGAGAGATTTCATTGCCGTCGGCGGTCATGGTGTGGCGCTCGGGAGCGACGACAGCCGCGTTGTTGACCAGGACGTCCAGGACGGGGTGCCCGTCGGCGACCCGGGCGGCCATGCTCCGCACCTCGTCGAGGCGGGAGAAGTCCGCGACGGCAAGGCACAGGCGCGAGGCGTCGACGCCGGAGGCCACCAGTCGGTCAATGGCGTTCTGACCGGATGCCACGTCCGGCGCGTGCGCGATGACGGTGCAGCCCTGCCCGGCGAGCAATCGGGCGGTCTCCCAGCCGATTCCTGAGGTGGCGCCGGTGACCAGCACGGTCCTGGGGGCGGGCAAGACAGAAGACATGGTGATCCACTCCGGGATATGGGCAAAGACGACAGCACCCCCCTGGAGGGAGGGGGCGTCGTGCGAACGAGAAGGCGTCGCCAAGCGCTCAAGGAACGCCGACGAGCATGTAACTGAAGAGGTGCGACGGCTTCCGCGGACGCGTCTTGCGTCAACGGGCCGCCGGAGCTCCTGAGGTGCGGTGCGCTAAAGCACCACGTTCACCGCACCGGCAGCGAACAGCGCGCAGGACTCGGCAACGCCGTATGAGGCGGCCGGTCGTCATGGCGCAAAGAGCTGTTCACGTCATCCATTCAACGAGCCCGCAGCTCCAGGTTCAACCGACCCTCCGCATTCCTGACGCCGCCCTGATACGGGGTCGGCCACGCGCTTGCCGCGAATCGCACACGGTGCGAACCGTCCACCCCTGGCCCCTCGCTTGCCGCACTCGAAGCGCAAGCCCCGAGTGCCGGCAGGACCTTCATCCCGATTTGGTCACCGTGCGGGACACCACCGGGGGTCAGGGCGCCCCCGCCCGACCTCTCGGTCTGTCAGGCCGCCGTCCCGCCCGCGTTGCGAATCATTTGCTGGAGCACCTTGAGTGTGGTCACGTAGTCCGCGTCGTCGATGCCCTCGTGGAGGGCGGCGCGGATCGCGGGGGCATTGCGTGCGAGGTTGAGGCGGGCCTGTTCGCCCTCCTCGGTGAGCCACAGCCGGTCTTCGGCGTCGCGGGTCAGCCAGCCGCGCTCAAGGAGCACCTCGGCCTCCGCCGCCAGATCGTCCTCGGGACGGATGTAGGAGGCCATGGCCTCCCTGAGCTCGGGGATGGTCATTCCCTCGCCGTCGGGTGAGATGTCGTTCTCCGACAGGTTGCGCAGCAGCCAGAACTGGGGCTGGGTGTAGCCCTTTTCGACCTGCCGGGCCCGGGTATACGCGATCAGCGCCTCGTAGGCGATACCCGTCCAGTATGCGGCGGGCTGTCCGGCGAGTTCGGCGTCGGAGGCCTGTTGGGTCGTCATGAGTTGTGTCCCCCTCCTGGTGCTTCGGTCAGAGCCCGCACCTCGTGCAGGTCATGCTGAGACCGTAGGACCTCAAGTGCGGTTGAGGACAAGTGGGTGATCTTCCGGACGGCGCCGAGCGGACGCCGCCGGGGCTCGGTGGATTGTCCTTGGGGAAATGGGTGGTTCAGGGGGGTGTGAGGGTGTCGAGCCGGGCGGCGAGGTCGGGGTGGGCGGCGGCCAGGTAGGGGCGGGCGGCGGCCAGGGGGGCGATGAGGTCGGCGGGGTCGTCGTGGGCAAGGGCCGCGTGAAGCTTGTCGAGCGGGCGGCGGGCAACGGCGGGCAGGTCGGTGAGGGCGGTGATCTGGCCCGCGATGCGCCGCAGGTCGGCGGCGTTGGCGCGGGCCCAGGCGGCGGTGGTCCGTTCGGCGGCCCGGGCCCGGCGGGTGGCCGTCACGCGCTGCTCGCCGGTGGTCCCGGCAGCGCCGGGGCGGCCGCGTAGATAGCGGCGCTCGGCTGCCTGACGGCTGGCGACGCCGAGGGGATGGGCGAGATCGGCCCAGCTGGCGCCCGCGTCGCGGGCGGTTTCGATCAGGCCGGTCTCCCATCCGGCGAGCTGCTCGCGCACCTGCCGCAGCAGCACCAGGGAGGCCAGTGCCTGCTCCGGCCCGGGACCGGGACCGTCGGGCATGTCCGGAGAGTCCCGCTGGGCGTCGCGCAGGGCGTCGTCTATGGCGTTCAGGGCCGCTGCGGCGGCCAGGAACGACGCCGGGCTGTGGGCGTTCGTACGGGTCTTGGGCGGCTGGTCGGCTGCGGTCACGGACGCCTCCCTCGGTTTGTCATCGCTTCGACGACATCATGGTTGTCATCCATTGGATGACATGTTACAAGAGTGTCAGTGAGCGCATTGGCAGCAACTGCCTGAATCTGCTGGAGGTGCTTTCACCATGTTGATGCGCACTGCCCCCTTCCGTGAGCTGGACCGGCTGACGCAGCAGCTGATGGGCGCGGGCACCTGGTCGAGGCCGTCGGCCATGCCGATGGACGCCTACCGCGAGGGTGCCGAGTACGTGATGGCCTTCGACCTTCCCGGTGTCACCGAGGACGCGATCGACATCGACGTCGAGCGGAACATGCTCACCGTCAAGGCCGAGCGCCGGCCGGTGACGAAGGCCGACGACGTGCAGACGGAGCTGTCCGAGCGGCCGCTGGGCGTCTTCTCCCGCCAGCTCGTGCTCGCAGACAGCCTCGACACCGAGCACATCAAGGCCGACTACGACTCGGGCGTGCTCACCCTGCGCGTCCCGATCGCCGAGCGCGCCAAGCCCCGCAAGATTTCCGTCGGCGTCGGCTCCGGCCGCAGGGAGGTCTCCGGCTGACACCGGCCGGGCCGATACGGAGGACGGGCACCTGATCTCCCCTCACCCGTCCTCCCCCCGTGGGCAGCCCGAAGAAGGAGGGGAGCGGTTCGGCGGGGCGACCGCCGCCTGGATCGAGGGCGCCACCGAGCAGACCGCGGCCTGGGACGTCAGCGCCGTGCTGTCCACCGTCGCCGACGCCACCGGCGATGACCTGTGGGGGCGGCCCTGCTTCAGCTCCCCGTCGGCTACGGCCGTCTCCTCGGCCGCCCCAGCCCACCTGACCATGACCGGTGGCGCCGCGCCACCGGCACCACCCCACCCATCCCGGCTCCACGAAAGGCATGCACTGCAGTGATCTCCCAGGCCCGCGTACCGCTTGAGCACCAGCAGCCGTACGGGACGGCGTACGAACAGATGCTGGAGAAGGTCCGCTACGAGGGCGCCTACCCCACCCGCGAGCGAGCCGACGAAGCCGTCCGCCTGGTCCTCGCGGGGCTCGGACGCCAGCTGACCGGCGACGAACGCGTCGATCTCGCCGCCTGTCTGCCCTTGGAGGCCGCACGCGTACTGACCGCGCAGATCCCCGACACCCGGCCCCTGACCGGCTGGGCCTTCGTCAAGGACCTCGCCGCCCGCACCGGCGCCTCTCTGGCCACCACCCGCTGGGACACCGGATCCGTCTTCTCCGCCGTCGCCGCCCACGCCGGCCCCGACCTCGTCACCCGCATCCTGGGCCAGCTCCCCACCGGCTACGCCCTGCTGTTCGGCCGCGCCGAACTCACCTCCGCCGCGTAGACGGGGACATGCGTGCTCGGGGCGGGCGCGACGACCGCCGCGTCGCTGTCCGCCCCGCACCCCGGGGCGTCCGGGGCAACGCCGTCGGCCAAGTGCTTCGCCTGCCGATCCGGTGGAGATCCACCTGCTATTCCAGGCGACCGAACTCCACCTCCGTCGCGGGCTTGAACTCGATGACCACCCGAGCACCGTTTTCGTCAATGCCCCAAAGCGTTGACCCGGCCGCCGTGCACAGACCCGGTGCTGTACTCGCCCGCCAGAATCCGCACGCCGACCATCGCCTCAAGGTTGGCCTCGGCAAGAACCTGCACATCGAGCTCGGCCTCAGCGAGGCGCGACACAACCTCTGTTACGCCGCTCTTCGCGTGGACCAGCTTCAGCCCCGACACCCAAGGGTTCGGCGCGCGAGTCGGGGGCCGCCGAACCCCGGCTCCGTCACACCGCCACGGCGCCCGGGGCCTGGGCGGCCTCCTCGCCGACCTGTTCCGTCGCAGGCCAGCCGTACTCGCCCATGATCTCGCCGAGGCGGTCACCATGCCGTGCGGTCAATCGCCGCCAGGCCGACTGCTCGGCGGGGTCATCGCTGTTCGCGCGGATTGAGGACTGGTGATCGGCCGTAGCCATGTCCGTGAGTTCCGCCCTCAGTGCGGCAACGTCGTGCGCCACTCTTCAACTCGACATAGGCGCGTTTGTCGAATCTCGTGGCCACAGCCCAGAAGCTCTTTGAGGGTGTTGCCGGCGGGCCGCCCGCCGCGGCGCTTGCGGTCGGCCCGCCGGCCAGGTGCCCGGATCCACTCCCAACGCGGTGCTCCGGACCCCGAGCCTTCTGTCAGGGCTCCTTGACACCCATGCGATGTCAGGGCAGCCTGACACCCATGGGAGCTGAGGACACACCGGCCTCGCTGGCCGGACAGGTCACCGACAAGGACCCCGCGGTGGGACTGCAGGCCGTCGTCGCCTTGCGCCGTCTCCTGGAAGAACTCGAACGGGTCCACGTCGACAACGCCCGCGACCAGGACTGGTCATGGCAGAGCATCGCCACGTCGCTCAACGTCAGCAGGCAGTCGGTGCACGAGAAGCATGCGAGCAGACGCAAAGCCGAAGGCAAGGAGAAATAGCGTGTTTGAATTTTTCACCGACCGCGCGAGGCACGCCGTGGTGCTGTCCCAGGACGAGGCGATCGCCCTCGGCCATGACTTCATCGGTACGGAACACCTGCTGCTCGGCCTGGTCGGCACCGACCGGAGCACGGCCGGGGACGTGTTGCGTGAGCAGGGCGTCGAGCTCACACGGGCCAGGGAGGAGACCGTGCGCATCCTGAAGGCCGCCGGAATCGTCGCCACCGGCGGACAACCCGCGAAGGACGCGCTGTCGTCCATCGGCATCGACGTCGAGGCGATCCAGCGCCAGGCCGATGACAACTTCGGCCCCGGCGCCTTCCAGTACCCGAGGCCCGCCTACACCCCGGATGCCAAGAAGGCACTCGAACAA
Source organism: Streptomyces syringium (assembly GCF_017876625.1). Lineage (NCBI taxonomy): Bacteria > Bacillati > Actinomycetota > Actinomycetes > Kitasatosporales > Streptomycetaceae > Streptomyces > Streptomyces syringium. Next base: position 644,075 of record NZ_JAGIOH010000001.1, read on the forward strand.
ACCCTGAGCGAGGCGCGTGCACTGGGCCAGGAGAAGTTCGGCACCGAGCACATCCTGCTCGGCATGCTGGCCGCGGGAGAAGGCCGAGGCCTCGATGTGCTGGCGGCCCTGGGCGCGGACCCCGACGGCCTGCGCGAGGCGGTGCTGACGCGGGTGGCCAGGGACGCCTCGTAGCGACGATTGCGGGTATGCGGACGCCGCCCGGCCCGGAGCCGGGCGGCGCCCCACGGGCCACTGGCCGAGCGCGGGAGTCCAGCTGCCCGCGGCACCCCGGCTGCCGTCGCGCCACCCTTCTTCGAGCCGCATAGGCTGGAGGAACGAGCGGTCCCGCGTACGCGGATGTTTCCACGGGGCACGACTGGAAACGCGCGGGACGAGAGATTCCCTCACTCGCGGAGGACGTCATGACCAAGAATCCGCAGCAGAACGCCCTGCGGCGTAGTGGGAAGGGTGCTACCTCCCAGGACTCCGCTGCTTCAAAGGCGGGTCTCGACAAGAAGGTCGGCCCCGGTGGCCCCGCATCACGCGCCCGTGGGACCGACAAGGGCACCAAGGGCGGTGGCCAGGGCGGAGGTACGCCCCCCGAGCAGCACCCCGACCACCCGTGAAACCGCGGGCGGCGCCCGGAAGGAGGCGAGCATCCATGCAGCGCCAGAGCAACAAGCACGGGCCCAAGAAGGACGATCAGCTGAAGAAGGAAGCGGAGCACCAGAGCCGTTCCGGGCGGCCGACCCGGTCCGAGGAATGGCGTGATCCGGAAGCCCTCACGCAGGACGAGGATTCGCCCCGCAGGCAGCGCCCGCGCGAAGAGTGAACCCGGCCGTCGTACGCCTACCGCCTGCGCCGACGCGCAGGCGGACGACGGCCGCGGGTCGGCCGCGGGTCTCGGCTGATGCGGTGCCCCCGACGCCACTCAGAGGGCGGCGCGGAGCAGCAGCCGTGGCGCACGGTGGACCAAAAAGGCAGTGGTCAGTCCTATGACGGCGCCGACGGCGACGTCGCTGGGGTAGTGCGCGCCGCTGTGGACACGCTCGAATGCCACCAGCGTCGTGGGGACGGCGGCAGCCGCTCCCCACCACGGGTGGGACGCGGCCACGGCGGCGGTGAAGCCCACGGCGGCAGCGGTGTGCCCGGAAGGGAAGGACGAGGAATCCGGGCGGTCCTCGACGCCGTCGTGGGGAATCAGCTCCCCGGGCGGCCTGCGTCTCGCGTACAGCTGCTTGCACACCGCATTCGCGATCAACTGCGAGGAGAGCATGCTGACCACCCCCGCCGCCGCTGCCTTGCGCTCCGAACGTCCGCCGACGACCGTCATGACCAGGGCAGTTCCCCACCACAGTTTCGTTCCCTCGGCCGCCGACCCGACTGCCGGCAGCGCTTGGCGCGCCCCTGCGGAGTCCCAGGAGGCCACCCGGTGGGTCAGTCGGCGGTCGAGGCGGCGGAAGTCGTCGAGAAGGCGCATGATCGTCAGCTTCCCGCCATGGGCACATGCCACGCCTGCTGATCAGGCCGCCGGCCCAGGTTGCCCTCGCCGTTCCAGCGTGCGCGGCCCCGCCCCCCACCGCATCCCCGGGTGCCCGGCCCGCAGCCGGGCCCGTACAGACACCTGTCGGCCGGTGGGTCAGCCGCGGTCAGCCGCCGACGTGGCGTTGTGGACGGCTTTGTGGACCGCGCGGGCCAGGCGGGCACCCCACACCGATCGGGGTCCGGCGAAGGCGTGGACCTCTTCTCCGGCGCGCGGAGCAGGCGTGGCGACGCACACGGCGTCGGTGGGTGTGCCGGAGCAGTCGTAGCCGGCATCGAGCAGTGCCTGGACCTTCGCTTCGGTGGCGGTGGCGACCGCGTTGACCAGGGCGGCGTCGGACAGCGCCACGGGGAGGGCGGCAACGATGTTGATCGTTCCGGGCTTCGCCGGAACGATCGTGCCCTCGGCCGCCGAGGCGGCCCACCCGCGTACCTCGATGCCCGCGGTGACCACGGCGCTGACGCCGCCGTCGTGCGCGCGGGCGTGTTGTGAGATGTCGGCGGCCGTCATCAGCCCCACTCCCGGGCCGTGGGCGCCGGCCTCGCCGGCCAGGACGGCGAGGTGCCGGTCCGGGTCGGTGCGCCGGTAGCCGTGGGAGACCTGAGCGTTGAGGACCCAGGTCCGTTCGCCGATGCCTCCGCCGAGAACGGCGCTGCTGATCATCCGCCAGCCGGGGCCCGGTGACCACAACAGGGCGTGCAGCCGCTCACCGTCCTCAGTGCGGGTCAGCAGCCGAGGGACCAGCAGCCCGGCAACGGTGCGGGGAGGCGGGACTACGGCGGTCACCGGAGGACTCCTGGTCGGCGGAGGCGTGGACCCGGTGATCGTACGCGCAGTCGCCCGTCCGGAGCGCGGGCGCTACGGGGAGCGTGGCTTGTGCGCAAGGCACCGGCGCACACCCCGACGTGTCCCCTGGCGGGCCTGTGCCGGGGTGGCCTGCGGGGGCCGCACGGGACCGGCCGTCGGATCGTGCAGCTCGCGGTCGGGGAGCAGCATGGAAGGGAGCCCTCGGCCGGCCCGAGCGGGGGCGCCGAGGAGGGAGCCTTGCAGGATGGGTGCATACGAGCCGCTCGGCGAGGCGGAGCGGGATCGCCGGGCGGGGCCGTCGCCGCCGGGAGGGCTGCTCGACCTGCTCAGTGTGGCTGCTGTCGTCCTGGACACCCGCGGTCGGATCGTGTTCTGGAGCCCGCAGGCGGACGAGGTGTTCGGCTATACCGCCGAGGAGGCCCTCGGACGGTACGCGGCGCACCTGCTGGTCCACGAGGAGCACCGCGACCTGGTGGTGAAGCTGTTCGCCGAGGTGATGGGCTCCGGGGCGAGCTGGGCCGGAGCGTTCCCGATCCGGTACAAGGACGGCAGCACCCGCCGGGTGGAGTTCCGCAACATGCGGCTCCTCGACGACCAGGGGGACGTCTACGCTCTGGGCATCGCTGCCGACCACGCCACCTTGCAGAGCGTCGAGACGGATCTGGCCCTGTCGGAGCAGCTCGTGTCGCAGTCCCCCATCGGGGTGGCACTCCTGGACACCGATCTGCGCTATCTCCTGGTCAACCCGGCCCTGGAGCGCATCAACGGCATTCCCGCCGCCGATCACATCGGGCGCCGGCCTCACGAGATCCTGCCGTTCCTCGACGCGGAGACCATCGAGCTCGCGCTGCGGCAGGTGCTGGTCACCGGCACGCCGCTGATCGACCAGTACGCCGTCGGCCGTACCCCGGCAGACCCCGACCATGATCATGCGTGGTCGGTGTCGGACTACCGGCTGGAAACCCCCAGCGGGCGGGTCATCGGCGTGGCCACCTCGGTCGTCGACGTCACCGAACGCCACCGGGCAACCACCGAAGCAGAACAGGCCCGGCGCCGCCTGGCTCTGCTCGCCGACGCCTCCGCCCGCGTCGGCACCACCCTGGAGGTGGAGCAGACCGCCCACGAACTGGCCCAGGTAGCCGTCCCCGACCTGGCCGATGTCGCAGCGGTCGACGTCCTGGACGCGGTGCTGGCCTTCCGCCGCACCAGCGGCACCCACGAGGGGCCGGAACTGTTCCGCACGCTCGCGGTGGCCGCCGCCTGTCCCACGCCGGCCACCGCCGCGATGAAGGCCGGTGACCTTGCCGCCTACAGCTCGGACCGTCTGATCACCCGGTGTGTCCACACCGCACAGCCCATCGTCATCGCCCACACGGAAGAGAAGGATCTGCAGCGCATCGCGCGTGATGCCGACGGCGCGGCCGCCTTCACCGAGGCCGGTGTGCACTCCTACCTCGCGGTGCCCTTGATCGCCCGCAACGAAGTCCTCGGCACGCTCGACCTGCTGCGCGCCCGCAACCCGCTCCCGTTCGACGAAGACGACGTCCTCCTCGCCGGCGAACTGGCCGCCCGCGCCGCCGTCGCCATCGACAACGCCCGCTGGCACCAGAGCGTCCGCAACACCGCCGAGACCCTCCAGCGCAGCCTCCTGCCCGGCCACCCACCCCACCTCACGGGCCTCGACGTGGCCTCCCTCTATCAGCCCGCCCAGGCATCCCACGAAGTCGGAGGCGACTGGTACGACGTCATCCCCCTCGACGGGGACAAGACCGCCCTGGTGGTCGGCGACGTCATGGGCAACGGCATCGACGCCGCCGCCACCATGGGGCGACTACGCACCGCCACCTGCGCCTTCGCCGACCTCGACCTGACCCCCGACGCGGTTCTCCAGCACCTGGACAGAATCACCCGCGGCCTCGAGCACTACATCGCCACCTGCGTCTACGCCGTCTACGACCCCGGCGATCACCGCTGCCGCATCGCCAACGCCGGCCACCTCCCGCCCGTCCTCGCCCCGGCCGGCCACCACCCCCGTCTGCTGAATCTGCCCACCGGCGCACCCCTGGGCGTCGGGGGTATCCCCTTCCACACCACCGCCTTCGATCTCCACCCCGGCGACCGGCTCATCCTCTACACCGACGGCCTCGTCGAAACCCGCCACCACCCCATCGACGAGCGCCTGGGCACCCTGCTGCACACCCTCGACGAACCGCGCCGGCCCCTGGAAGAGACGTGCCGGTGGCTCCTGCACTCCCTGCGGCACCCCGAGGACCACGACGACGTCGCGATCCTCATCGCACAAGCCACGCCCGCACACTGACGCGGGCTGCTCGCGAGCTCGCCGTCGAGCAGGACCGCAGCTCGGCGCTCGGCGATATCAGCGACGCCGCACCAAACCAGTAGCCGGCCCACTGCCGCCCGGAGAGGCAGCGCGGGTCGGTCGCCGACGAGCTGGGCGAGGAGGGCCACCCCGCGACTCGTCCGTCACAGGAGTGTGCCGAGAGGGCCGAGATCGAGGTTCAGGTCCTCCATCGTCAGCCCGTACCGCTCGCACAGCTCCTGCATGCGATCGTGGAGGATCATCAGGGTGAGGCCGAGCCGCTCCTCCTGCTCCTCCGTGAGGTCGCCTGCGTCGACGCGGTGGAGCGCCTGCCGCTCCATGAGCTGACGCAGGAGCTCGACGATGGTCAGCACCAGACGCACGAGGTCTCGCTCGACGGTGTCGGGGTCGGTGTGCAGGCGTTCGGCGGCGGTGCGGCGGGACGTGTCCAGCGGAGGCGGGAGTTCTTCGGGGTGGGCCGGGACCATCGACAGGAGGCGGCTCGCCTCTCGGGAGAGCTCCTGCACGCGGTCCGGCGTGCGCTGGTCGTCACGGCCGGACACGGTCCTCACCGCCTTCCACGTCCTCGGTGCCCGGTGCCAGTGGCTCCAGTGAGCCCAGCTCCCATGACCTCTCCGCCTCTTCACGGATGGCCACCACCACGGCCCGCAGCGATACGCGCACCAGGTCGATATCGGCGATCGACAGGACGAGATCGCCGGTGAGGACGACTCCGCCGCTCAGCAGACGGTCGAGGAGGTCGATCAAGGCCACCTGCCGCTCCGCCAGGGGACGGTCGTCGTCCGCGTACGGGGTCATCCTGGCGCCGCTCCCTCCTGGAGACCGGGCTCCTGCACGCCGGGCTCCGCGAAGGAGTACGGGGCCCAGGGCCCGGTGATGTCCACGCGGACACCGGGGGCGTCCTCGGCGGCCCGGCGCACGCGACGCCGGAACTCCTCGGCGAGCTCGTGGGGGACGAGGTAGGCGTCGTTGGCGACGTTCTCGCCGCCCGTGTCTGCCAGGCGGCCCTGCTGCGGCCGGTGCCGGGCGCGCTGGGCTGCCAGGCCTCGGACCTCCGCGTCGATGCGGCGGAGCACCTCCTCCGCCGTGTGCCAGGCGTCCCTTCGTGCCTGGTGCTGGTGACGTCGCTGCCGCAGGTAGGCGCGACCGGGATCGGGCTCCTCCAGGGGCGGCGCGGTGTCGGCCGGAGGAACGGCTGCCGAGGCGGGCCGCTCCACGTAGACCTTCACGCCCCACTCCGCGTGGCCGGTCAGCCGGGCGAGCAGACCGGCGAACGTCGCCCGGCCCGCCTCCAGCATCTGTGCGACGCGCGTGTCGTCGAGGTAGACCGTGGCGAGTCGCAGCGGAAGGACGGTGGTGCGGGCGGCGAGGGACTCGACGACCGAGTGGTGTGCCCGCGCTGTGGGTTCCAGCCAGTCCAGGTCCTCGAGGTGCGCCTTGAGCGCCGCCTGCGAGAAGTCGGCCTCCGGTACGGGGCTCACGGCCGCCGCCACCTCACCGGAGCGGACCAGGCGGACGGGACGGTCCGCCACGCCGCGGACGCCGCCCAGCGCGGTGCGCTCCAGGGAAGGGGAGAAGGGCACCACGGCGTACGTGTAGCTGAAGTGGCCTGCCATCGCTCCTCCCTCCGGGCCCGGCCTCAGCCGCGGTCCTCGTCGTCCGGGGCCCGCCGCCTCCGGTCGGCCGGTGCGCTGCCGCGGGCGCGCTCCCCTGCCCGGGGACGTTCGCTGTCACGGGCCTGCTCCGACGGGCGGGACCGCTCGGTCGCACGGGGCCGCTCCGCCGGGCGGGACCTCTCCGCATCGGCGTGACGGGTGCGGTGGGCGCTGACCGGCCGGGCCTCACCCGCGGGCAGGCCCGGCGGCGACTCGTCGGCGCGTTGCCGCAACATCCTGACCTCGGCCCGCAACCGTTCGTTCTGTTTCTCCAGCTCGCGCTGCTCGTGTGCGCGCGAGGACAGGGCCGGGTCGTGCTCCCACCAGTCGATACCGATCTCCTTGGCCTTGTCCACGGAGGCCACCAGCAGGCGGAGCTTGATGGTGAGGAGCTCGATGTCGAGCAGATTGATCTTGATGTCGCCGACGATGACGATGCCCTTGTCGAGCACGCGCTCAAGGATGTCGGCGAGGTTCGCGCTGCTGCCGCCTTCCTGCCCGTACGCGTAGGGCGAGCGGGCCGAGCTGAGGGGAGAGGGCACGGGTTCGGTCACGGCGTGGGCCTCCTCGGATCATTTCCGGGCCGGCTCCCGGGACTCACTTCCGGGAGCGGCGGGGGTGCGGCTCCTCGTCCTCCGGTTCCTCCTCACGCAGGGATTCTTCGCCCGCCCGCGGCTCCTCGTCCGCGTACACCTCGTCGTACTCGCTTTCGTACTCGCCTTCGTAGGGTTCGTCGGACTCCTCGGCGCGGCGCGGGCTCTCGTCGACGCGGTCCTCGGCCTCGTAGTCGTCGGTTTCCTGCTCGTACGCGTCCTCATCCGGCTCACGGACCACCTCGCCGTCCCGGACCTCCCCGCGCCAGCCGCCGGTGGCCTCCCCGCGAACGGTCAGGAACGCGCGGTAGAGCTTCAGGTCGAGCCGGGTGCGACGGCCCTGGGCCCGCAGCAGTGCGCCGGTCTTCTCGACCAGTCCCTGCGGGAAGTACTCCATGACCAGGAGCACCTTGGTGAGGTTCTCGGTGAGGGGATGGAAGGTGACCACACCCTTGGTGGTGCCCTTGGCACCCTCGGACGTCCACGCGATGCGTTCGTCCGGCACCATTTCGGTGACCGTGCCCTGCCAGTGCCGACTCGCCTTGGCGATCTTCACGTGCCACTGCGAGGTGGTCTCGTCCTCGCGCTCCACGTTCACGACGCCCTTGGCGAACCTGCCGAAGTCCTGGAACTGGGTCCACTGGTCGTACGCCTCACGCACCGGTACGCCGACCTCCACGTCCTCGACGACCGTCAGGCTCCGGCCACCGGACGGTGCGCCCCGCCTCTTCTCCTCGCGGCGCTTGCCGGAGGCTTCCTTGACCTTTTCCACCAGCGAGTCCTTGGCGTGCGAGGCGACTGCCGAGAGCACGGCCGCGCTGGGGGAGGCTCCCGCCTTCAGATGCTGTCCGCCCTTTCCGATGGCGCCGGCCAGCGCATGCGGGCCCAGGTGCGCCTCGCCGAGCCGCGTGGCCGTGTCCTCCAGCCGGTGCACCATGTCTTCGAGTATGTGTTCAAGCCGCGCCTGGACGTAGGCCTCGGCCTCCTCCACCAGCCGGTTCGCGCCCGGATTGCCCTGCACACGATCCCGCAGCCCGCCCGCCGCCCCGGTGGCGCGCTCCGCTGCCTTGCGCTCAGCCATCACCCGACCTCCTGTGCGCGTCGTCGGAGGAGCGGTCACGGGCCTTGCCGTGTGTCTCCTCCTCATGCGTCTCCCGTGTGCTGCCGGACGCTCCGCCCGACCCCGACGTCCGGTGTGCGGAGGCCGTCGTCCCGCCACGGGACGCCGACGAGGCCCGGTGCCCGGAGCCGTGTGCGGCCGCCGGAGCCTTCTTCGAGGCCGCTCCCCCGGCGCTGTGCCCGCCCTTGGCCGGCTTCGCCTTCTCCTGCAGGCCGGTGGTCCGGTCGTGCAGGGAGTCGGCCAGATGCTCGGCCTTGGCCGTGATCACGGACGTCGCCGCCGCCTTGCCCGCCGAGACCAGCTCCTTGCGCACCTGCTCGTTGATGCCGCTGACGAAGGGGGACCGGGCGAGTGTCCTGCCGAGCTGACCGGGCTTCACCTGTGAACCGGCCAACAACGCGCCGAGTCCGAGCGCGAGCTTCGCCTTCTTGGTACGCCCCAGCATGTAGCCGCCGAGAACGGCCGCGCCCATCTTGGCGTTGTCCATCGTTTCCGCCTCCTCATTCCGGACGGTAAAGGAGCCGCGGCGAGCGGCGCCCGTCAGCCGCCGGACGGGAACCGTTGCTGCCGTGCTGTCATCAAGCGCGCCAGCAGCGCGTCCTCTTGCTGCGCGAACTCCTCCTCCCCGATCCGCCCTTCTTCCCGTGCCCGCTCCAGGGAGGCCAGTTCCTCCTGGAGAACGGCAGGGTCGTTGAGCTCCTGCTCCGCCGCGAGGCGGACCTTGTCCACCACCCATGCGACGCCCCTGACCGGAGCGAGCGGCAGTGTCAGAAGCCCCGCAACCAGTCCCACGGCCCGCTCCTTCCACGGTCTGTTCAGGCGAAGCTGTACGGTGGCAACGGTCCGCGCACGCGCAGCTCGGCCACATCGGCGTACTGCTGGGTGAGTTCGGCGCAGGTCCCGGAGAACGCCTCCTCGCCGCTGTCCTCGACGAGGAACGAGGCGTTCAGGAAGTACTGCCCGGAAGGCGGCGAGAGCTGCTCGGCACGCGTGAGCGGGCGCAGCGCCTCGACGATCCCGGCCGCCAGGGCCTCCTGCCGCTTCTGCACCTCTTGCGCCACGAGCTGCCCGAGCGCCAGCCGGTCCTCGTACGCGCCGCCACCGTCACGCGTCGCCTCGTTGAGCCTGCGGGCCTCCTCGGACCCGGTCAGCACGTCGCGCAACAGCGCCTCCTCGTTCCCGACGGCCTTGACGTTGAACTCCACCCGTCCGGTCACTTCCTCGAGGGCGCGGGCGAACTGCTCGGCCCGCTCCTGCAGGACCGCACGCACGGCGTCCTCGTCCGCGGCGACGAAACCGAAGCTCAGCGGCAGGGTGCTGCCGTCCGCCCACAGACGCTCCTGCACGGCGTGATGGGCCTCCAGGTCCCGACGCCCCATCGCCAGGTCCTCGGGCGCCTGACTCACCACGGCCCGCAGCGAATCGTCACTGATCGCGTACAGCTCGGCGGGCGGATCGCCCACGCCTTCCAGGTCGTCGAGGCGCAGGGGGTGGGTAGCCGTGGTGATGGCGTAGACGTAGACCGGCATCGCTCATTCCTCCCTCGACCGCGACGGGCGCCGGGTCCTGCGCTCGGGCTCCGCACGACGGTGTTCGCGCCCGGCGGGCTCCTCCTCGCGTTCCGCGGCCTCGTCGTCGCCCTTGTGCAGTGAGTCCGTGATGGCCTCGACCGCTCCCGTCAGCGCGCCCTTGCTCTTGGACCTCGCGCCCCCCTCGACGGCTCCCTGCACCATGTCGGGGAGCTGGGCGGGCGCCTTGCGGCCCGCCTCCAGGTCGAGCCGGTTGCAGGCTTCGGCGAAGCGGAGGTAGGTGTCGACGCTGGCCACGACGATGCGGGCGTCCACCTTGAGCAGTTCGAGTCCCACGAGGGAGACACGAGCGAAGGCGTCGATCACCAGTCCGCGGTCGAGGACCAGCTCCAGCACGTCGTAGAGGTTTCCGGACCGCTCACCACCGCCACCGGTGGGCAGCGCACCGCCCTGCGGAGTCACAGTCACGATCTCTTCCCTTCGCGATTGCCGCGTCCGGACGTCGTTCGCGTGAGACGGCGTCGCGCCGGTGGCGAGGCCGCTGGGGGACGAAGTCGTGTCGCGCCGACGAGGGGCCGGGGGGCACGGCTAGCGATCGCGGTCGGCCCCACCCGTCTGGGCGCGTGTGTAACGGTTCCCGCGCTCGTAGGCCAGCAGCTGGCCGGCCGGGTCCAGCAGGACCTGATAGCTGGCCATCACGCTCGTCGTCTCGGGAATCCGCTCCACTTCCACGACCTCGACGCGGGCCTCCCAGCCCTCATCGGTGGGTTTCAGCGCGGAGACCGACTCGGGCCGGCGCCCGAGCAGCTCCGTGAGCTGCTCGGCCGCGCTGCGCAGCGCCTCCGTGGCGGACACGCGGTTCGCCGGAGCCTCGTGCTCGCGAGGAGATTTCGCCGCCCTTGGCTCACGCTCGTTCGTGATCTTCACCTTCTCATGCTTTCAGTCGCAATTATCCCCCAAGCATCCTTGACAGGGAAGGTGCATATGGGGCGCATGCGGTATTAGAATGAGCAACCGGATGGCGGTTCTTCCTGTGCCTTTCCCGGTCCTTCCCGCCCATCCGTGGAAGTGAGTGCCATGGAAATCTCGGGCATTCTCAGCGCGCTGGTGATCGGCTTCATCATCGGCCTGCTCGGTCGGCTGGTGCTCCCGGGACGGCAACACGTTCCCGTGTGGCTGATGATCCTTGTCGGCATTGCCGCCGCGCTGGCCGGTACGGCCATCGCACGCGCACTGCACGTCTCGGTCACGGGTGGCCTCGACTGGATCGAGTGGCTGATCCAGATCGCCCTTGCGGCGATCGGAGTGGCGGCCGTGGACAGAGCGAAAGCACGTGGTCATCGTCATTGACCAGGGCCGGAAGGAAGTCCGCGAGCCTGTACCCGGGGTTGTCCAGCATTGTGACGCCCCGTCCGGGCGGTCGGCCGGTCGTCTTCCCGCCCGTCAGGGGCGCGAGGCCGACCGGTCGAGGGCCCGCTCGATGCGTACGGCCACATCGTGCCAGGGGCGGGACGACACGACGGGCAGCCCGTGGAGCGCGGCCTGATCGGCGAGCCAGTGTGAGTACCGGGCGCTGACCCGCGCCCGATGGGTCTGGAGACCGCTGTTCGGCTCGCGGACGGCGTAGTTGACGGCGATCTGCTCCGGATCCCCCTCGTGCAGGAAGACCGCCCGTATGTCACGGCCGGTCACGGTGCCGTCCTGTACGGCGCGGGCTGCGGCGGCCGGGCTGAGGTAGTCGCCTTCGATGACCGCCGGAATGTCGACGGTCAGCCGGTTGTCGACGACGCCCAGGAGGGCGGACTGCAGGGCGTCGGCGGTGGTGATCTGGAGCTCCACCACACGGTCGACGTCGAGCACGGAGGTGTCAGGGATCCGGTCGAAGCAGTGCAGGGCAGGGTGCTGTTCGGCCGTGGTGAGGCGCTGGACCGCGCTGACCACATCGTCGAACTCGACCACGAACGCGCCGCTCGACCGGGCCAGCTCGGCAGCGGCCCGGCTCTTGCCCACGCCCGAGGCACCGCCGAGGAGAAGGACGTTCCACGATGAGTCGATCATGCTCAGACGGTAACCGCTGACAGGGCGACAGGCTGCAGCGCGCTCTGCCGTCCGGCCGGGCCCGTGAATCGAGCACCCACGCCCCGAGGGACCCTGACGCCGAGCGGAACACCGTGCGGAACGCCGCCCGCCTGGAAGAGTGCCGTCAGACCGTGGGCCGAGTGACCGGGCGCCCAGCCCGCACCGGCGCCGGCAGCCACCGGGCGCAACGCGACACCAGCGGCTCATGGAACGCAGCCAGTCGTTGCCGGGCCGGCCGGGGGCGCCAAGTCACGCCTCGATGAGGGTCATTGTGAGGCCCACCAGGTCGACGAGGTGACGGCGGTGAAGCCCAGCGACTCGTACAGCGGCCGTCCGAGCCGTGAGGCGGTGAGTGTCACCGGAAGGTTCGCCATGGGTGTGAGCGAGCCGAGCATGACGGCCCGCCCGACGCCACGGGAGCGGTGCGCCGACGCTGTGCCGACCCAGTAGTGGCTGCCGAACCCGTCGTGGACGACGGTGACACCGGCTCCGACCGCCTCGCCGTCGAGAACGGCGAGAAAGACGTCCACGCCTGGCTGTTCGGTCAGTGTTGCGGGGAACACCTCACCGGGACGGTAGGGGCTGAATCTGGTGAGCTCGAAGCCCTCGATCACGATCTGTTCGGCAGTCTGCAGCTCGTGCGCCCGCTGGACTCGGACCACCTCCATCGCGGGCGCGGGAACAGGGCCGGGCGGGCGCACCATGATCGGCATCTGCCAGTTGCGCAGGCCCAGGTGACTCAGGTCGGTGGAACTGAACGGATCCTCGACATCCACCGGTCCCGTCGATCGGCCGGCCAGCTCGGTCAGTTCGGCGAGCTCGTGCGCGTCGGGGTCGGGTTCCTGCAGCAGGATGCGTGTCCCGGCGCGCTGACCGCCGAGCACGGCGAGGAAGCCGCGTCGGCGGATCATCTCGTGGCCGCGGGAGTTTCCGGTTGCGGCCCAGAACGCGGCGGAGTTGCGGGCCTGGCGTATCACCGCGTCGTCGAAGGCCGCGGGGCGATCCGGATGGCCCTGCCTGCTTCGATCCTCGACACGAACGTCGGGGGTGGTCTGCCGAGTGTCGGCCACGGATGGCTCCTGTTCAGTCACTGTGCGGTGGTCCAGGCGAAGGGGCAGGCGGGGAACCAAGCGGAAGTCGACTCGGCTCTTCGTCACGCCTCCGCCCCAACGACGTAATGTCTCTGATAGTTGGGCCGATCTCAACCGGGATTGCTGCCATTCGCCTCACCGCCCCGCCCCGTCGGGCGGTGTCTGGAGGACCCGGTCCCGGGGCAACGCACTCCTGCGCCGCGCCGATCTGTTCGTGACGCACGGAGGCAGAGCGTCCCTGCTCGACGCGGTGCAGGGCGCAACTCCTGTCCCGGGCATGGGCGTCCTCTCCGACCAGCCCGACAACACCGCCGCGTTCGCCCGGCTCGGCCTCGGCCTCGCGCTGGACCTCACGGCACCGCACGGCGAGATCGCCGCCACCATGACAGCCATCCTCGGCTCCTCGCGCTACAACGTCGTCATGGGCGACGCCGAATCCGAGCTGTCACGACTGTCGCCGCTCAACCTCGCGGAACTTCGGGACAGCCTCTAGGACCCGACTCTGTGTGGCGAGGTGGCGTTCGAGGGGGGTGCGGTAGCAGGGGGTGACGCGGGTGGTGCCGAGGAAGGCGGTCAGACGGGCGGTTGCGGCGGTGATCGCGGTGCGGGCGTCGTGGCCGGGGTCGGTGAGGAGGTGATGGTTGATGTGACCGTCGGTGTGCTGGGCCCAGGCACCGATGATGCGGCCGTTCCACCAGATGGTGGGACCGATGTTGCCGTTACGGTCGAAGAGGGCTTTGGTGTGGCCGGGGTTGAGGTAGAAGTCACGGTGGCGCCAGCCCATGGGGGTGGGGTCGAGGCCGGGCAGCAGGGCGGCTGCGGGCTCGGGGGCGTCGGGAAGGGTGTCGAGGTCTTCGTGCAGGAGGTAGCCGGTTCCTTCGTCGAGTTCGACGGCCTGCGCTCCGGTGGCGGCCAGTGCCTTGCGGGTGTCGGTGAGGTTCCAGCCGGTCCACCACTTCAGGTCGTCCACGGTGATGGGGCCGAATGCCTTGAGGTAGTGCCGGGCCAGGGCGGTCTTCGCTGCGGCGGCGGGTACCCGGGGCAGGGGCCGGGCCGGGGCCCAGCGGAACTGCGCCGAGGTCCACGTGCCGGCGGGGCGGGACCGTCGTATGCGGCCTTCGGTGGCGAGCACGCCGAGGACGGAGGCGCTGACGCGCTGTCGGGACTCGTACGGCTTGCCGGGGAAGGTGATGATCTGCTCGCGCAGGGCGGGCACGTCGGTGGCGAGCTGAGCAGCGGTGGCCCGGCCGCGCGCCGTGAGGGCGTCGAGGGCGGTCTGCTCGACGGCCTGGTAGCGGCGCTCGTCCCAGCCGAGGGTCTGGCGCAGGTGCCTGAGGGTCTCGGTGCGGTGGCGGTGGGTGTCGTGGACGGTCGCGGACCGGATGGCCGGGGCCAGCGGGGCGGGCACGACGAACATGGTGCGGCGCATGCACCGGATGCGCTCCAGCGCCGGTAGGCCGGCCGGGGTGTCGTACAGGGACCGTTCGATGGCAGCGGCGGTGGGCTGGTGCATGCGGGCGGCCGCGGCGAGGAAGACGGTGGCGGGGTCGGTGGCGTGCAGGCCGATGAGTGCCTGGGCCACCGCCTCGGCCGTCTGCCGGCGGGCAGAGGGGGCGAGGAGATGGCAGCGGACAAGGCGGGCGCGCCGCTGGGCAGCGGTGATGCGGGGCAGAACGGTCATCACAAGGGGGGGGTCTCAGTGGCTGCCGTGGATGCAGAAGGGCTGGCCGGACGGGTCGAGGAGGACGGTCCAGTAGGTTCCGCCCGGCTGGTGGTCGGGTTTGGTGGCGCCCATCTCCAGCAGCTCCTTCTCCGCCGCCTCGACGTCGTCGAAGACGAAGTCCATATGGAAGGGAAGTTCCTGCTCCGGCCAGACGGGAGCGGTGTAGGACGCGGAGGAGTAGAAGAGGTACATCGCCCCGTTCGCATGGAAGGCGAAGGCGGCCTCGTTGCCGTGCTCATCGGGGTAGGTCTGGGAGACCTTGGTGCCCAGGGCGGTGGCGTAGAAGTCGGCGAGCTCGCGGCCGTCGCGGGCCCACATCGCGTGGCACATGATCGTGCCGGACAGAGCGCTGGTCTGGGTGTTCTTGCCGGGCATGCTGTTGCTCCTGGGGTCGTGTCGTGCTGGGAGTGCTGGTGGCGGTGACTCCCGTGCGGGCGGGAGGCGGGCTGGTGCCGATGGTCAGCGGGTGCCGCGCCCGCGGCCCCGGCGGTGCGCTCGCCGCCGGGAGTGAAGCGGCTGGGGGGCCGCAGGCGTCAGTGTGCCGCCCCCAGCCGGTGTGGCTGATGGTCCGTCCGGGCAGGGTCAGCGGACGATCTTGATGCCGAAGTGGCCGCCGAGCTCCTGACCGCCGAGGCCGAAGCGGATGGCCTCGTGCAGGTGGGTGTGCATCTCCATGCCGCGGGCGCAGACCAGGGCGCCGAGGTCGAGGATGTCGCTCCAGCCGTAGGCCTTGAGCAGGTCGATGGTCTGCTGCTTGGCGTCCGCGTGGTCGCCTGCGACGAACATCGTGTGGTCACCGCCGGCGACCGCCTGCGGGTTGACCACGGTGGTCTGCTCCTGGGTGACGAAGGACTTCACGACCTTCGTGGCGGGCAGGGCGCGCTGGATCTGCTCGCCGAGACTGTCGGTGTCACAGGGGTCCAGCTTCGGCATGACGCCCCACGGTGTGGGCCAGGGGTGCTCCGGGGCGTGCTGGTAGATGAACGGGACGGCGTAGTCGATGAGGGTCTTGCCGGCCAGCTGGTCGGCGATGGCCGACAGGGCCGCCACGGCGTTGTGGCCGTCGATGCCGCTGATGACGAGCTCGCCCGCAGCCGCGGCCTCGCCGAAGGACAGCAGCGTGATGCCCGGGTGAGCGGCGAGGAACTCCTTGTAGGGCGGGCTGCCCATCATGTCGGGCTCGGTCCGGGCCAGCGTCGCCTCGACGTCGCGGGTACCGACGCACACCTCGTGGCCGAGCTCGAGCAGCTTCGCGGTGTGCGCGCGAGCGCCGCCACCGGTACCGAGAACAGCGATCTTCATGGGTGAAACCTCCCGTTTTGCTCCGTTCGGACATCACCCACAGTAGGAGGGTTTCAGGACAGCCTGTGTCCTTTGACAGCGGCATCATGGAATTCATGACGAGCGACATGACCGCCCGCATGCTGCGGCTGCTGTCCCTGCTGCAGACCCGCCGCGAATGGTCCGGCGCCGACCTCGCCGACCGCCTCTCGGTGACCGTGCGCACCGTCCGCCGCGACATCGACCGGCTGCGCGAACTGGGCTACCCGGTCGACAGCGCCCGCGGACACAGCGGCGGCTACCGCCTCACCTCCGGCAGCGACCTGCCACCCCTCCTCCTCGACGACGACGAAGCCGTCGCCATCGCCGTCGCCCTGCGCACCGCTGCCGGCGGCCTGACCGGCATCGAGGAGACCGCCCTGCGCGCCCTGGCCAAGCTCGAACAGGTCCTCCCCCGCCGCCTGCGCGGCCAGGTCGGCGCCCTTCAGGAGTCCCTCGCCGGCATCACCTGGGAGGAACAGGGGCCGCGTGCCGACCCCACCCTGCTGGCCGCCCTCGCCGTCGCCTGCCGCGACCACGAGATCATCACCTTCGACTACACCACCCGCCACGGCAGCCCGGCGCGGCGCCGCGTCGAGCCCTGCCACCTGGTCGATTCCGGCGGCCTGTGGTACCTCGTCGCCCACGACACCGACAAGGACGACTGGCGTCTCTTCCGCCTCGACCGCATCACCGACGCCATACCCACCGGCCGCCGCGTCCCGCCCCGTCCGGTGCCCGGCGGCAACCCCGCAGCCTTCGTCGCGAGCCGGCTGTCCGCCGCCCCCACCCGCTACCGCGCCATCGCCACCGTCCATGCCCCCGCCGACCGCATCCGCGCCCGCACCCGCGGCCTGGCCACCCGCCTGAAGCCCCTCACCGACACCACCTGCCGCATCGACGCCTCCGACGACTACCTGCCCCGCATCGCCCAGACCCTCGCCGGCCTCGACGCCGACTACACCCTCGACGCCGACCCCGAAGTCCTCCACCACCTCCGCACCACCGCCCACCGCGCCCTGCACGCCGCGGATGGCCCCCGCCCCGATCCCTCGACAGTCACTGTTCAGCGCGCCCGTTGACCCCGCTCAGCCGTGCTCGCCTGCCATTGGTCCGCAGTCATCCGCCAGATGACATCGGTCCCGATGCGGCGATGAAGACCGCAGCTGCCGATCACCACGGCATCGGTCGTGATCGCATAGCCGAAGGCTTGCTCACCAACGCATTATTTGACAGCGGCCACCAGGTTTTCTTCCGTCCCAGAGAGTCGTCGCAGTGGGATATTCACTGGCGGAACGGCCCCCTGATGGGCAGGCTCAAGCCATGAACACCCAGCTCGGTGCCCCGTCCGACGCCCGCTCCCTGTTCGCCCCGGAGCACGCCGCGCTGATGGCCACGCTGAGGAGCCTGACGGCCGCCGACTGGGGCAAGGAAACGGTGCCGGGCTGGACGGTTCGGGATCTTGCCGCGCACCTCCTGGGCGACTTCTACGGGCGTCTCGCCCGGGACCGGGACGGCCACCAGGACGGCCCCGGCCTCGCGCCGGGTGAAACGCTGGAGGCGTTCATCCACCGCATCAACCAGGAATGGGTCGACGCCCACCGTCGAGTGAGCCCGGTCGCGCTCACCGACACACTCGACGTGATCGGCGGGCAGGTCGCCCGGTTCTTCGAGGCCGCCGACCCCGGCTCCCCCTCGTTGGGGGTGTCCTGGGCCGGGGTCGATCCGGCGCCGATGTGGCTGGACAGCGCCCGCGAGTTCACCGAGTTCTGGACCCACCGCCAGCAGATCCGCCACGCCATTGGCCAGGACACCGATCCCGATCCGCGGTTCCTGTCCGTGGTCCTGGACACGTTCATGCGGGCCCTGCCGCACACCCTGCGCCAGGTCACCGCGCCGGTCGGCACGCAGATCCAGGTGCGGATCCAAGGCCCGGCCGGCGGCAGTTGGACGGTGACGGCCATCGGGGATCACTGGTCGCTTGCCGAGCCGGACGCAGGACGTCCCGCCGCGCTCGTCGGCCTGGATGCTGAGACCGCCTGGCGCCTGTGCACCCGCGGCATCCAGCCGGACACCGCCCTGGCCCGCGCCCGCATCGACGGCGACCGTGAACTGGCCGAAGCGGCCTGCCGGATCGTGTCAATCGTCTACTGACGCCCACCAGTTCGGTGGCAGGCACACGCGGTGCGGTCGCGTCACCGACAGGGCCCTTGTGGCGTGCATCGTCACACGACCTTGCCGCACCGCATCTCACCGCGGCAATGGCAGTTGCCGCAGCAGGTCCGTACTCAGCGCGGCGAGAACGTCAGTGAGCTCAGCCCCTCCCCCGCCGGCTCCGTCGCCAGGAGTTCCAGGCCCGCCCGCTCGCCCAGCTCCCGGAATTCGTCGAGCCCCCGCTCGCGACCGCCGTACACCAGCATCAACAGCAGGTCGAGCTCCAGCAGTCCGTGCCCGCCGGCATCCCGTACCCCCTCCACGACCACGACCCGCCCTCCGGCGCCCACCGCCTCCGCGCACCGTCGCAGGATGGCCTCCGCGTGCTCGTCCGCCCAGTCGTGCAGGACGTTGACCAGCAGTGCCATGTCCGCTCCCGGCGGCAGCGCGTCGAAGAAGCTGCCGGTGACGAAGGCGCAGCGCCGTCCCGCCGCTGTGTCGCCCCAGGCCGCGCGGGCCGCCGTGACGGCGGGTGCGCGGTCGAGAAGAGTGCCTCGTGCGCCGGGGTGGGCGCGCAGGACGGCTGCGAGGACGGTTCCCGTGCCGCCCCCGACGTCGAGCACGTGCTCCGGCCGCCCGGACGCGGCGGCGACGGCCGGGGCGAGCGTTGCGGCCCGGCGTTCCATCGCCGCGTCGAAGGACCCCGCGAGGGCGGGATCGGCTGCCAGGTCGTCCCAGACGGGGCGCCCGTAGGCCCGCTCGTAGACAGGGCCGCCCGTGCGCAGCGCCTCCAGTACGTGCACGCAGGCGCGGTCGCCGCGCCCGATCGCGCCGTCCAGGTCGAGCCAGGGCCGCAGGCTCATCGGATGGCCGGACTCGAGCAGCCGGGACAGCTCCGTCGGCCCGAACACCCCGGGGCGGGCCTCGGTGAAGACACCGCGCGCCGCGAGCAGGCGCAGCGCGCGGTGCAGTGCGTCCGGTACGGTGCCGGTGCGCCGCGCCAGTTCGTCGATGCCGAGTTCGCTGCCGGCGAGCAGGTCGGGCACGCCGAGGGTCACCACGGCCCGCAGGGCCCACGGTGTCATCGTGTCCTTCAGCGCGAGCAGCCGTGCGAAGGCACTGTCGTCCATGTGATGCGCACTCCTCTCAAGGACGCAGCGCGTACAGCGCGTTGAACGGGCTGCCGGTGGGGACGGGCTCGACCCGGCCGAAGCCGGCGGTCTCCGCCAAGCGGTGGATCTCGGAGGGAGGCAGCCCGAGCGTGCCGTGGCCGGGGGCGCCGTCGGCGAGCGCGGTCGGCAGGCAGTAGAGGGTGCTGGTGGCGTAGAGGACGGTGGCCTGGGGTCCGGTGTTGTCCGCGGGGTCGTCGGCCGAGAGGGATTCCAGGACGAGGAGCACGCCCTCCGGTTCCAGTGCCTGCCGTACGGTGCGGAGCAGCCGCTCGGGTTCGGCCGCGTCGTGCAGGACGTCGAACATCGTCACCAGCCGCAGCGGCCCACCGGCGGCGAGCGCCGTGGTCGCGTCGGCCGCCTCGATGGTGACCCGGTCCTCGACCGCCGCGTCACGGGCGGCCTCGCGGGCGCGGCGAACGTTTGGTTCGTGCAGGTCGTAGCCCGTCAGGTGGCAGATGGGGAACCGCCGTGCCATGCGCACGAGCGCCAGGCCGCCGCCGCAGCCGATGTCGGCCACCGCGCCACCGCGCTCCAGGGCGGGGAGCAACCCGGGGACCGCGGGGATCCAGTGCTCGGTGAGCCAGGTGTCGAGCCAGGTCGCGCTCATCCGCTCCATCGCGGTGAAGAGCTGCTCGGCGTAGAGGGAGCGGTCCAGGCCCTTGCCCGTACGGAAGTCGGTGGCGACGTCCTCGACGGCCGCGGCGAGCGGGGGCAGCAGCTCGAAGCCGGGCGCCAGGTGGACGGGCGAGTCCTCGAAGGCGAGGACGGCGGCGTGGGCCGGGGGCAGGGTGAAGCGTCCGTCGCCGCGGTCGTGCTCGAGGTAGCCGGCGCTCGTCAGGCCGCGCAGCCACTCGAGCAGGTGGCGCTCGGACAGCCCCGTGCGGTCGGCGAGTTCGGTCGCGGTGGCCGGGCCGCCGGTGCCCAGCGCCGCGAACAGTCCGAGCCGTACACCCAGCGCGCACAGGACGCCGGCCATGGCCGTTCCGAGGTCACCGACGATACGGCCGAGGAACTGCTGGACGTCCAGCGGATCGACACCGGTGTCCATGCCCTGGGCGGCCGCGGGCATCTCGGGCGCGCCCGCCATGGACCAGCCATGGGGGCCGGCCGGCGGGCCCTGGGGCAGGAACAGCGCACGGGCGCGGTCGGCCGCGGCGGTCCAGTAGCCGGTGATGATCCGGCGTTCGGTGACCGGCTCGGGAATGTCCAGGTTCTCCCAGCCGAAGTGGCACACCTGGAGCAGCGACGAGGTCAGCCCCGCGGGCTCGATCCACATCCGCCCGCCGAGCGCCGCCGTCCACGACGGCCGGCTCAGCTCGAACTCCAGGTACGGAAGGTAGGACGGGAACTCCTGCGCGGCCTCGACGAGCCGGGTGACCCGCATGCGGGCGGTGCCGCTGGCGTCGCCCATGACGAGCGTGAGGTCCTCGCCGGCGGCGAGCGTGCCGGTGGACCGCTGCAGCCAGTGCTGGACGCCGGCCGGTGAGGTCAGCTCCTGCCAGGCCCGGTAGGCGGGTACGGGCAGCGGGATCTGCAGGTACGGGCCCACCCGGCGCCACGGCCACCGCCAGGTGGTGCCGGTGCGCAGGTGGGCCGCGAGCTGGTCGAGGATTCCGGGCCAGCCCATGCCGTTCCAGGAGCGCCAGTCCGAGGGCGGGTTGTCGGCCTCCTCGACGACGGTGACCGTGGTACCGCCCGCCGCCGTGGCGGCGGGCGCGACGGTCCAGGCGACGGCGGTGGCCGGTCCCACGCCCAGCCACCGCCACAGCAGGCGCAGCGAACCGGGCCGGTGGGTGCGCGGCGGGTCGGCGCACACCGTGCGGCACCAGAAGAACTCGCCGTCCTCGAAGTCCAGCATCGACTCCCGCCCGGCGACCGCCCACGGGCCCCGGCAGACCGCCAGCCAGCGCGCCACCCGGTGCGGGGCGGTGAGCGCGGCCCAGACCGCCTCGGGCGGATCGGGCACGGTGACGGTGCTGACCAGCCGTTCCCACCGGTCCTGAGCGACCGGGTACGCACTGCCCCCGAGGGGCGGGAAGGCCGCGGACTCGCGGGAGAGGCCGCGCGGGCGGGAGTCGTCGGGCGTCATGAGCACCTTCTTCCGGCTGGTGACGGGTGCGTGACCGTGAGCGCGTGCGGCGCCGTGCCGCTCGGTGCCTTCACCTCCTCCCTCTTCTCGACTCCTGGGTCTCCTCCGCTTCGTTTCCTGTGTCTCCCGCCTACTTGCCGAACTCCTTGGCGCTCTCGCCGAACCGCTCCTCGGGCAGATAGCCGCCCATCGTGAAGCGCAGGCTGGTGACGTAGGCGACCGGCGAGTCGTCCATGCGCTCGAGGTCGTGGAGCGGCAGCATCCGGTAGATCTGGCCCTTGCCGGGCGAGCCGGCCGGGGGGATCTGCCGGACGTCGTCGATGGTCAGGATGATGGGTTCCTTGTTGGCGAGCCTCAGGCCCAGTTTGGGCATGTGGAAGATGGCGCCGACGGCCATGCGGCACGCCTTGGCGGCCGGTCCCTCGCCCGCGTAGGGGTCGAAGGGGGTGCGGATCTGGCCGGTCGACAGGCACTCGGGGTTGAGCGTGACCGTGATGTGGCCGAGCTCCTCGCAGGAGCCCTCCATCTTCATCTCGATGAGGTTGGTGTAGACCTCGGCCTTCGACCACTCCTGGGACGTGGGCTGCGAGCGCACCACGCGGACGTAGCCGTCGAAGGGGACCGTGTACTCACCGATCCCGGGGACGGCGAAGGTGTCGATGGAGGTGATGCCGAGGTTGTCGATGCCGGGAGCGGGCGGCGTCCAGGGCGTGACGTGGGTACCGGAGTACAGGTTGCGCACACCGTCCGTGGTGACCGGGCGGCCATAGACCACGGACGGCCGCTGCGTCGGAGCGGACATCTCTCCCCTTTCAGGGCTGTCGGATACGGGGCTGTGGCGTCGCCTCAGGGCAGTTGCCGTGTGGTCCAGTCGCAGCAGGTCAGACCGGGCTCGTCGGGGATGCCGTCCTGGTCGGAGTCGATCTCGCCTTCCGCGGTCGAGTAGACGGGGCGGGAGTTGAGGTCGATGACCCCGTCGCCGTCCCAGTCGTTGAGCTTGCCCTTGAACGTGCCGAGGATGAAGGCGTTGGTCATCGGACCGACCTCGGGGTCGTGCAGGGTGGAGAGCACGCCGTTGCCCGGCGTGAGGACCTCCTCGAGGGGTTTGCCGGCGATGCGGGCGAGGTTGACGTGCCCCCAGCCCTGGAAGCGGCCCCGGACGTAGCGGATCGCGTACTCGTCGTGGATTTGGAACCGCGGCTCGAGGTGCCAGGTGCCGTAGCGGGCGAAGCCGATGTTGGCCTGGGCGACGCCCTGCGATGGGTCGTCGGCGCGGCCGGACTTGAAGAACGGCCTGGGCACGAGCGACTCGAAGAAGAAGTTGCCGCGGTCGCGGCGGGTGCGGTCGGTGAAGCCGCGGAAGAGGTAGTTGTCGACGTGCGGCGAGCCGTCGGTGTGCAGGCCGTCGATGGTCTTGGCGATGACGAGCTGCTTCTCGCGGGTCGCGACGTTGGGGCAGGCGTGCGCCTGGCCGTAGATCCGGGCGAGGCCCTGCGGGGCCAGGGAGATCTTGCCCCAGTGCTGGTTGGAGTCGTCCAGCCGTACGTACAGGTCGCAGTGGATCAGCAGGAAGATCGTCTCGTCGAAGGTACGGCCCGGTGTGGACTTCCCGGCGCGGCCGTCGAAGGCGGGGTCGCCTGTCTGCAGCTCGCTGGTGAACAGCCGCGACCACTCGGCGATCTCGGGGTCGGCGTCCTTCAGGAACCTCTGGAGCGTGGCCACGGCGCGGGCGCCGCCCAGCTTCTCCACGGCCCACAGCGCGTCCCAGCGCACCTGCCGGTCGGTGTCGTCGCGAATGGCCTGGGCCAGCAGCTCGATGGCGTCGGCGTGGTCGCGGTCCGCGTACTCGAACAGGGCCTGCTCGCGCATCGCGGGGTCGGGGTGCTTCAGGGCCTGTTCGCGCAGCTCGTCGTTGGTGCGGTTGTCGAGCCGGATCGCGACGCGGTCGAGCGCGTAGCCGAAGTCGCTGGCCCAGGCAGCCGGGTCACCTGCGACGAAGCGGGGGTCGACGTTGCTGAGGGTGGTGCGGTAGGCGAAGTTCAGCGCGTCGCGCTGCTCGGTGCCGAGGTCGTCGAGGAGGACGGGCTCCGCGTGGCCGGCGTCGGCCCAGGAACCGGGGTCACTCTCGGCCAGCGCAGCCGGGGACTTGTTGCACAAGTCGATAGCCATGTGTGAGCTTCCTTCCTGTAGAGGAGGACTCGCTATCGATAAGTTATGCGACCTGGGGCTGCTTGCCTTCTCTCAAGTTGGGCTGTTGCGCGCGCAGTCGGCCGGGGGCGGAAACGTACGGTCGCCCGGCCCGGTGAGAATGACGGAGGCGGCGTGGGCGGGGCCGGGCGGCCACCGCAGGAGGCACAGCAGGGCGGTCATGCCGGGGACGAGCGCCACGGGCGCCATGCCCATGCGGCGGGCCTGGTCCACGGCGCGCATCTCGTGGGCCTGGCCGGCCCCGCTCCACACCGACCACTCGGCGACCACCGTCGCGCAGTGCGGCAGCGCGGCCGCCCGGCGCAGGGTCTCGTGGCGCAGCAGCTCGTTGGCCAGCCCGTAGCCGCCCATCTGCCGGTGCGGCACCCGGGCGGTGATCGAGCCGAACGCCACGAGCTGCCGCAGTTCCGCCGGGTCGAGGACGTCGAGGACGTGGCGCAGCCCGTCGACCTTGGCCGCCCGGAGCCGCGCGAGGTCCTCGGGGCAGGTACGGGCGACGGGGCCGCCTGCCACCAGACCCGCGCAGTGCACCACCGCCCGTACGGGGCCGGGGACGCGCTCCAGGGCCGCCGCCACCGCCCTCGGGTCGGTGAGGTCGGCGGTGAGGACGAGGGTGCCGGCCGCCCGCAGCCGTTCCAGCAGCACGGCCGGCCGGCGGTTCAGTTCGGCGGGCGCGGTGACGTCCAGCAGCACCGGACGACAGCCGGCCACCCGCGAGAGCACGCCCGCCGCCCGCAGGCCGAGCCCGCCCAGGCCGCCGGTGACGAGGACGGTGCCGCCCGGGCGTGCCGCGGCGGGGCCGGGCCGGACCGGGAGGGTGACGGGCCGCCAGTCGTCGCGGGTGACCAAGCCGTCCGCGGCCACATGGAGCTCGTCGACGGGGCGTGCCGTACGGACCAGGTGGGCTATCCGCGTGCCGTCGACCGGGCCGGCCGTCTGGAGCACGGTGACCCGCAGGCCGGGCGACTCCAGTGCCGCCGCCCGCAGCAGGCTCCCCCCGCCGGCACCCCGGTGCAGCAGGACCAGCCGCCGCCCCGTGGCGGTGGCCCGGGCGGCGCCTTCGAGCAACAGGGCGTCGTCGTCCGGCCGGTGCGTTGCCCCCAGGACCACGGCGATCGCCGGCTCGCCGTCGGGGCGGTGTGCGTGCCGCAGCGCGGCGGCGAGGGAGTCCGCCGGGAAGGCGGCGAGCACGCTCCAGCGGAAGGGCGGAAAGCCGTCGGCCCCCGGTGCGCTCACCGGTGCCGGCAGCGGTCGGAACGCTCGTACCGCCGTTGCGCTGTCGCGGTCCATGCGGACTCCGGTCATCAGGTGTTCAGCGCGGTCAGCAGGGTGGGGATGGCCTCGCCCTGGAAGTCGACGTCCACGTCGAACTCGTTGATCATTCCTTCGAGGACCAGCAGCGACATCAGGGGGAAGACGAAGGCGGGGGCGGCGGCGATCCCGGAGCGGCGCTGCAGGTCGAACAGCCGGGTGGCGAAGGGTGCCAGGCGGAACTCCCCCGCCTGCCGTCCGGTCGTCGCCGCGACCAGGGACTCGATCCCGGACCGGAAGGCGGAGAGGTCCACGCCCGGCGGGATGTGTTCGGCGCTGCGCAGCACCACGTCCGCGCACTCCGCGGCCCGGCCCAGGGACATGTTCATGAAGAACTCGGCGAACAGGCGCCGCACCTGCGGTTCGAGCTGGATGACGAAGCCCGCGTCCAGGAGCACCACCACGCCGTCGGGGTTGAGGTAGAGATTGCCCGGATGCATGTCGCAGTGGACCAGGCCGTCGATGAACAGCATGCGGTAGACGCCCTGCAGGACGTTGCGGACGATTCTCCGCCGCTGTTCGCGGTCCAGGCTTCCGGCCCGGAAGCGTTCGAGGGGCTCGATGAAGTCCATCACCAGGGCGCCGGGGCCTGACGCCTCCGGTACCGGGGCCGGGAGCCGGAAATACGGCAACCCGGCGAGATTGGTCCGCAACGCCGCCAACGACCGCGCCTCCCGCTCGAGGTCCAGCTGACCGAGGACGGCGCCGCCGAGCTCCTCCACGATGCGCAAGGCAGGCACCTTGCGCAGCGGCGGCAGGCGTTGCATCAGCTGGGCCCCGGCGCGCAGCAGCGCGAAGTCGGCGTGCATGCGGCGGCGGATGCCCGGGCGGCGCAGCTTGACCGCCACGCACCGGCCGTCGGCCAGCCGCGCGCGGTGGACGCACGCGATGCTGCCGCTGGCGGTGGCCGTCCAGTCGAAGGCGGTGAAGGGCCAGTGGTCGCGGTCCGGCCCATAGGCCCTGGCCAGGGCGTCAGCCGTCTGTGCGCGCGTCATGGGGGCGACCCGGTCGTGCAGCCGGCCGAGGGCTCCGCACACCCGCGGGGGCAGCAGGTCGGTGCGGGTGCTGAGCAGTTGGCCACCCTTGACGAACGTCGGTCCCAGACCGTAGAGCAGGAGCGCCGTCCGGCGGCCGGCCACCTCCGGCAGTGCCCCTGGTCCGGCCCGTACGGCGTCGAAGGCGGCGGCCGCGGCGTGCCGGCCGGTGACGGCGGCCAGGGTCGCGAGTCTGCCGGCGAGGGCGGCTCGGCCGGGGGCGTCCGTGGGCTTCATCTGTCTGTCCTCCTGGGCGGCCGAGATCACTTTTCGAAAGACGAGCGAGATCGAGTGATCAGCTGAACTTGCCTGGAGAAACGTTGATTTGGAGCGTTGACAGTGAACAGATGCTACATAATATGGGAGCAATCTGTCCGGCGGTAGCGTGCGGGTGGGAGGACCGATGTCCGACGAGGAGCCGGTCGAGTCGCCCTTCGACGTCGCGGCACCCGACGGCGAACCCGTCGGTGAACTGCTCCCCGGGGCGGTACGGGTCGCCGTGCGCCTCCTTGATCCGCCGGAGACCGTATGGCCGGCGCTGACCGAACCCGCGCGGGTCGGCCGGTGGTTCGGCGACCTGGCGGGTCCGCTGCGCGTCGGCGAGGGCAACCGCCTCGGCTTCGAGGACGGCGACTTCTTCACCGTGCGCCCCACGGTGCTCGCGCCCGGCCGGGAGATGGCGTACGACTGGAGGTTCCTCGGCGTGGGCAAGCGCCAGACGGTCCGCTGGACGCTCGCCGCCGATGAGGCGACGGGCGGGACGCTGCTGACCGTCACGGACCACGACGACACCCGCACCCCGGCCGAGGCCGGCCAAATCCGCGACGGGTGGACCGACTTCCTCATCCGGCTCGCCACCCATCTGCGCACCGGTCACGGCACCCGCTACGCCCTGCGCGACGACATCGACGGCGCCGTCGACCTGCCGGCCGGCCCCTACCGGCCGCTGGCCTACCCCGCCCTCCTGGACTGGCTGCCCGTCGCCGAGGACGGCTTCCGGCCGGCGTGGTTCTTCGTCGTCGACGACGAGGGGCCCCGGCGCTTCGCGCTGCGGGACTGGGAGTTGAGCGACGAGCGGCGGCTCGTCTTCGCCGTCGACGTTCCCGGCGCCCGCACCCACCCCGCCTGCGAGGTCACCGTCACCGCCGTCGGCAGCGGGCAGCGCCTGGCGTTCGCGCACCGTGGCTGGACCGGGCTCGGCCTGCCCGAGAGCCGGGCCCAGGAGCTGCGGCGGCGGTTCACCGCGACCTGGGTCGCCGCCCTGGCGACCGCCCGGGACCACGCCCGCCGCGCCGCCGACCCGGCCTGACCCGTGGGCCCGGCCGCGCCCGCCGCGCCCCCGTCGACCGACCAGCTCGCCGCGGTCGAGCGTGCCGTCCGCCGTATGCGCGATCACCTCGGTGAGGTGCAGTGCCTGTCCGACCACGCCGAGGCGGGCCTGTTCAGCCCCTTCCATTTCCACCGCGTGTTCCGCAACGTCACCGCCGTCACGCCCGCCCGCTTCCTCGCCGCGCTGCGCATGGCCGAGGCACAGCGGATGATGATCCGCGGTACCCCCCGGGTGACGGACGTGTGCACCGCGGTCGGCTACTCGAGCCTGGGCACCTTCACCACGCAGTTCACCCGCCTGGTGGGAATGCCGCCCAGCCGCTTCAAGGCCCTCCTCGACCGGCACGGCGACCGGGGCATCGGCGAGGTCGTCGGCGCCGTCGGCCGGCCGGTGGCCGCGCCGCCCGGGCGCTGCCGGCCGGGGCAGCTCACCGGCCGCGTCACCGGGCAGGTCCCGGCCGACGGGATCGTCTTCACGGGCCTCTTCCCGCACGGCGTCCCCCAGGACCTGCCCCTCGCCTGCACGGTCGCCCCCGCCCGCGGCACGCTCCGGCTGCGCCCGCCCGAGGGCGCCGGCCATCACATCCTGGCGGTGTGCTTCGACGGCGGCACGCGCGTCGCCGACGCCCTCGACGACCCGTCCGGCGCCCATCGTCTCGTCGCCACGACCCCCGCTCCCACCCACGGCTCCTTCCGCCTCCCCCTCCGCCGCCCCGCCCTCAGCGACCCGCCGATCGTCCTGGCCCTGCCTCTGCTGCTGGCGCGCGACACGGGGCCGGCGGGCGCGGCGGCGGAACCCGGGTGAGGTCCGCCGCCGGCCGGGCCGCCGGGTGCGACGGGCGCTAGCGCGCGTTCCACGGCATCGTCGGGAACCAGCCGTAGTCGAAGCGGGCCGGCAGACGGATGCCCCAGTAGACGAAGGTGAAGGTGCCGAAGAGGACGAGAGCCGTGCCCGTGACGCGGGCGGCGCGGCCCGGCTTCGCGTTCAGCCAGCGCGGCACGCGCCCGCCACCGGCCAGGGCGAGGACGACGAAGAGGACGGCCATCACCGCGACGTTGCCCAGGGCGATGAGGGCGAAGAGCAGGGCGCCGTACGCGGCGTTGTGCGTGTCCGCGGCGTAGGCGAAGGCCTTGCGGAACAGCGGGTACGGGCGGCCGATCACGAAGCCGCCGATCAGGGCGCCGATGAGGAGCACGCGCAGGTGGTGCTGCCGGTCCTCGAGGCGGCCCAGCGGGTCGGGGGCGAAGCCGAACGCGGCGAGGCCCAGCCAGACCAGGACGGCGCCGAGCAGTACGTAGACGATCAGTGCCTGAAGGGCCCGCACCGGCATGCCGTTGCCGATCGTGTCCTGGGACAGTTGCGGGATGCCGGGGCCGATCGCCGCGGCCACCGCTCCGTACAGGGCCGCGACGCCCACCGCCCCGGCGGTCAGCCAGGCGAGCGGGCGCAGGGCCCCGGCAAGCCGGCCGCCACGGCCACCGCCGCTGCCGGCCATCGGGGCGATCGCGCCGAACGCGGCGACGTTGCAGGCGGTGAACGTGCCGGCCAGCCCCGCGACGAAGGCGAAGAGGACGCCGGCGCCGCTGCTGGGAATGTCGTCCTTGAGGGCGTCGCGGCCGAGGATGCCGTCGGCCGCGTCGACGCCCAGGCCGTCGACGAGCCGGGCGGACCAGAGCACCGCGAGCAGCACACCGACCGCGGCGCCCGCAAGGGCGAGCGGGACGCCCCGCGACGGCGCCACGGACGTCTCGGTATCGGGGACGACGTCGGTTCTGGCCATGGGTGACCCCTTTTCACGCGCTGTGGAAGGGCTTCAGGGCGGCGAGCAGTTCCTCGGGGACAGCCGCGGGTTCCATGCGGTCCCCGTCCCCCGTGCGCCGCATGCACGCGACGGTCTGGTGGCCGCGGGCGACCAGCTCGGCCGGGCCGGGGGCGACCCGTTCGTAGGCGAAGGCCATCACGACGCGATGGCCGGCGATCCGGCGCAGCGACATATGGACGTCGACCGCGTCGAAGGCCCGGCATTCGCGCAGATACTCCATGTCGCAGGCGACGGTGACCAGCGCGAGGCCGTGGCCGAGGGCGGTCAGCGTGCCGGGCGCGTGCTCGGCGAGGAAGCGCTCGCGGCAGTGCCCCTGCCAGCGGACGTAGTGGGCGAAGTAGACGTTGCCGGCGAGGTTGGTCTCCTCGAACGGGACGTGGTGGCGGTGGACGTAGGTGCGCCGCGACGCGGGCGGCGGCGGTACGGCCGGTGTCATCGGGTGCCGCTCCCTTCGATCGCGGGCGTCCGGGCCGGGTCATGGGGCGACGGTGCCGGTACGGGCGGTCCCGCGCACACGGCCACCGCTACGGGCACCGGCAACCCGGCGACGCGGACGACGACGGTGGCGACGCGCCACTGTCCGTGCCGCAGCAGCACCCACCCGTCGTCGGTGCGGCGCTCCACGCGAAGCGGCACGTCGGGGCGGGCACCGAGCTTGAGCAGCGTCTGACGGCAGGCCAGGAGGCGGGAGCAGCCGTACTCCAGGGGTTCGCCCGTCGCCCGGCTCACCTCCTCGGCGGTGGCGGCCGCGCGGGGCCCCAGCAACACGCGCCAGTGGCCCGGCAGCGGGTCCGTGACGTCCGCCCAGTCGACGGCCACGGGCCGGTCCGCGACCGTGCGGAGCGCGCGGTCCCGCAGGTGGGCGACGGATCCGAAACCGGTCTTCTCGCCCTCCTCCACGGCCCCCGCGGTGGTCCTGACCGTCACGACGTCCACGCGCGACGACGGGAGGAGGCGGTCCAGGCTGCGGGTGAGGTAGGGCCCGAGGAGCTCCTCGGGCCAAGGGGCGCTGTCGTCCCTCGGCAACGGGCCGACGTCCTTCAGCCGCAGGCCGTGCCAGGTCTCGAGCACCGAGCCGTCCAGGTCCTCGACGCGCAGGTCGTAGCAGTAGCCGTCGGCGTCGTGGCCGGTCTCGTGCGCGTGCACGACCACGGTGCCCGCCCCGGCGGCCGTCCCGTGGAACCGCACCGCCTCGACGCCCACGGGCAGCACGCGCCGGTGCGGCACGCAGCCCTGCAGGAGGTGGACGTAGGTGTCCCGCACCCCCGGGTCGCCGAGCAGCAGGCGGGAACTGTGGAACCCGCTGAACCACTCACCGTCCGGGCCCGCCGCCACCAGCGCCTCGCACCGGCGGCCGGTGAGCCGGCGGTAGCCGATGAGGCCGCGGAAGCGGGGGCCGTGGAAGAACAGGTCGCCGTAGTACGGGGAGCGGCGCGCCTGGGCGCGGGCGCCCGGCCGCTCGCGCGCCGACGGCTCGGGCCCGAACCGGTACGACGCGCGGAAGTGGTCGACCGTGAAGCCCGTCTCGGAACTGCGCAGGACGGTCTCCACCGTGCCGTCGTCGTGCCGCAGCGCGGCGACACGCACGGTGCGCGAGCCGTCGGACGGCACGGTCACCGGCCGCTCGAAGACGGCCGACGTGACCGCCGAGGGGGCCGGCCGCCCCACGACGGCCGCCGCCGCCTGGGCCATGGCCTCCAGGCCCACCACGGCGGGGAGCAGCGGGACGCCGTCCAGGGCGTGGTCGGCGAGGTACGGGTCGGTGCCCAGGCCCACCTCGGCGTCGGCCACGACCTCCACGCCGGGCTGGTGCACCACGGGGGTCTCCAGGAACCGCAGCAACGGCAGCGACTCGTCGGCGTGGTGCAGGGTCGCCGCACGGGGCAGCCGCCCGGCGACCATCACGGTCGGCGGCAGGCCGGGCGCCGCGAGCAGCGACAACAGCACCCGTGTGCCGTCCGCCACGGGAATCGGCGCGACGCCCTGCCGGCGCAGCGTCTCCACGGCGCCGAGCCGGTGGGCCATGCCCGCGCCCTCCCACTGGGACCACTCCACCGTCAGGCACCGGCAGTGCGGCAGGGCGACGCTCAGCTCCTCCACCCGGTGCCGCAGCAGGTCGTTGGCGAGGGCGTAGTCCGACTCCCCCGGCAGTCCGATGCGGGCGATCACCGACCCGTAGGCGACCAGCAGGCGCAGGCGGCCGGTGTCGACGGCGCCGAGTACGGCGTCGAGGCCGGCGCACTTGGGCTCGACGGCGGCGCGCAGCCGCTCGGGGGTGAGTGCCTCCAGCCGGCCCGGTTCGTTGCGGCCCGCGCAGTGGAGCACCGCCGTGACGGGCCCTAGGCGGGCCTCGGCCTCAGCGACACGGCGGCGCACGGCGGCGGGGTCGGTGACGTCGGCGGCGAGGTACAGCGCGGTGAGGCCTTCGTCGGCGAAGCGGCGCAGCGTGGCGGCGACGACGGGGTCGGCGTCGGGCCGGGCGCGGCCCAGGAGCGCGAGCCGTGCCCCCGTGGCCCTGCCCAGGGCGAGCGCCGTCTCCGCGCCGATGCCCTTGGCGCCGCCCGTCACCAGGCAGACGTCTTCGGCGCCCAGCGGTATCGCCGCCGCGTCGGGCGGGGGCAGCGGGAGGTACGCGGTCACGGGCACGTGCCGGTGCCCCCGGTCGTCGAAGACGACTTCGGCATAGCCGCTGATGCCCCGGGCGGCCTCGGCCGCCGCCCGGCGCACTCCCTCGGCGTGCGCCGGCACGTCCACGACGAGGCAGTCGAGGCCGGGGCGTTCGGCCAGGACCGACCGCGCGACGACCGCCCCCGGCCCGCGGTGGTGCAACAGCACGACCGGTCCCGGGCTCTCGGCCACCGCCCGAACGGCCGCCACCCACGTCCCGGCGGCCCCCGCCGCGTCCCCGAGCCCGGGCGGCAGCGCGACGAGAGTGGCCTGCGGCCCCGGTCCGCCGCCGGGGAACGCCGCCCGTACGGCCCCGGCCGACGGGTGCCCGTCGGTGTGGCACGTCCAGGTGTACGGAACGCGGGCGCCGCCCTCCGGCGGCGGGCTCGGCTCCAGCCGGTGCGTGAAGGCTCTCACCCACGGGCCGGCCCCGGCGACATCGGCACCCTCGTCCGCGCCCTCCGCCACGGGCAACCCGTCGACGTAGGCGGCCAGTCCCGCGACACTGGCCGTCACCTGCGCCCGGGCGTCCCCGGGCACGGCGCGCCCCGTCGCGCGCGCCGACTCGGCGACGATCTGGGCGAGCCGCAGGGAGTTCACGTGCAGGTCGGCGAGCAGCAGGTCGTCGTCCCCGATGTCCTCCTCCGCCAACTCCACCGCCTTGGCGACGATGCGCCGCACGGCTTCGAGGGTGCTGCCCGTCGCGTCTTCGCCGGGCCCGGACCGGGCATGGCTGCCGTGCGGGGCGGATTCCGGGTACGGGTCCCGGCTCGGTGGTGCCGGAGCCCCGGCGGCCGTCTCCGCCGGTGTCGTCGCCGCGGCCGGGCCGTCGGGGATACCGGCGTCCGCGCCGTGGGACGGGATCCGGTCCGTCTCGCAGGGGTTCGTCAGGAACTCCCGTGGGCGGTCCAGGTCGATCGGCCGGGAGAAACGATCCGCCGTCCATGGCGTCACATCGGCCGCGCAGGCGGCGAAGAGCGCTGCCGTGGCAGCGGCCACGGATGTCGTGGCCGTCGTGTCGAGGGCCATGACCGGGAGGGCGGTGGTGGGCTGGGTGAGGGCGGTGAGCATCGTGCCGGGGCCCACCTCCAGGAGCACGTCCACGCGGGCGGTGAGTGCGCGGACCGCTTCGGCGTAGCGGACCGGGGAGAGGATCTGGCGGGTCAGGAGTGCGGCCAGGTCCGTGTCGGGGGCGAGGGCCGCGCCGGTGACCGTGGAGATCACGGTGCCGGACGGCGGGGCGAAGTCCGCTGCGGCGAAGCAGCGGGTCAGTGCGGGCAGGGCGGGGCGCATCGCGGACGTGTGGAACGCGTGGGAGACGGCGAGGGGGACGGTGGACACGCCGTCGTGGACGGCGCGTTCGCGGACGCGGGCCAGGTCGGGACGGGGCCCCGCCACCGTGACGTGCCGGGGCCCGTTGACCGCGGCGATCACGGCACCGGTGTGCTCCAGCAGCGCCTTCGCCGTCGTGGCGTCCGTGCCGACGGCGAGCATGCCGCCGCCGCTGTCGCCGTGGCGGGCCATCAGCGCGCCGCGGGCGCGTGCGAGCGCCACCGCGGCAGCGGGTCCGAGGGCGCCCGCCCAGCTCAGGGCGGTGAGTTCGCCGAGGCTGTGGCCGGCCACGGCGTCGGCCCGAACGCCGAGCCGCCGGAGGTAGCGCAGACCGGCCAGCGAGGCCGCGACGACGGCGGGCTGCACCACGGCCGTGTCGGAGGCGGCTCGTCCGGGCGGCAGGTCGGGAACCTCCGCGACGAGGTCCCCGACGGCCACCAGGCGTCCCAGCGCTCCGGTGGCGGTCCGCTCGGGGGCGCCCTGGCCGGGGAGGAGCAGCCCGAGCCGGGCGGCCGGGCCGGCGCCCGCGAAGACGCCGCCGCGCGCGTCCCAGTGGACGCCGCCGTCCCGTGCGAGGTCCCCGAGGGGGGCGGCCGCGGCCCGCAGGCGCCTGGCGAGGCCGACGGGCGAGGTGGCGACGACGGCGACGCGCAGGGGCCGCGCGGGGTCGGCGCGGCGGGCCAGTTCGGCCGCGGTGTCGGTCAGTTCGGCTTCGGAGAGGGTCTCGGCGAGGCCGGCGAGCCGGTGGAGGCGGCGGGCGAGTTCGCCGGGGTCGTCGCCGCTGAGCGGGAAGACCTCCGGGCCCGGCGCGGGGGCGTACCCCCAGGCGGCCGTCCGGGACGCCGCGCGGCCCTCGACGACCACGTGCGCGTTGATGCCGCCGAACCCCGCGGAGTTGACCGAGGCCCGTCGGTACCGCAGCCCGTCCGGCCAGGGCTCGGGGGCGGTCGGTACGCGCAGCACCGGGTCGGGGCCGGCGAGCAGTTCGTGCGGGTCGTCGCAGCCCGTGGTGGGGGGTACGACGCCGTGGTGGACGGCGAGGACGGCCTTGATGAGCCCGGCGACGCCGGCGGCGGCCTTGGTGTGCCCGATGTTGGCCTTGACGCTGCCGAGCGCGGTGGGCCGGGCGGGCCGCGCGCCGGCGGCCCGCAACGCCTCGTCGAGCACGGCGAGTTCGACGCGGTCGCCGACGGTGGTGCCGGTGCCGTGCCCCTCGACGAGGCCGGCGGTCTGGGGGCCGAAGCCGGCCCGCTCGTAGGCCCGGCGCAGGGCGAGGGCCTGGCCGGTGTGCTCGGGCCGGGTCAGCCCGCCCCGGCCGTCGGAGGACATGCCCCAGCCCTCGATGCGGGCGTAGGTCCGCAGGCCCAGGCGCACGGCGTCCGCCTCGCGGGCGAGGACCAGGACGCCACAGCCCTCGCCGGGCAGGAAGCCGGTCGGCCGGCGGTCGTAGACCCGCATGGGGCCGTGGGCGAGCGCGCCGAGCCGGGAGAAGCCGACGAGTTCGAAGGGATCGAGGCTGAGGTCCACGCCGCCGGCGAGCGCGAGGTCGAGGTCGCCCTGGGCGAGTGCCGTGCAGGCGGTGATGACGGAGACGAGGGAGGAGGCGCAGGCGGCATCGACGGTGTAGCCCGCGCCGTGGAAGCCGAAGTGGTTGCAGACCCGGCCGCTGATGGTGTTGGCGAGGCCGCCGACGAGGGACTCGTCGCCGGGCACGGGGAAGGGCTGCTTGTAGCGGGACTCCAGTGCGTGGAGGATCTCCACGCGGTCGCCGGCCGCGGTGCCGTGCTCGGACAGCACCCGTTCCACGGTGCGGCGGACGTAGGGCCAGCGCAGCCGCAGCTGCCCGGTGCGGGAGAACTCTCCGGTGAGGGAGTTGCCGATGACGACACCCACCCGGTCGCGGTCGAGCCCCTCGCCCCCGGCGAACCCCGCGTCGCGCAGCGCCGCCGCGGCGACATCGAGGGTGAGCCAGTGGGTGAGGTCGGCGGCACGGTAGGCGGGGCCCGGCACGCGGAAGGCCGCCCGGTCGAAGGACCAGCCCTCGAGGACCGCGGCCCGCTCGGCGTCGATGCCGTCCGCCCCGCCGGGCCCGTAGTCGGCGAGGGGGAGCCGCTCGGGCGGGATGCGGCGGAAGGCGCGGCGGCCGGCCAGCACGGTCTGCCAGAGCGCGGCCGGGTCGTCGGCGTCCGGGTAGCGGCAGGCCATGCCCACCACGGCGACGCTGCACTTCACAGGGCCTCCCCGGCGGCACGAGCCCGGCCGAAACGATCCATCAGCGGCCTGGTCACCGGCAGCGTGACGAGCGCCAGCCAGCGCACCGCGCACACGATGCCCAGGGCGAAGAAGAGGCCGAAGCTGATGTGCAGGACCATCAGGACTCCGTAGGCGACGGCGATGCCGAGGCCGAAGGCGAACTGCCGGCGCGGTGCGAACGGCGTCGTACCGGGGTCGCTGATCATGTAGTTGGTGTAGAGGATGAAGGCCACGCCGGTCATGGGTGTCAGCGCGCCGACGATCCAGGCATCGGTGAACAGGGACCGCACCACGGCCTGCAGCACGAACCCGCCCGCCCAGCCCAGCAGCAGCGGCATCTTCCTCGTCAGCTTGGCGTTGAGCAGCGTCCCCGCGACCAGCACGGCGAGCGGGATGACCCAGCGCAGGATGCCGGGCGCGTACTCGGTGAACTCGTACGGCGGGGCGATGCCCACCCAGTCGTACAGCAGCAGGGTCACCACGATGCCGGTGTTGGACGGGTTGAGGACGTGCTGGAGCCGGCCGCGCACCCGGGCGCGCACGACGTACTTGGAGCCGATACCGACGGCCGCCGCGAAGGCGACGGGCAGCAGCCGGTCACTGGCGAAGAGCAGCATCGAGCAGGCGAGCCCGGTGATGTGCGCGGGCAGCATGAAGTCGAGGACCTGCCCGAAGGAGCCCAGGTAGCGCGGGCGGCGCCGGTGGGCCGCGGCGTCGGCGCTCTCCAGCAGCAGTTCGGTGGCGTAGGCGGCGGCGACGGCCACGAACGGGGTCACATACGCCTGCTCGAAACCCAGCCAGGTCAGACCGAGGATGTTCAGGACGGTGATGGACAGCGCGAAGCGGCGCAGGGCCTTGCTGCGCCGCTGTTCCGGGGTGAGACCGGCGGGGGCGGCGGCCGTCGGGGCGGAGGAAGCGGGGGCGGTGGTCGTCACGGCAGCACCTCTTCGCGTGGGGGACGGACTCAGCGCCGTGCGCCGGCGGGACCGGGCCCGGGCAGGACGACGGTGTGGGAGCCGGGCTCCAGCGAGCGCGTCGTGCGGTGCGGGCCCGCGACGTCCCGCCAGGCGATCTCGACGGTGACGGGCCCCCTGTCGCCCTTGCCCAGCCCGAACAGCAGCTCGGTGCTGTTCACGCCGGTGTGCCCGTTGGCCGGCTGCAGTTGCTGGGCCTGTACGCGCCCGTCGGCGGTGCGCACGGTGACCCGGGCGCCGATGGCCGGGGTGGTGGCGGTGCCGCCCGGTACGGTCGTGGGCACCCTCAGGCGCAGGGCGAGGTGCTGCCCGGCGGGGCTGACATTGCGGTAGTGGACGGATCTGCCCCACTGGTTGGCGACGACGATGTCCAGGCGGCCGTCGCCGTCGGCGTCGGTGAGGGCGAAGGACCGGCTGGGCACCTTCTGGTCGAGTCCCGTGGCGCGGGCGAGGTCGGTGTAGCGGCCGGCGGCGTTGCGCACCCAGAAGCGGTTGGTGGCGGCGCCGGAGAGGTCGTCGCCGGTGGTGAGGCGGGGCCAGCTCGCGGGGTGGTGCAGCACGCTGTCGTTGGCCATGGCCAGCTCCTGCAGCTCGGGCCATTTGTTCGTGGGGCCCTTGATGAAGCCGACGGCCTGCAGGATCTCGGGCCTGCCGTTGTTGTCGAAGTCGCCGGTCTTGACGTCCCAGGACCAGCCGGAGCGGGCCAGGCCGAGCTCCTCGCTGCGGTCGCGATAGGGGGCGGTGCCCCGGGCGAGGTCGGAGACCGGACCGTCGCGGGTGAAGACGAAGTTGGACTCCTCCAGGGCGTACGGGAGCGTGATGTTGCTGACCAGGATGTCCGGTTCGCCGGTGCCGGCCAGGTCGGCGAAGGCCACGCCCATGCCCTTGTACGAGTCGTGGCCGAGCACCTTGGACTTGGGCGTGGTGAACCCGCGCCGCCCCTCGGTGAGGGCGAAGTCGGCGGTACCGGGCCGGGAGCGGTTGGCCAGCAGCCGGTCGGGGCCGAAGTCGTTGGCGAGGTACAGCTCCGGCAGGCCGTCGCCGTCGAGGTCCTGGGCGCCGAGGGCCAGGGCCCAGCCGTGCCGGACCCCGGAGGGCAGGGCTCGGGGGACGTCGCGGAAGCCGGCGGCGGGTTCGGTGCCGCCGCGGCCGGAGGTCCACAGCAGGACGTGGGTGGTGCCGGCGTTGCGGGCGTTGGACATGCCGTCCTGCATGGCCATCCGGGGATCGTCGGCGGCCCGGGTGTCCAGGACGCGGGCGCCGTCGGGGAAGTAGTTGCCGACGACGAGATCGGGGTGACCGTCACCGTCGAGGTCGGAGTGGTTGACGGTGGTGGTGTTCCACAGCTTCATGGGCGAGACGAGTTCCTGCGCCCGGAACGCGTCGGCCGAGGGCACGGTGCCGGCGGTGCGCAGGAAGAGGACCGGGGAGCGGCCCCAGTAGTAGACCAGCACGCCGGTCAGGCCGTTCTGCGCGAAGTCGCCGGTGACGCAGCCCATCGGGGACATGGTCCGCGGGTCCCAGGGCAGCCCGCGGGGCGTCAGCGTGAAGGGGGCGTAGCGGCCGGCGGAGCCGGGCAGGGGCCGGACCGTCACGGAGTCGTCACGGGGGTCGACCAGGCAGACGTCTGAGTCGCGCCCGGTGCCGGCGATGTCCCCGACGGCGGCGCCGGCGCCCACGGCCGAGATCCATGCGGAGATCCGGCGCAGGCCGGGCTGGACCGGGCGCTCGGTGCGGGCGTCCACGGGGTCGCCGTTGAGGTACGCGGCGGAGAAGCGGAACTGCCCGGCGAGCCGGGCCCGCTCCGCGGCGGACGTACCGGGCTGGGCGGCCGCTACGCCCAGACAGGTCGCGATCACCACCGCGACGAGGGGGGCGGCGAGCGCGCGCCACTGAGTGCGGAGCATGTTCCCTCCGTGATCCGGGGGCCGGTCGGCCTTCCTGCTTCGGTGCAGCGGGGTCCGTCGGCCCGGCGGGAGTCAGCGGGACGCGAGCGCGCTGTCCCTGATGGTCTCCCGCCAGGTCAGGTAGTCCTCGAGGGTGCCGTCGCCGCGCAGCTTCCGCCTCGCGGCGACCGTCCAGTCCGCGGCGGTCACGGTGTCGACGCCGACGAGGCGCTGTACCCCCAGGTGCGTGTGCGCGGGGATGTGCCCGGCGAGCCGTCGCGCCTGGGCGGCGAACGCCGCCCCCTGGGCGAGGTGGTGCCAGTACGGGCCGGCCGCCTGCCGGATCCGGTCCAGCTCGGTATCGGCGGCTCCGCCGGCGTAGCAGGCGGCCAGCCCCACCCCGCTCCACAGGTGGGGGCGGCGGTCCGCCGGGAAGGCGCCGACCGTGTCGGCGATGCGCCCGGGGTCGGCGGACTCGATGAACCACAGGCTGCGGCCCAGCCCTTGGTGGCGTACGGTCCCGGCGGGTCGGAGCGGGTGCCCGCGGGCGAGCCGGGCCAGGGCGGCGCGGCCCCCGAAGAATCCCTGGGAGAAGCCGTGGCCGTCCAGAGTCAGCCACTGCAGCAGCGGGTCGAGGCCGAGCAGCCGCCGGGCGCCCGGCAGCGGCACCCGGGCCAGGGCCCATCCGGCGCCGACGTGCACGAGGTGGACATGGCTCCGGCCGGGGCCGTCGAGGAGCGCGGTGAGGCGGCGGTGCCCCCGGCCCAGGCGGAGGAGGTCGAGCAGGGCGCAGGCCATGCCCGCCCCTTCGTAGGCGAAGCCGCGCTCGGTGGCGTCGAGGACGGCGAGCCGCTCGTGGGTACCGGCGGTGGTGGACTCGACGGCGGTGTTGAAGCCGGCGAGGAAGGAGCGCGCGTGGCGCTCCAGGACGCGACGGCTCTCCGTTCTGCCGCAGTGGAACCCGCGGACGGAGAAGTCGGCCATCTCGTCGCGCAGTCGTAGGCGGCGGGCCCAGGGGGAGGGTGGTGGGCCGGGCCGGGCACGGTAGGGCGAGCGTGGATGTGCGAAGGGCTTTCCGGGCATGTGCGACCCCCGTCCTCAGGGTGGTGCGACGCCGTGGAGTTCCCCGTGCTGGTCCTCAACCGGACTCGAACACAGTGCGTATTGCTATCAGTTACGGAAGTGACGGTCAACACACCGGGGAGGATGGGGTGGGGGATTCTGCCGAAAAGCCCGAATCGCTCGACGGCGGGCCCTATGCCAGCTGCTCGGCCGGGCGCAGCAGCACTTCACCGATGGCCATGTGGCGGGGGCGGGTCACGACGTGGACGATCGTCCCGGCGACATCGGACGGGCGCATCGGCTCGCCCGGGTCGAAGTCCCCGGCGAGGGCCCCGAGCACCTCGGGCCGGGAGTGCCGCGGCAGTTCGGTGGCGACGAAGCCGGGTTCGACGACACAGACCCGCAGGTGGCGGCGCGCCACCTCTTGGCGCAGGGCCTCGCTGAAGCCGTTCACACCGAACTTCGCGGCGTTGTACACGGCGGTGTTCGCTGTGGCGACGCGGCCGCCGAGCGAACTGACGTTGACGAGATCCGCGACGTGCCGGGGGCCGTCGGCGGCGGCGCGCAACAGGTGCGGGAGGGCGGCACGGGTGACGAGGGCCGTGCCGAGCAGGTTGACGTTCACCATGCGGTGCCACTCCTCGGCGGGGGCGTCCTCGACGGGGCCCAGCAGCAGGACGCCGGCGCTGTTCACCACGATGTCCAGCCGCCCGGTCGCGGCCACGGCGGCCGAGACGGCCGCCGTGGCGCCGGCCTCACCGCTGAGATCGGCCTCGGCGACCACGGCACGGCCGCCCGCGGCGGTGACCGTCGCGGCCGTCTTCTCCAGCCGGTCGCGGCGGCGGGCGGCGAGGACGACACAGGCGCCCTGGGCCGCCAGGGCAAGCGCGGTGGCCTCGCCGATGCCACTGGAGGCGCCGGTGACGAGGGCGGTGGTGCCGGCCAGCTCCTGAGCCGGGGCCTGCGTCCGGGCCGGGGCCTGCGTCGGGGCCTGCGTCGGGTCTGCTGTCATGGCGGACTTCCCCTTCGACTTCGACGGGACACGGCCGGCCGACGAGCGCCGTCAGCCGGGTGGTGCGGTGGCCGCCGACGCTCCCGGTACCACGGGCGGGCGGCCGGGGGCGTCGAGCAGCCCCATGAACTCCACGCAGCGCCGCACTGCCTGCGGGTCCCCCTCGATCCGCAGCCGCCCGGAGAGCAGCGCCTCGAAGGGCGTGCGCGTGTCGGCGCCGATGCTCACGAACGTCTCCGCGTCGGTGGTGGCCACCAGGGCCGGCTCCGCGGCGGGCCCGCGCCGGGTGACCGCGCGCCCGTCCGCCACCTCGATGTGGAACGTCTCGTCGGCCACGCGGAACTCGTAGCTCTCCTCGACCGCCGGCACCGGCCGGCCGTGGATCATCGCCTGGACGGCCAGGATGCCCCAGGCGGGCCGCACGACACCGGTGGTGGCATCGGCCTCGCAGAGGAACGCCATGCCCCAGCGGGCGAGCATCAGCATCGGCTCGCGCAACTGCTCACCGCGCGGCGTGAGCCGGTACTGCCTGCCCCGCCCGTCGCCGGGCACGGCCGCCGACTCCAGCACCCCCCGCTCGTCGAGCGCGCGCAGCCGTTCCGTGAGCAGATTGGGGCCGAGCCCGGGGAGGTTGCCCAGGATTTCGTTGAACCGGGCTGGTCCGATGAGGAGTTCGCGCACGATCAGCAGCGTCCAGCGCTCGCCGACGACGTCGAGGCCGGCCGCGAGCCCGCAGAACTGCCCGTAATTGCGCTTGCCCTTCATGACGCACCCTCAGCATTCCGCCCTCGTCACGACGATTGATGGTAGCAATGGCCCCCACCGCTACCGTCGGTGCGGCGTGAGCAATCTGGGAGAAGGCCCACCGGTCCGGCGGTCACTACAGTCGGGCGGCATGGACCGATGCGACAGCACGGGCGTGCAGGAGTTCGTCACCCGCTTCCTGGACGACGTCAGCGGCGGCATGGTCAGCATCATGTGCGCCCTCGGCGACCGTCTGGGCCTCTTCACCGCACTCGCCACCGGCGGCCCGGCCGACAGTACCGAACTCGCCGCCCGTACGGGCCTGGACGAGCGGTACGTCCGTGAATGGCTCCACGGCCTCACCTCGGCGGGCTACCTCGAGGCACAGGACGCGCGCTTCGCCCTGCCGGCCGAGCACGCGGCGGTGCTGGCGCACGAGGACTCGCCGTTCTTCATGGGCGGTGCGGCCCGCCTCGTGCCCGCCCTGTCGCTGATGCTCGACACCGTCGCCGACGCCTTCCGCTCGGGCAGGGCCGTCCCGCACGAGCGGTACCCGGACGCCCTCTTCCACACGATGTGGCAGATGAGCTCCAGCTGGCTGGGGACCCTGCTGCTGCCGCAGTGGATCCCCGCGGTCGACGGCCTGGCCGAACGGCTCGAGGCCGGGGCCCGGGTGGCCCACCTCCGCAGCGGCGGCGGGCACGCCCTGGTCCTGCTCGCCCGGGCGTACCCCCGCTCGCGCTGCACCGGCTACGACGCGCTGCGGCTCAACGTCGAGCACGCGAGGCGGGAGGCGGCCGCCGCCGGGGTCGACAAGCGGGTGGAGTTCGTCCACACCGGCGCGTCGGAAGCACTGCCGGCGACGGGCGACCACGCCCTGGTCCTGGCCCTGGACGTGCTCCACGACGCGCCGGACCCGCAGGTCGCGCTGCGCGCGGTCCGGGCGGCCCTCGCCGACGACGGGGTGCTCCTGCTCCTCGAGAGCAACGGCGCCGACCACCCCACCGACAACCGGGGCTCGGCAGCTGCCCTGTTGTACGGCACGAGCGTGCTCTACAGCGTGCCGGTCGCACGGGACGGGGCGGCGCTGGGAATGCTCGGTCTGCCGGCGGCCCGGCTGCGGGAGCTGTGCGCGGGGGCGGGGCTGCGGTCGGTGCGGCAGTTGCCGGCGCCGACGCCGCTCAACGCGCTGTACGAGATCCGGCCTTAGGGGCTCTTCCTCCACCGAGAAGGGACCACCATGTCCGTCCCATGGCAGCCCGCCACCGAAGACGCCCTCGTGGGCCTCGACACCGCCACGGTCACCGTTCCCGTGGACCACGCCCGCCCGGGCGTCGGCCGTACCGTCGATCTCGCTCTCGCCCGTCACCGCGCCCGCGACGGGAAACTCCGCCAGGGCGTGCTGCTCGTCGGCCCCGACGACCCCGGCAACCGCGGCACTCTCCTCGTACCGCAGCTCACCGCGGTCCTGCCGCCCGACGTGCTCGACCGGTTCGACATCGTCGGCTTCGACCACCGCTTCAGTGGCCGCAGTGACCCGCTGTCCTGCGGTCTGACACCCGACGAGTGGCTGTGGATCTTCCACCGCCCGCTCGCCTTCGACGACGAGGCCCGGTACCAGCGCGGCATCGTCGAGCGCTGCTTCGCCGAGGCGGGGGACGTCCTGCCGCACCTCACCTCGCGCAACATCGCCCGCGACATGGACGTGATCCGCCGCACGCTGGGCGAGGAGCGCGTCTCCTACCTGGGCCACTCCTACGGCAGTTACCTGGGCGCGGTGTGGACGCAACTGTTCGGCGAGCACGCCGACCGCGTCGTCCTCGACAGCGTCATCGACCCCGGCTCCGTGTGGCGCCGGATGTTCCTGGACTACGCCGAAGCCTGCGAGTCCACGCTGGGCGACTGGGCGCAGTGGGCCGCCGGACGCCACGCCGACCTGGACCTGGGCACCACGGCGCCCGTCGTACGGGAGCGGTTGGACCGGCTCGTCGAGCGGGCCGACCGGGAGCCGCTGCCGGTCGCCGGCCTGCCGGTGGTGGACGGCACGATGCTGCGGCTGGTCACCATGGTGCTGCTGAGCAGCGACCGGGCGTGGGGCTTCCTCGGCGACGTGCTGAGCGCCGCGGCCCACGGCACCGAGGCGCGGGAGGAGACGCGCCTGGCGCTGGGCGCCATGTTCGGGCGCGGCAAGGACGAGAGCGGGGCCGTCGCCCAATTGGCGGTCCTCGGCGCCGACGCGCCCTGGCCGCGCGACCTGGGCGTCTACCGCCGCGACATGGCCACCGCCCGCGCCCGGCATCCGTTCATCGGCCCGGCGATGGCCGCACCGAAGGCCGGCGCTTTCTGGCCCCGGCCACCGCTGGAGCCGGTGACCGCCTTCGGCCCCGGCAACCGAGCGGAGAGCGTGCTGCTGGTGCGCTCGGAGCGGGGGATGTTCACCCCCGCCCGGGGCGCGGCCCGGCTGAGGGAGCTGCTGCCGCACAACTCCCGCCTGGTCACCCTCGCCGGCGCGGCGCACCACCGGGTCTATCCCTTCTACGGCGACCGGCACATCAACGAGGCGGTCACCGCCTACCTGCTCACCGGCAAGCTGCCGGACACGGACACGACCTTCACGGCGGAGGAGAGCGGCCGATGAACGAGTTGCGCACCGACCGGCGTACCGACGCCATCCGCGACTTCCAGTCCCAGTCGCTGCTCTGGTCACCCGCCGACGAGGAAGCCCTGAACGGCCTGGAGTGCGCGGAGCTGGCCGTACCGCTCGACT
Source organism: Streptomyces syringium (assembly GCF_017876625.1). Lineage (NCBI taxonomy): Bacteria > Bacillati > Actinomycetota > Actinomycetes > Kitasatosporales > Streptomycetaceae > Streptomyces > Streptomyces syringium. The sequence continues at coordinate 687,675 of NZ_JAGIOH010000001.1, forward strand.
ACGCCGACCCCGGCGGCCGTGCCCTCACCCTCGGCCTGGTGCGCTCGCTCGCGACCTCGTCCGAGCGGCGGCGCGGCGTGCTGCTGGTCGGGCCCGGCGACGATCTGGGCAACCGGGGCACCCTGCTCGGGGCCCAGCTGGTGCGGACGCTGCCGAAGGAGGTGCTGGCCCAGTACGACGTCGTGGCGTTCGACCACCGTTTCATGGGCCGCAGCAGCCCGGTGGTGTGCGGGCTGGAGCCGGAGGAACGCCTGTGGGTCTTCCACCAGCCCCGCGACTTCGCCCATGAGGTCCGCTTCCAGGCCGAGGTGGCGGCGAAGGTCGCCGAGCACGCCCTGGACATCCTGCCGTACGCCAACTCCCGCAACATCGCCCGCGACATGGAGGTCATCCGCGGTGCGCTGGGTGAGGAGCGCCTCTCCTACCTCGGCTACTCCTACGGCACGTACCTCGGCGCGGTGTGGACGCAGATGTTCGGCGAGCACGCGGACCGGGTGGTGCTCGACAGCATCTGCAGCCCCGACTGGGTGTGGCGCGGCCTGTTCACCGACTTCCCGCCCAACGGCGAGCGTGCCCTGTCCCGCTGGACGCGCTGGGCCGCGCGCCGCGACGCCGAGCTCCGCCTCGGCCGCACCCCGGGCGAGGTGCGGGCGGCCTACGACCGGCTGCTGGCGCGGGCCGACGGGGGCGCGGACGTCTCGGTGGCGGGCTTCCCCCTGGACCGTACGCTGGTCCGTCTCGTCGTCGTCGGGATGCTCAACAGCGACCTCAACTACGACCACCTCGGCGACGTCCTGCGTTCCGCCGTGCACGGCGCCGCCCTGGAACCGCCGACGCTGGCTTTCCTCGCGGGCATGTTCGGGCAGCCCAAGGAGGAGAGCGGCACGGTGGCCCAGCTGGCGATCCTCGCCGGCGACTGGGCCTGGCCGCGCCGACTGGGCCCGTACGAGCGGGACATGAACCAGGCGGCCCGCAGGTACCCCTTCACCGGGGCCGCGCTGTCGGGGATCAAGGCGACGGCGTTCTGGCCGGTGCCTCCGAGCGAGCCGGTGACGCCGCTGGGGCCGGGCAACCGCGCCGGCAGCATCCTGCTCGTGCAGTCCGCGGAGGACATGTCCACCCCGCACGCCGCCGCCGTGCGCATGCGCGAGGTGCTGCGGCACAACTCGCGACTGGTCACCGTGGCGGACACCGCGCACCACCGGGTCTTCCCGTTCTACGGCAACCCCGGCGCCGACGAGCTCGTCACCACCTACCTGACCGACGGTGCGCTCCCGGCGGCCGACGTCATCTGCCCCAATCCGCAGCCGCAGATCTGAGGGAGCCGACATGCCCGGTCCGGGGAACGGTCCACAGCCCGATGCCCACGAGATGTACACGCCCCAGGCCCGCGTCGACCCGTACCCGGTCTACGCGCGGCTGCGGCGCGAGGCGCCCGTGCACCTGATCCGCGACCCGAACGGCATCGAGCACTGGCTGGTCACCCGCTACGAGGACGCCCGCGCCGCGCTCGCCGACAACAGGCTCTCGCGCGATCCGCAGCACGCCTGGGAGGCGCTGCGCCGGTCCGGGCTCTATCCCGAGGGCGGGGAGGGCTCGGAACCGCACCTGCTCAACAGCGATCCGCCCGACCACACCCGCATGCGCAAGCTCGTCGCCAAGGCGTTCACGCCCCGCCGGGTGGAGGCCATGCGGCCGCGCATCCAGCAGATCACCGACGCCCTGATCGACGCCGTCGCCCCGCACGGCACCGCCGACCTGATCCCGGCGCTGGCCTTCCCGCTGCCCATCACGGTGATCTGCGAGCTGCTCGGAGTGCCGGTGGAGGACCGCGCGGACTTCCGCGTCTGGAGCACGGCGGCCCTGACGCCCACGTACACCGAGGGCTCGACGATGCCACCGCACGAGGCGAACCGGCTGCTGCGCGAGTACTTCACCGCCCTCGTCACCGAACGCCGCCGGGCGCTGCGGGCGGCCGGTGACGACACGGAGACACAGCCGGACCTGCTGAGCGCCCTCATCGTGGCCTCCACCGAGGACGGCCGGCTCACTGAACAGGAGCTGATCTCCACGGCCGGCCTGCTGCTGGTCGCCGGTCACGAGACGACGGTCAACCTCATCGGCAACGGCCTGCTGGCCCTCCTGAAGGACCGGCGGCAGCTGGAGCTGCTGCGCTCGCGGCCCGAGCTGCTGCCTCAGGCGGTGGAGGAGTTCCTGCGCTACGACGGGCCGGTGGAGCGGGCGATGCTGCGGGTCGCCACCGAGGACGTGGAGATCGGCGGCGTGCTCGTCCCGAAAGGCGCCATCGTCACCGTGGGCGTCGCCTCCGCCCATCGCGATCCGGCGCGGTACCCGGAGCCGGACCGGCTGGACATCACCCGGGTCGACCGCTCCCACCTGGGTTTCGGGCACGGCATTCACTTCTGCGTCGGGGCCCCGGTGTCGCGGATGGAGGGGCAGATCGCGGTGGGCACCGTGCTGCGCCGACTGCCCGACCTCGCGCTCGACGAGAGGGCCGGGCCCCTGTGCTGGCGGCCCACGGGCGTGCTGCGGGGGCTGGAGGCGCTGCCGGTGCGCTTCACTCCGGTGGCTCCTGCCGGCCGGTGACACCGGCCGGGGTCAGGTGATGTGGTCCCGGGCGGGGTTGTCCCTCGGGTACTTCCGTACGTACTCCAGGTACCGGGCCAGGGCGCGGTCGCTGCGGGTCAGCAGGCCGGGGCGGAACCGCAGGGTGAGCAGGACGGGGGCGTCGTCGGCGAGCATGCCCGCCATCACGCCCGCGGCCCGGTCGAGGAACGCCTCGTCGGCAGCCGCGTCGGCGCCGGCCCGCCGTGCGCCGAGGACGAAGTACGGCCGGGAGACGCCGGGCCGCACCGGCCGCAGGGCCGTGAGCCAGCAGAACCAGCGGCCGTCGAGGGTGCCGGTCTGGCGGAAGATGTTGGTGCCGTGGATGTCGACACGCAGGTCGAGACGGCTGCCGTCGGGAGTGTCGAACCGCAGCGGGTACCCCATGGAGTAGCCGGTGGCGGTGACCTCGTCGTTGGGGTCGTTGGGGTCGCCGAAGGTGAAGCCGTGCTGCAGGAGGAAGTGCTGGACGTCCATGGTCTGGGCGGCGATCAGCCAGGGGTCGACGGGAGCCTCGTCCAGCACGGTGTGCCGCAGCAGCAACTCGTCCTGCTCATAGGGCAGGTGGGGGATGTCGAAGAGGGGTTTCTCGCCGTTGAAGGCCCAGACGATGCCGTGCCGCTCCACCGCCGGAAAACGGAACAACCGCGCACCCGACGGCACCGGATCACCGATCCCCGTCGCCGCACACACCCCCTCACCGTCGTAACTCCAACCATGGAACCGACACCGCAACCGATCCCCCACCACCTCCCCCACCGACAGATCCGCCCCCACATGCACGCAATAACCACTCAACACCCGCGCCACACCACCCCCCGCACCCCGGAACACCACCACCCGCCCACCCAGAAAATCCACCCCACGCAACGAACCCGCAGACAACTCCGACGACAAACACAACGGAAACCAACTCTGACTGAACACCCCGCCCTCACCCTCGGCGGGGACAGGGCGGCCGAGCGGACGCGTGGTCATGACGGTTCCCTTCAGGTGAGGTTCAGATGAGGTTGAGGTGAGGTTCAGGTGAGGAAGGCGCGGGCGGGGTTGTCCCTCGGGTACTTCCGTACGTACTCCAGGTACCGGGCCAGGGTGCGGTCGCTGTGGGTGAGCAGGCCGGGGCGGAAGCGGATGGTGCCCAGGACGGGTGTGTCGTCGTCGAAGAGGGCCATCATCGCCGTGCGGGCCCGGTCGAGGAACGCCTCGGTGGCCGCGGTGTCCTCGCCGTCCTCGCGGCGGGCGCCGTAGACGAACGTGGCGCGGGAGCGGCCGGGGCCGGGGATGGCGAGCGGGGCGATCCAGAAGAACCAGCGGCCGTCGAGGGTGCCGGTCTGCCAGAAGATGTTGGTGCCGTGGATGTCGACGCGGACGTCGAAGTGCGGTCCGCCGCGCAGCCGGGCCCGCAGGTCGAATCCCACGGAGTAGGGGCCGACCCGCACCGAGTCGTTGGGGTCCTCGTCGAGGGTGAAGTCATGGGGCAGGGAGAGATGCTGGAGGTCCATGGTGTGGGCCTGGACCAGCCAGGGCTCGACGGGCATCTCCTTGAGGACCGTGCGCCGGACGACCATCTCCTCCTCGGGATAGGGCAGGTGGGGGATGTCGAAGAGAGGTTCCTCGCCGTTGAAGGCCCAGACGATGCCGTGCCGCTCCACCGCCGGAAAACGGAACAACCGCGCACCCGACGGCACCGGATCACCGATCCCCGTCGCCGCACACACCCCCTCACCGTCGTAACTCCAACCATGGAACCGACACCGCAACCGATCCCCCACCACCTCCCCCACCGACAGATCCGCCCCCACATGCACGCAATAACCACTCAACACCCGCGCCACACCACCCCCCGCACCCCGGAACACCACCACCCGCCCACCCAGAAAATCCACCCCACGCAACGAACCCGCAGACAACTCCGACGACAAACACAACGGAAACCAACTCTGACTGAACACCCCGCCCTCACCCTCGCGGGGAACGTTTTCGGAGCACTCGAGACCGGCCATGACGACTCCCTCCCGCTGTCCCTGCGAGATTGTTTCCACGGCTTCCCGGGGCGTCAACGGCCCGCCCGAACACCCGGGTGGCACAGCAATCTGGGAGAAGTCGGCCCCGGAGCGCCCCACTAGCCTTTTTCCGAAACCGCGGACGGCTTCGGAAGGAGTCGGAATGGGGTCCACCGAGCAGGAGCACACCCGGCAGCAGAACAAGGCGCTGGTCCGGCAGTTGATCGACACCTGGAACCGCGGTGACCTGGCGGGTATGACGCGCTTCTGGTCGCCCGGCATGGTGCACCACGGCCGGGACGGCCGGCCGCTGGCGGCCGTGGACGTGGCCGCGGAGATGAACCGCTTCATGCAGGCCTTTCCCGACCTGCACTTCACCGTGCACAGCCTGGTGGCGGAGGGCGACCTGGTGGCGACCCGGCTCACCGTGGAGGCCACCCACAAGGGCGAGTACCTGGGCCTGCCGCCGACCGGCCGCACGGTGCGCTGTCCGCTGCTCGGCCAGTTGCGCATCGTGGACGGCGCCGTCGTCGAGCACTGGGGGGTCGCGGACGGGTTGTACCTGCTGGAGCAGCTCGGCCTGCTGCCGCCCGAATTGCTGCGGGCCACCGCCTGAACCAATTCCCCGTCCGAAAACCTCTGCCTGGGGGTCGGCACGATGACGCACGACACCACCGCGGCAAGCCGGAAATCCGCATACGAGGAAACGGTCCGCCGATTCCGGAGGGCAGTGCTTTTCACCCGGGATTTCTCGGCGGTCTCCGAGGTCCTCACGCCGGACTTCACCGACCACTTCGCCCCGCCCTGGGATCCCCCGGGCCGCGACGGGGTGGCACACCGCTTCGCGCAGGCCGCCCACGCCCTGACCACGCGCCGGGTGGAGGTGCTCACCTCGGTGTGCGAGGCGGACATCCTCGCCCAGGCGATCCTGCTGCACTTCGAGCACACCGGCGAGTTCATGGGCCTGCCGCCCACCGGCCGCACCTTCACCATCGGCGGCTCCAACACCTTCCGCTTCCGGGCCGGCCGGATCGCCGAGCACTGGGGCGTGTTCGACGTCGCGAAGATCCCCGACCTGCTGGCCCCGGCCCCCGGCCGGGAGGGCGGCTGGGCGTCCATGTGGGACACGGACGCGCCGCCGGGCAGCGGAGGGCGCCCGTGAGACGCCTGCGCGCCGTGGTCGTCGGGGCCGGCCCGGCGGGCCTGGCCACCGCGGCACTGCTGCGCCGCGCCGGGCTGGAGGTGCTGCTGCTGGAACGCGACCCGGGCGGCACCGCGGTCGCCCGGGGCACCGCGCTGACCCTGTGGCCCAACGCCTTCACCGCCCTGGCGGCGATCGGTGCCGCGCAGGCGGTACGGGCCCGCAGCGCGCCCGCGGCGGGCCTCGCGATGCGCACGGCGCGCGGCACCACCCTGCAGTACCTCTCCCCCGCCGTGATGGAGGCCCGGTGCGGGGGTACGGGCCGGGCGCTGCTGCGCGCCGACCTCATGGCCGCGCTCCGCTCGTTGCACCCGCCGGGCGCGGTACGCCACGGGGCGCACTGCGTCGGTGTGCGCCAGGAGCGGGGGACGGTCGCCGCCGTGCTCGCCGACGGCACGGCGGCCGAGGCCGACGTGCTGATCGGCGCGGACGGCATCCGCTCACGGGTACGGGGCGCGCTCTTCGGCGGTGACGACCTGCGCTACGGCGGCTACGCGGTGGCGCGCGGCGTGGCCCACCGGGCAGAGCCCGGACATCCGGCGCTGCTGACTCTGGGCCGGGGCCGGCAGTTCGGGCTCTTCCCCCTGCCGGACGGACGGATGTACTGGTTCGCGGCCTTCGCCGCTCCCGAGGGCACCGCCGAGGCGGGCCCGGGGTGCCTGGCGTTCCTGGCGGAACGCTTCGGCCGCTGGCACGCCCCGATTCCACAGGTGCTGGCGGCCACCGGCGCCGCGGACGTCACGGTCACCGACATCCACGACCGCCGCCCGCTGCGGCACTGGGGGCGCGGCGCGGTGACGCTCGTCGGGGACGCCGCACATCCCAGCGCCCCGGCAATGGGGCAGGGCACCTGCCAGGCCCTCGAGGACGCGGTCGTCCTGGCCCGCTGCCTGGCCGGCGCCGACGGTCCCGACGACGTGCCGTCCGCCCTGGGCGCGTACACCGCCCGGCGCAGGCGGCGGGCCCACGGTGTCACCCGCCAGTCCCGCTGGACGGGCCGGCTCGGGCAGTGGCAGGCCCCCGTGCTGTGTGCGGTGCGCGACGGCCTGGTCCGGGCCACCCCCACGGCGGCACAGGTGCGCGCCCTGCGCACCATGTTCGCCTTCGACCCGACGTGAGCCGACCGCCCCCCGGAGGGAAGCCGCCATGGACCGAGTCCCCGCACACCGGATGCTGCTGCGCGCGTGCGCCCTGGGTGTGGCAGCGGTCGTGGAATCGGCGGTGACATTGCCGGCCTACGCGTGCGTCCGGGTCGTCGCCGGCCGGTCGCGGGCCCGGCGGCTGGTGTACCGCCGGCTCACCCGCCGGGTGCAGGCGCTCGGCCCGACCTTCGTGAAGTTCGCCCAGATCGCGGGTAGTCGGCGCGACATGCTGCCGCCGGACCTGTGCGACGAGCTGTCCCGGCTGCACGACCGCGTCCGGCCCGTCTCGCGCCGCCAGGCGGAGCGGGCGTGGCGCCGGGCGTACGGCCGGCCCGTCCCGCCGTTCCTGGCCCGGCTCGACCCCGGCCCGATGGCGGGCGGCAGCATCGCCTGCGTCTACCGCGGGGTGCTGCCCGACGGGCGCGTGGTGGCTCTGAAGCTCAAGCGGCCCGGTATCGACCGCGTCATGCGCGCGGACCTGGCTCTGATCCGCCGGCTCGCGCGCGGGGCCGAACGGCTGTCGCGGCTGCGCGGCATGCCGGTGGCCGACCTCGTCGGATACGTCAGCGAGGCCATCCTGGGGCAGCTCGACTTCCAGCGGGAGGCCGCGAACATCGTGACGCTGCGGGAGAACCTCGCCCGCGTTCCCGACGTGGACATCCCCGCTCTGCACCCGGAACTCTCCCGCCCCACCTGCCTGGTGTTCGACTACATCCCGGACCTGGACGCCGGTACCCCGCAAGCCCTGCCGGACGCGGTGCGGGCCCGCCTCGCATCGGCCGTACTGGCCGCCGCGCACAAGATGATGTTCGTGGACGGCTTCGTCCACTGCGACCTGCACCCGGGCAACGTCTACGTGCTGCCGCGGGGCCGGGCCGTGATTCTGGACGCCGGCTACAGCGTCCGGCTGCCGGAGGACGTACGGAAGCTGATCGGTGAGTTCTTCACCTGCCTGGCCCTGGGCGACGGGCGCCGGTGCGGGGAGATCATGCTGGCGAGCATGGCCGACGCACCGGACGCGGGGCGGCCCGGGCACGCCCCGGGCCGGGCCGGGGAGGCGTTCGTGGCGGACATCGCCGCGCTGGTGGAGCGCTCGGCGGGGCCCGGACGCGCCTTCGACATGGCGTCCTTCGGCAACGGCGTCTTCGAGGTGCAGAGCGCCCACCGCCTCTACGCGGCCGCGGACTTCGCCTTCCCCGTCATGTCCCTGATGATCCTGGAGAGCACGGTCCGCGGCCTGTGGCCGGGGGTGGACTTCCAGCAGGTGGGATCGTCGGCCGGCTGCTGACGGCCGACGGGCTGCGGACGCGGTACTGCCGCCGCCCCGGGGGAAGGCGGCGGCAGCGGCGGTGGGCCTCAGCCGGCCGGCTGCAGCAGGTTGAACTCGTTCCCGTCCGGGTCGGCGAACGTCGCGGTCGTCACGCCGAACGGCATCTGCTGCGGCTCGTGCGTGAAGCGCACTCCGCGCCGGACGAGCTCCTCGTGGGTGGACTTGATGTCCTCGGTGACGAGCTGGATGTCGGTGAACCGGCCGATGTTGCCCTCCCGGTAGACCGGGAAGTCCTTGGTGCACAGCACGATCCGGGCCTGGGAGCCGGCCGGCGCGACCTCGATCCAGCGCATGGGCCCGAGGTTGTGATCGGCGCGGAGCTCGAAGCCGAGGATGTTGACGTAGAAGTCGACTGCCTTGTCCTGGTCGTTGACGAAGACGTCGACGGTTCCGATGTGCGAGATCATGGAATCCTCCTGTTTCAGTGGGTCGTTGGGACGGCCTCGCCCGGCCGGTCCGCGGGGGCAGTCTCCAGACGAGGGGCCAGCAGGGCTATCAGCGCCCCGATGACGACGATCACCGTGCCGCCGAGCATGGCCATCTGGAAGCCGTCCATGAAGGCCGCGTGCCCGGCCCGGGCGGCCGCCTCGGCCGTCATGCGTGGCGTGCCGGGTGGTACGGGCACGACGCCTTGTGCGATGACTTCCGTGGCCCCCCGCAGGATTCCTGCCAGGGGATCACCGACGCCCTCGTCGGCCAGGCGCCCCGGCAGCACACCGGAGACCCGCGAGGAGATCATCGAGCCGAGGGCCGCCGTGCCCAGCACGCCGCCGAGCATCAGCGCCGTCTGCTGGAGCCCGGACGCCACGCCGGAGAGGTGCCCCGGCGCACTGCTGACGATCATCTCGATGGCCGTGGGGGCGACCATGCCCATGCCGACCCCGAGCGGGGCCAGGAACGGCCACATGGCGTGGTACGAGGAGTCCTCGGTCATCCCGGACAGGCCCAGCAGCGCACCGGCGATGAGGACCAGGCCCAGGGTGAGCGGCACCCGTGGACCGAAGCGCTGGTTGAGGACCGCGCCCGTCGGCGCCCCGACGCCGAAGAGCACCGTGAACGGCAGCAGACCGAGCCCGGCCCGCAAGGGACCGAAGCCGTGCACCTGTTGCAGGTACAGAGCGAGGTAGAAGGAGGCGCCGAAGGTGGCGAAGCCTCCGATGAGCAGGACCGTCGTGCCGGTGGAGACGGTGCGCAGCCGGAACAGCGACAGCGGCAGCAGCGCCTCGCGAGTGCGGTGCTCGCGCAGCACGAACGCGACGCCGAGGACGACGGCCACGGCGAACGAGCCGAGCGGGTAGGCGTGCCCCCAGCCGTGGCCGGGCACCTGGATGATGCCCCAGACCAGGGAGAACAACGCACCGGTCAGCAGCAGCACGCCGGGGACGTCGAAGGGCCGGCCGGCGCCCTCGGGCCGGGTGGCCCGGATCGCCCAGCCGCCGACGGCCAGTGCCGCCGCGCACACCACGACGTTGACGTAGAAGACCCAGCGCCAGCCGAGCAGGTCCACGGTCACGCCGCCGATGAACGGCCCGGCCGCCATGGCCAGCGCGCTGACGCCGCTCCAGACGCCAATGGCGATCTTGAGCTTGTCCTTGGGGAAGGTCGACTTGAGGACGGCGAGTCCGCTGGGGGCGAGCAACGCGCCGCTGATGCCCTGGACCACCCGCCAGAAGATGAGGGCCCCGATGCTGTCGGCGAGGCCCGCGAGGGCGGAGCTGGCGGCGAAGCCGGCCATGCCGATGAGAAAGACCTTCTTGTGCCCGTAGCGGTCGCCGATCTTGCCCGCGGTGATCAGGAAGCTGGCCACGGCCAGCATGTAGCCGTTGGTCACCCATTGCAGGGTGGTGAGTTCGGTGTCGAGGTCGACGGCGATGACGGGGTTGGCCACCGCGACGACGGTGCCGTCGAGGGCCTCCATCATCGTGCCCAGGGCGACGGCGGCGAGCACCACCCAGGGGTTGCCGTGGCCGCGCCGGGTCGTGCCCGCCGGGTCGGCCGTGCCGCCGTCGGCGGTCACGGGACCGGCCGGCGCCTCGTCGTGCGAGGCGTGGTGCGGATCGTGAGCCATGGCTCGAGCCTGCTCTCTTCTCGGTACGCCGACGGTGGGTTCAGCCGCGGGAGTCGGTGACGCTGAACCAGTTGCCGGAGTCGTCCCGGAACACCGCCTCGGTGCCGTGGGGACGCTTGACGGGTTCCTGTACGAACGTCACGCCCGCGGCACGCAGCCGTTCGTACAGCACCCGGACGTTGTCGACATGCAGCACCCCGACGCCGATCACGCCCTTGGCGACGAGGTCCCGCAGCTGGGCGGCGGTCTCCTCGTCGTACTCGGGCGGGCCCACCTTGCGAAGGACCAGCACCACGTCGGGCTGGTCCTTCGGCCCGACCGTGAGCCAGCGCAGTGCGCCCAGTGTCAGGTCGTCGCGGACCTCGAAGCCCAGTTTCTCGGTGTAGAAGGTCTTCGCGGACTCCTGGTCCAGGACGGGGACAGTGACGTGTGACAGACGCGTGCTCATGGCTTTCCTTCCGGGGGTGAGCTGTGATCAGACGCTATCGACGCGTTCCCGGTGGGGACATCTCCTGGATTGCGGACCTGCGTTCCGCTTGTGCCTGTGCGGCGGGCGCACATGAACAGGTAGCAGCCGGGGATGGGCGGGGGCCCGCCCTCCCGCACGATCTGCTCGCGGTAACGGGTCGGGGAGACGCCCATGACGTCGGAGAAGCGGGAGCTGAAGGAGCCGATGCTGGAGTACCCGACGAGGTGGCAGATCTCGGCGACCGTCAGGTTGGTGGCACGGAGCAGGTCGCGGGCGCGTTCGATACGGCGCTGGGTGAGATAGCGGCCCGGGGTCTCGCCGAAGGCGGCCTGGAAGGAGCGCAAGAAGTGGAAGCGGGAGCATCCGGCCTCGGCGGCCAGCGTGGCGAGGTCGAGCGGGTCGGCGTACGAGCGGTCGATGAGGTCCTTGGCGCGCAGCAGGTACGGCAACAGTGCGGAGGACAGGGGTTCCTGGGCCGGCATGCCCTCAGTATCGGGCGGGTGCCGACGACGGGTGCGCCGGTAGGGGGACGGCTCAGGCACGGGCGGGTATCCGTTCCGGCGCGATCTCGTCGAGTCGGCGGCCCCGGGTCTCGGGACCGAACAGCGCGAAGGCGAGGGCGGCCAGAGCCAGCGGCACGGCGCCCAGCAGCGCCGTCACCCCCAACGGGGGCACCGCCACAGCCGCGACCGACAGCGCGAGGATGGCGACCCCGCCGGCCTTGCTGATGCCCGCGGCCCAACTGGTGCCCCGTGCCCGCAACGGGGTGGGGTACGCCTCGGTGCTGTAGGCCGCCATGACGGCGGCGGTGGCACTGATGCCCCACAGCGGGACCAGCAGCAACAGCCGCAGCCAGACGCCGTGTCCGGCGACGCTGTCGGCGAGAACGGCGAGCGCGACCAGGGCGGTCGCCGTGAGGCCGGTCAGGGTGATGACGGTGCGCCGGCTGCTCCACAGCCCGTAGAGCAGGGCGGTCAGCACGTTGAGCGGGAGGCTGATCAGGGCGCTGTCACGCAGGACGCGGTCGGAGGAGACCTCGGTGATGCCGAGCCGGCCGAGGTTGGTGGGCAGCCACATCTGGAAGCTGTGGGCCATGAGACCGGCGCCGATGGCGAGGACGGTCAGGGCGAGGGTGGGGCCGCGGAAGGCGGCCGTGAACAGCCGCCGGTAGCCCGTGGGCGGGGCCGCGCCGGGCCCGGCGGCGCGGGCCGCCGCGGCCTCCGCTTCCTCCTCGGCCTCGGCGATCTGCTGGACGGTGGAGCCGTAACGGGCGAGGACCTCGCGGGCCTCCCGGGGCCGGCCGGTGGCGAGCAGATAGCGCGGGGACTCGGGTATCCAGCGGTTGAGCAGGATGAGCAGCAGACCCGTCGGCAGGCCCGCCAGCCACAGGATGCGCCAGCTGTACGTGGGGGTGAGCGAGGCGGCGAGCCAGCTGGTGAGGATGTAGGCCAGGGTGACGTTGCCGCCGATGAGCACCATGAGCCAGCCGCGGTGGCGCTGCGGGATGGTCTCCGCGAGCAGGGTGAAGGCGATGGGGATGAGTCCGCCGGCGGCGGTGCCCATGAGGAAGCACATGGCGACGTTCCAGGCGAAGCCGGGCATGGCGCCGCAGACCGCGGTGGTCGCGAAGAGCATCCCTGCCAGGAGGATCGAGCCGCGGCGGCCGATGCGGTCACCGAGCCGACCCCAGAGGAACGAGCCGGTCATGGTGCCGGAGATGCCGGCGAGCGGCAGCCAGGACACGGGGATGGAGCCGCCGGGGTTGAGCGGGGAGGCGAGCCCGTACTCCTTGGCGACGCCGGGGACGACGAAGGACAGCGTCATCGGCTTCATCACATCGATGGTGACCGCAAGTGACAGCACGACCAGCAGCGCGACGTGGGCGGGGCGCAACGGGGCGTCGTCCACGGCCCGGACCCGTGCGGAGGCGACCTGCCGGCGGACGGTGGACGCGTGCCGGGGCAGCAGGCCGGCGATCACGGCGGCCGTGCCGACGACGACGAGAGCCATGCCGGTGAACATGGCGTTGTCCATGGGCATGCCGGCCATGTGGTAGCCCATGTGACGGGCGTGCAGATACATCGGCAGGTGCAGCAGGGCCCCGGCCGTGCAGGCCGCGGCCCCGGCCCAGAAGAAAACGGGCCGGGGGAAGCCGCCGCCCGCACGGCCGGGCTTGCCGCGATCCGGTACAGCGCCCTGAAGTCGTCGCGCGTCGGCCATGCGTTCTCCTCCTACCGCGTGGCGGGCTCCACGGGGAACTGCCACGCGCGGTGACAAGAGGGGCAGAATCGCTATGCGTTCGTGCAGCAATATTCCTAGCAGTGGCGCATGCCTGCGACAAGAGTGAAGCCGGTTTCAGCCTCCGGCGGGCTGGTTGAGCCCGAGGACATTGCCGTCGGGGTCGCTGAAGGTGGCCTGCCGCCCCCACGGTGTGGCCTTCGGTCCGTCGACGTCGACGCCGCGTTCGCGCAGACGGGCACAGTCGGCCTCGACGTCCGTCGTGCTCAGCAGCAGGCCGTGGATGCTACCGGGCGGCATGGTGGGGAACCAGTCCACGAGCACGATGCTGGTGTCGGCGCCTTTCGGCGCCACTTGCAGCCAGCGCCCGTGCACCCCCGGCTGGTCCGCCAGCAGTTCGAAGCCGACGGTGTCGACGTAGAAGTTCTTGGCCCGCTCCTGGTCCGCCACCGGCACCGAGAAGAGCTGTACATGTGTGATCGCCATAGGGGACGACGCTAGGAGTTACCAGCTGGTTTCCCGGCGTAGCCACGCCAGGTGGCGGGCACGTTCAACCGCCCGTGTGCAAGGGATCGGGCCTGGCCACGTCGGCTCGCTACGAAAGCCGTACCTGCCCCCTGCCAGTCCCTGTCGGGCCCTCACCACATCGTGCTCAGGTCGTCGAGGTCGGTGAGCCACTGCTCGGTGCCGGTGATCAGGCTTTCGGTGATCTCGACGGCGATCCGGCCGTCGTCGGCGAGCGTCCGGCGGGTCTGCTCCAGGTTGTTCCGCAGTACGGGGTCGTACTGGGCCGCGGCCTGCACCGCCTCGGCGTCGAGCACCTCGGCCGTCGCCGCGCGTTCGGTCGTGTCGGCCTCCAGGGCGCTCTGGGCGGTCTGGATGAACGTGATGAGTTCCCGGTGGATCTGCTCGAAGTAGGCGTCCAGTGCCCCGCCCACGACATCGGGGACGTCGTAGCGCGCCTCCGCCGACGGTGGCACGACCACGACCATCCCCGGTCGGAGATGGTCGAGGTCGAGGCCCGGGTTGGCCTCGCGGATCGCCTGGGCGGCCCTTTCCGTCGCCGCCTCGGATGTGCCGGCCTCCACGAGCCGGGCAGCCAGGGCGGCGACGGTCTTCTCCTGCTCGACGACGACGATCGGCATCGTGCGGTCCTTCCGGAGGTTGAATCGTGGAGGTCGAGGCGAGGGGTCAGAGCACACCTTTGACATTGAGCTTCAGCCACTTGGGGTCGATGTCGCCCTCCGGGTCGATGCCGCCGCTGGTGATGTTGCCGAGCACGGCGAGCCCTCGCGGGTCGACGTCGAGGTGGATCGACGGAAGGCCGCCCCTGGCACGGTTGCCGGTCACGGTCGCGGTCCCGGCCCGTACGGCGAGCGCGGCCGGGTCCGAGTCGCCGTGCTGGCGGAACTGGTTGCCGGAGACGACGGCGTCTCCGGCCACGTCGATCCGCGCCGCGGGGTGGTTGGCAGCGCCGGTGAAGGTGTTGGCGGAGACGATCGCGCTGACGTCCAGCGAGGCGTGGGCGAACGCGGTGCGGCGGCCGATGAGGTACGAGACCCGGTCGCCGACGACGGAGACGTACGGGCCGATGTGCCCGGTGCGGAGGTCCGGGGTACCGGGGTTTCCGTCGTCGTCCCTGGAGTCGTCGCCCACCAGCAGGCCGCTCCACGGGGTGTGCCCGTCGTCGTCGACGTCCTCGGGGATCCGTCGGCAGACATTGCCCTCGATGGTGGTGCGAGCGAAGACGGAGACGTGGATGCCGAGGCATCGCTCGTCCTCGGCGGGATCGGCCCGGCCGATCCGCTCGACGGTGTTGCCGTGGACCCGGGACTCCCGGCAGGCCAGCACGGCCACCCCGGTCCTGTGGTCCGGGTTGCCGCCCTCCTCGCCATCGTCGGACTCGGTGGTGAGGTCGCAGACCGTGTTGGATCCGACGCGTGCGTGGGTCGCGCCGACGACTCGGATGCCGTTGGTGCCGACGGTTTCGCCGCCGCGGTGAGTGACGATGTCCCGCAGCGTGTTGCCGGCGATCACGGCGTCGGCGAGCCGGCCCCGCTCGGTGACCACGATCCCTCCCTCGCCGGCTCCTTCGATCGTGTTGTGCGAGACGTCGAGGTCGCCGGTGGGCACCGGCACGAGGATGCCCACGCCCCCGATCCGGCTGATGCGGTTGCCCGAGATACGGGTGGTGCCGCGCAGCACGCCGGACACGCCGCTCCGCAGGGCGATCCCGTGGCTCGAGCCGGCCTCCGGGTCCGAGTCCGGATCCGGGTCGCCCGTGACCGTGTTGTCCCGGACGGTGTATCCGCTCGCCCCCACCTCGATGCCGACCCCCTTGCTCTGCACATGGTTGTCGGTGATGTCGAAGGAGGCCCAGGGGGAAAGGGCGCCGAGCAACCGCAGACCCGCGCCCCGCGCGAACATCACCGTGTTGCCGCGGATGGTGTTGCGGAGCATGTGGGCCGCACTGCCGCGGAACTCCACGCCCGACCACCAGCACAGCAGCAGGTTGCCACTGATCTCCAGATCGGTGGTCAGCAGGTGTGCCCTGAGACCGCCGCCTTCGTCGTCCAGGTACTCCCGGGCCTCGATACCGATGCGGCCCGCGATGTCGCAGTCCTGGATGCGGGTCCGCAGGGACGCGTTGGAGAGCTGGATGGCGGAGCCCTGGCCGCTGTCTTCTCCCCCGCCGACGATCAGCACGGTGAGCCGCCGGACGGTGACCTCGGCCGTGATGGAAATCTTGATCCCGGGCCGGTGGCTGCCGGAGATCAGCGCGAAGTCCTCCAGGGTGACGAAGGCCGAGAGGCTGATGTCGAAGCCGCCCCGCTCACCGATGAGCAGGGTGCCGGGGCCCTGCCCGTGGACCCGCACCGACCGTGCCCCCCGGATCCGTACGGGTTCCTCGCCGAGGTGGTAGACGCCCTGGGCGAGACAGACCGTGCCGCCGTCCTCCGCGACCGAGTCCACCGCCGCCTGCACGGTCATGACACCGCCGGCGTGCGACTCGGGGGTGACGAAGACCGTGCGGTCGGGAGCAGCAGAAGCCATGCTCCATGGTGTGCCGGGCTAGGGTCTCTCGCATGCCGGGTGCTCCATCCGGGACGAAAGGAAAGGCGGTTACCGAGACGTGGGTGGGGACTCGCTCATAGCGGCGGTACGGAGCGGGGACGCCAAAGCGGTCGCGGCCGCGCTGGCGGCCGGCGCCGACCCCGACACCGTTGACGAGCACGGCACTCCGGCACTGTGTCTGGCCGTCGACGCCTTCGACCTTCCGGTCATCGAAGAGCTGATGATGTCGGCCCGGCCGGTCCGGCTGAACTGCACCGCCGCTGACGGCCATACGCCTCTGCTGCGCGCGGTCGACCGTGGCGCCTGTGAGATCACGTCCGTGCTCATCAGCGGCGGAGCAGACCTGGGGCTCACGGACGCCGAGGGGCGTCATGCCCTGGAACTGGCGCGGCACTGGCACCTCGCGGGCGCCGAAGCCGAGCTGCGCCGCAGGACCGGTGCGTCGGAGCCGGTCGTGTGCAGGAGGGTCCTGGACGGGTGGGGGAACGTCTGTGCAGAACTGTCGCTCGGCGGCCTGACGGTCCGCAACGGCCACACGGCGATCCTCACCGAGCTGGAGCCCCGGTACGGGATCGCACCCCCCTTCGAGGAGTTGATGGGCCGCGCCCTGACCGAGCCGGACGTCGACCAGCCCGTCTGGCCGGCGACGACGCTCACGCTCCAGGGACGCCACGCCCCCGCCGTCTGGGCGCAGGCCGCTGCCCTGCGCGACCGCGCGAACCCTCTGGAGCGATACTGCGGCGCCGAGGTGATGCGGCTCGTCAACCTCTTCGACGAGAGCGAGGACGACCTCTTTGACGGGCCGCTCGTCGACCTCTTCCTCCCCTGGGCAGCGCGAGAGGAGGATCCACGGGTGATGCGGGCACTCACCGCCGGCCTGGCCGGGGCAATGGATCCCCGGGCCGAGCAGCCACTGCCGGCGCTCACCCGCCACCACGACCGGGAGGTTCGGCGCTGGGCGGTGTCCGGCCTTCACCGGCTGGTCGCGCAGGGGGATCCCGAGGCACTCGCCACCGTCATGGCGTGCGCCCGGGACGCGGATGCCCTGGTACGCGCGGGGGCATGCAGAGCGCTCGGCATGGCCCCCAAGGATTCCTCCGCCTCCTCGGACGCTCTTGCCGGGTGCCTGAACGACGAGGACGAGGCCGTACGGGTCGCGGCGGCGATCCCGCTGTTCGTGCGCGACGACCCGCGCGGTGACCAGGTACTACGTGACCTCGGCCCCGTCGACGACGACTCGCCTTACTTCGCGGAGTTCCATGACGTCCGGTATCACGACCGGGCGCTGCACCCCGCCGAGTGAGCGTCCGACAGCCGGTTCGCCTCCGGGCCTCGGGGCGGACCGCTGCGCGGCGTCGTGGACGGCACCCGCGCCGACGGCTCGTCTTCAGCGTGTGGCCCGGGCTGCCGCCTCTCGGGTGACATCGGCGTAGAGGCGGAAGAGCACCGGGCCCGCTTCGCTCGGGTCCCGCTCGCGCAGGGCCGCCCAGCACTGGGCCACGAGCTTCCGGGCCTGGGTGCCGGGCCAGGGCCGGGGAAGGAGCTGAGGCGGGAGCAGCGGGTCGGGCTCCATGGCGCGGGTGAGTTCGGCGGCCAGCTCGACCGCGATGGTGAGGAGCTCGGACGGGGAGAGTGCGGCCGGACCGGTGAGCCGGTCGAGGCGGGGCTGGGCGATGCGGCTGAGGCGGTGGTAGCGGTCGGCGATCTCCTGCAGGGGCCACAGACGGCCGGCGAGTTCGGCAGGCTCCTGGGTGTCACCCCTGCGCAGGTCCGTCGTGGTGAGCAGGGTGAGTGCGCCATGGGCATCGAGGCGTTGGGCCGTTTCTTCGACGTACGGTTCCCAGGCATTGGCGCAGACGTACAGTCCGCCCTGGAGCGGGGCGCCGCCGAGGTGGACGAGCGTCTCCCGCAGGGCGTCCCGGGCGGCGCGCGCCGATTCCGGTACCGCGAAGGCGGCCAGGTGCCAGACGCCGTCCCACGGCGCGCGTCCGGCGTCCTGATCGAACGCGTGCCGGAGGAAGTCCGCGTTGGGGGCGAGGGCACGCGTGGTGTCCGCGGTCGCGTGCAGTTCCGCCTTGCGGCCGCGGCCCTCGTGCGTGAACCGGCCTTCGGCCACAAGGCGTTTGACGCACAGCCGTACCTGCTGGTCGCTCATGCCCAGGGTGTTGGCGACGGTGTACAGCTCGTCCGCGCCCACGGTGCCGTCCTCGCGGATCAGCGCGTGGACGAGCATGCGCGTGGGGACCTCGACGTGGTCCGTCCCGGTGCTCACCGTTCTCCCGTTCCTCTCGTTCCGACGGCACGGCGCATGGTGGTCACCGCGCCGAAGCCCAGCAGTCCGCGCAGGTAGGGCGTGCGTTCGGTCCGCACGGCCGTGAAGCCGCGCCGCTCGTACAGGGCCCTGGCCCGCGGGTTGGTGTCGATCACATCCAGTCTGATCTCCCGGCGGTCCTGCTCCGCCGCCACGGCGGCCACTTCCTCAATGAGCAGGCTCCCGACGCCGCGGCCGCGCAGGTTGGGGTCCACGGCGATTCCGTCCATGACCAGTTGCCCGGGGGCGGGGTGGCGTTCGAACAGGGCGAGCAGCAGGAGCCGGTGCAGCCCTCGCAGGTGTCCGTACGCGCGCAGCACGTCGGCGGCCGATCCCCCGGTGAAAGTCCGGCCGCCGAGCTGGTAGCCGGCGAGGCCGACGAGCTGTCCGTCGAGGAGCGCGCACACCGCCCGGTCGGCGTTCAGGTGGGCGGCGATGAAGGGCACCGCCTTGTCCGGCGGGTTCAGCGCGGGGCCGAGTTTGCGGCCGAAGGCGTCCCAGTACAGCTCGGCCGCCCGCCGCTCGGCTCCGGCCGGAACCCCTCGCTGGACCGTCACCGGCCCAGTGCCCGTGCCCATGCCCGTCGCATCCAGTGCCATGTCCGTGCCCCCTCTCTCGCGGTAACCTCGGCTCAAAACTATCACTCTCGCTACGGCCGTGCTTGAAATGATAGTTTCAGGGTCGCGTCAACCCCAACAGAGGCGGTCAGATCCATGAGTCCGAAGATCCAGCCCCGGCGGCGCGCACTCCGCATCATCGTGTGGTCATGCGTCGCGGTCCTGGTCGTGGCCGCCGGCCTCGTCGGCGTGGTGCTCTGGCAGAACTCCTACGACATCGACGAGCGGCGGGTGTCGATCCATCACGGTGGCCACACCCTCAACGGCGTACTGGCCACCCCCAGGGACGGGCGCGAGCGCCACGGCCTGGTCGTGTACGTCCACGGCGACGGCCCCCTCGACGCCACTCACGACGACGGCTACAAACCCATGTGGGAAGCGAACGCGAAAGCCGGGTACGCCTCCCTGTCCTGGGACAAGCCCGGCGTGGCCGGCGCACCCGGCGACTGGCTCGACCAGTCCATGGACGACCGGGCCGACGAGGCAGCCGCCGCCATCGCCTGGGCGCGCGCCCGTCCGGACATCGACGGTGACCGGATCGGGCTCTGGGGCGCCAGCCAGGCGGGCTGGGTCCTGCCGAAGATCGCCTCCAGGACGTCGGTGAGCTTCGTCATCGCCGTCTCGCCCGCGATCAACTGGCTCCGGCAGGGCCGCTACCACCTCCTCGCCGAGCTGCGCGCCGACGGCGCGTCGGCGGCCCGCACCGAGGCCGCGATCGCCGAAAGCGACACCACCCGCCGGCTGCTGGCACGCCGCGCGAGCTTCGAGGAGTACGTCAAGGCCATGGGCGGAGAAGCGGACGGCATGACCGCCGGCCGCTGGGTCTTCATCTCCAAGAACTACACCGCGGACGCCACGCAGGACCTCCGCGCCCTGCGCGGCATACCGGTGCTGCTGACCCTCGCGGGTCATGACATCAACGTGGACACCGCCGACACGGAGCGCGTCTACCGCGAGGTGCTGGACGCAGACGGCGCGTTGACGGTCAGGCGCTACCCGGACGCGACCCATTCACTGCTCAAGCAGTCCGTCGAACAGTCGGACCTCTCCATCACTCTCACCGCGCTCTTCTCCCCCCGCTCACTCTTCGCGGACGGATTCCTGGCGGACCAACCAGGCTTCCTCAAGGCACTCGGCCGGGGCAGCCGAGGCAGCGACGCCGCATCGCCTCGCGCTCGGTGAGTCCTGCCCCGGCCGCATGGACCGGCCCCGCGTGTGTGCCCCCGCAGTCATCGCGGGGGCACACCGCGGGCAGGTCGTCGCCGCTCACAGCCGTATCAGGCTGCGGCGTCCTTCATGTCGATGCCCTTGGCGGTGACCAGGCGGGCAGTGCCGTCGGCCAGCCGGTAGGACAGGCCCACGACTGCCGCCCGGCCCTCGGCGACCGCCTCCGCCAGGGTGCGGGAGCGGTCCAGGAGCAGGTCGACGGTGTGCCGTATGTGCTCGGCGATGAAGTCCTCCTCCTCAGTGCGGCCGGCCGCGTGGGCGGCGAGCACGCTGGTGGTCACCCGCTCGATGACGTCCCGGACGTACCCGCTCGCGGTCGTGCCGTCCTGCACGGCGGACCGGGTGGCCGCGACCGCGCCGCAGGAGTCGTGGCCCAGCACGACGACCAGGGGGCAGCCGAGCACGCTCACCCCGTACTCGATGCTGCCGAGCACCTCCGGGCCCGTGACGTGGCCCGCCGTGCGTACGACGAACAGGTCACCGAGACCGCGGTCGAAGACGATCTCGGCGGCAAGGCGGGAGTCGGAACATCCGAACATCACGGCGAACGGGTTTTGGCCAGGCGCGACTTCGGTGCGGCGCGCGGCATCCTGGTTCGGGTGCTCCGGGGAACCGGCGACGAACCGCTTGTTGCCGGCCATCAACATCTCGAAGGCGCCCTGGACAGTAAGGGAATCAGTCATGCACGGCAGAATACGACGCGGCCCAGGGCGCCTTGATCACCCGGTCCGCCGCAGATCCCCCTCCGGAAGGAGGCGAAGGCGGAATGCCCTGCCGTGACCGAAAATCACCCCTGGAGCACTCACGGACAGCGGTGACAACGGGCGCGGACGCGCCGATTCCCTACGGCCCCCGGGCCGGTGTCAGCGGACGAGGGCCCGCAGCAATCGGACGTACGGGCTCCAGCGCGCGGGCCTCGTCACCGCCCCGGTGCAGGCGAGTTCGGCCCGGTCGAGGCTGTCCTCCAGACACGCGTCGTGGAGCGGGCGCCACAAGAGCGGCCAGGCGAGGCGGGCCGGGCCGCGGGCGGCCATGGAGAGGGTGTGGCGCAGAACGGTGCGTCCGTCACCGGCGGGCAGGGCGGCGTATTCGTGGAAGCCGTGGAACCCGCGCGGCCCGGTGAAGGTGAAGCGGACCCACGTGGCGGGGACATAGGCGGCGACGCTGTAGCGGACGGGGCCGTGACCGCCGGTCGCCCCCGGCCCGAGAGGCCGGTCGAACTCCATCGGCGGCCAGGGGCCGCGCGGCCACAGCCGGTCGCCTTCGCTCGCGAGGCCGTCGATCAGCGCACCCGCCTCACGCTCCGTCACGGGCAACACGCGCTCGTGCACGTTGTGGACGTCCATGGTTCCTCCGTCTCACCACACAATATAGAGAGCCCTCTCTAATATTGTGGAGAGTACTCTCTGATTCATGGCCCGACCACCCCGTTTCGACCTCGCCCAGCTCCTCGACGCCGCCGTACGGCTCGCCGCGGCCTCCGGGCCGGCCGGTGTGACGATGTCCGCGGTCGCGAAGGAGGTCGGGGCTCCGAGCGGTTCGGTGTACCACCGCTTCGCCGGGCGGACCGTACTGTTGGCCGAGGTGTGGCTGCGGACGGTCGAACACTTCCAGGAGGGCTGGTTCGCTGCCCTCGAAGGTGAGACCGACCCCCGGCGGGCGGGGAGCGCGGCAGCGCGCCACGTCGTCGCCTGGAGCCGCGCGCATCCACAGGAGGCCGCCCTGCTCCTCTACGGCGCCCGGGACTTCGGCCGCGCCGAGTGGCCCGGCGAGCAGGCCGACCGCGCCGACCGCGGCCACCGGCGGGTGCGGGACGCGGTCGCGGGCCTGGCCACCGCCTTGGGCGCCACGGACACCGCGGCCCGGGAACGCGTCTCCCTCGCCGTGATCGATCTGCCGCTCTCGCTCGTCCGCCGCCACCTACGGGCGGGCGAGGCCCTCCCCGGTCACGCGGAGGACCTCGCCGAGGAGTGCACGGCGGCGCTCCTCACCTGACGCACCCCTGCGGCCAGGGGGTGTTGGACGGAAGCGCGGCCACGCGGGTGCCTGGCTCTGTGGTGCGATCAGTTGGGGAACGCCCCGGCGTCGATGGCCTCGGCGTTGACATCGCACCAGGCGGTCGACGTGCCACCCGAGCGGGCACGGTTTCCGAGCTTGCCGTACAGGAAACCGTCGGGCTTGTGGCAAATGACAAACCCGGTGAACGAACTGCCGTGGCACGTGATCGACGCGCCATGGCGTCCACTGGCGCCTCGCTGGTACCGCCACGCGTCGCAGGAGAGATCAGCGGTCGTGCTCGAAGCGGAAGCCGGCACCGCGCCGATCATCCCTCCGCCCGCGATGGCGAGAGCTGTCCCGACCGCCGCGATACGTGAGTGGATCCTCATGGTGAGCTCCTTCCCCTGACGAGAGTTCGACTGCTACGGGAGGTGACGCTAGCCAGGCCCCCGGAGCCTCGGTAGTGCGCAAGCGGAACTTGGCCGGGAAGCGGTCGTGTGCGGATCACCGGCCCGAAACCCGGTACTGCCACTCGAAGGCCCCCAGGCATGCGCGCCATGGCGCGCACGGAGCATGCCTGAACGCCGAGGCGCCGGGAACCCGAAGCGGGTTCCCGGCGCCTCGGCGTGCGTGAGCGAGGGCGTACGCGTCCTACCGGCGGCCGCGCATGAGCAGATACAGGAAGTACGGCGTGCCGATCACCGCGGTCATCAGTCCGGCGCCCAGCTGGGCCGGCGCGATCACGGTTCGTCCCACCAGGTCCGCGGTGCAGACGAGCAGGGCGCCCAGCAGCACCGAGACCGGGACCACCCGGGCGTGCCGACGGCCGACCAGGGCCCGGGCCGCGTGCGGTGCCACCAGACCCACGAAGCCGATCAGGCCCGCGGCTGCCACGGCGGTGGCGCTGAGCAGGACGCCCAGCAGGAGGAAGGCCAGGCGCCCGCGTGCCAGGTCGAGCCCCAGGAGCCGGGGGGTGTCCTCGTCCAGCGCCAGGAGGTCGAGTTCGGTGCGGCTGAGCACCGCGACGAGCAGACCTACGGCGAGTACGGCCGCGAGCGGCGCCACGTCCGGCAGGGTCCGCCCGTAGGTGGAGCCCGACAGCCAGGTGAGGGCCTTCGTCGCGTTGAACGGGTCGGTGAGGACGATGAGCAGGCTGATCAGGGCGGAGGTCCCGGTGGCGGCGCCGAACCCGACGAGGACGAGCCGGTTCTGCTGGAAACCGCCCCGCGCCGCGAGTCCGAAGACGACGACGGAGATGACCGCGGCACCCGCGAACGCGGCTCCGGCGATTCCCCACGAGCCGACCGACGGCACCGTCGTCACGACGAGCACGGCGCCGAGGGAGGCCCCGCCGGAGACGCCCAGGGTGGCGGGCTCCGCGAGCGGATTGCGGGTCACGGCCTGGACGAGCGTCCCGGCCAGGGCGAGCGCCGCGCCCGCGAGGAGCGCAGCGAGGACCCGGGGCACCCGGGTGTCGAGGACGAAGCCGACGGTCCGGCCGGCCCTGCCCTGGGCCCAGTTCACCACGTCGCCCAGCAGCAGTTTGCTGTCGCCCAGCAGCACGGCGGCGATCATCACGCCGACGAGAGCCACCGCCAGTACGGCTGTGGTCGCGAGGAAGACGGCCCTGCTCCTGATGCGCAGACGTTCGGTCGCGGTGGCTCCGGCGGTGTCCTTGACCCGGGTGGCCATCACGATCAGGAGCACGGCGCCGGCGACGCAGGTGGCGACGCCCGTCGGCACGGCGACGGCGACGTCCGCCGGCACGAAGGCGCGCAGGAGCACGTCCGAGCCGAGGACCAGCACCGCACCGGCCAGGCCCGCGACCGGAATGCTCGCACGCGCGCGGGTGAACGCGCGGAGCCTGCGGGCCACGGGGCGGACGAGGGCGGGAGCGCACAGGCCGACGAAGCCGATCGGGCCGGCGAGCGTGACGGCGGCCGCGGAGAGCAGCGTCGCGAGCACCACCACCGTGATCCGGGTGCCGCGGACGGGGACGCCCAGGCCCCGGGCGGCGTCGTCGCCGAGCGCCAGGGCGTCGACGCGACGGGCGACGAGCAGCAGCCCGACGAGCCCGATGATGCCGACCGGCGTCATCTGGAGCACGGCGTCGAACCCGTGCTGGGCGATGCTGCCCTGGTTCCACTGGAAGAGGCCCTCGGTCTGCTGGGGGAACAGCAGGAGCAGCCCTTCGGTGACGGCGGTCAGGCCGAGGGTGAGGGAGCTGCCGGCGAGGACGAGCCGTACGGCGCCCGTGCCCAGGCCGGACAGGCCGAGCACGACGGCCGCCGCCGCGAGGCCGCCGACGAACGCGACGCCGGAGTGCGCGAAGAGGGGGAGCGAGACGCCGGTGACCGAGACCAGGCCGAGGGCCAGATAGGAACCGGCGTTGACCGCGAGGGTGTCGGGCGAGGCGAGTACGTTGCGGCTGACCGCTTGGAGGGCGGCGCCCGCCATGCCGAGTACGACGCCGACGAGCAGCCCCGCGGCCATCCTCGGCAGCCGGGAGGAGATGACGACGGACGCGTCGCCCGGGTCCGCCCGGCCGGTGAGCGCCTTCCAGACTTCGGGGGCGCCCACCGCGGCCGTGCCCTGCGTGATGTCGGCGAGCGCGAGGCCCACGAGGAGGAGGACCAGAACGGCCACCGCCGTGGCCGCGCCCGTCCGGGAGGCGGCCGCCGGCGGACGGGTTGCGGGAGGTGAGGCGGTGACGGTCATGGTGCTACTTCTTCTTCAGGGCCTCGACGACGGAGTCGACGTACTTGCCCATCGCCTGGGGGCCGCCGAACATCCAGATGCCGTCGGGCAGCCGGTGGACGTTGCCCTTCTCCACGAACGGCAGCGACGTCCACGCGGAGTCCTTCGCCAGGACACCGTCGAACGGCGTGCTGTTCTTGTCGCCGTCGCTGCCGATGTAGGCGAACTGCACGTCGTCGTCGAGCTTGGTGAGGCCCTCGACGTCGGTGGAGCCGAGCCCGTAGCTCTTGTCGCCCTCGACGGTCCAGGCGTTCTTCAGACCGAGCTTCTCGTTGACCGCTCCGATCAGCGAACCGCTCGTGAACGGCCTGATCGAGACCTGGTTGGAGACGACGTAACCGTCGGCGAAGGCGTACTTCGCCCCGCCGTGACCGGCGTCGGCGAGCGCCTTCTTGCCCTCGCCCAGCTTCGCCTGGAAGTCCTTCTTGAGCTTCTCCGCCTGCTGCGTGGTGCCGGTGGCCTTGGCTATGAGGTCGAGGTTCTTGGTCATCTGCCCGATCGGGTCGGAGGCGTCGGCGGCACGCACCTCCAGGACCGGGGCGACCTTGCGCAGCTGCTTCACGACGGCCGGCTTGAGGTCGTCGGTGGCGACGATGAGGTCCGGCGACAGGGCGGCGATGGTGTCCGTGCTCGGCTCACCGCGGGTGCCGATGTCCTTGGGGTCGTTCTTGAGCGGGACCGCGGTGTTCCAGGTCTTGTAGCCCTTGACGTCGGCGACGCCGGCGGGGGCGACGCCCAGCGAGACCAGGCTCTCGACGACGTTCCACTCGGTGCCGACGACCTTCTTGGCCGGGCCGTCGAGCTCGACCTTCGCGCCCTTCACGTCGGTGAGGGTGATGGGCTCGGCGGTCTTCTTCTTCGCGTCGTCCGCGGCGGGCTCGGTCGTTCCGCAGGCGGTCAGGGCGAGGGCCGCGGCGGTGGCGGCAGCGGTGAGGAGGAGGCGTCTCATGAGGTGGTGCTGAGCCTTTCGTTACGTGCGTGGTGCCGGCCGATCGCGCGGGTGCGCAGCCGGCCCGTGGTGGGGTCGTGGTCGACCTCGATGGGGATGCCGTACGTGTCGGTGAGTCGCTGGGGTGTCAGGACGTCCTCGGGGAGGCCGTCGGCGACGATCCGCCCCTTGTGGAGCAGCGCGATCCGGTCGGCGACGGCCGCGGCCTGGTCGAGGTCGTGCAGGACGGCGCCGACGGCGATGCCGTGGTCGTCCGCCAGGTCGCGCATGAGGTCGAGAAGCTCGACCTGATACCGCAGGTCGAGGTAGGTCGTCGGCTCGTCGAGGAGCAGTACGCCGGTCTCCTGCGCGAGGCAGCCGGCGAGCCACACGCGCTGGAGCTGTCCTCCGGAGAGGTGCTCGGCGCCGCGTTCGGCGAGTTCCTCGATGCCCGTCATGGCGAGCGCGCGGTCCACAGCGGCCCGGCCCCCCGGGTCCGCCTTGCCCCAACGGCCCTGGTACGGGTAGCGGCCGAACTCGACGACGTCGCGCACCGTCAGCCCGCTGGGGGTGGGGCGCCCTTGGGTCAGCAGGGCCACGCGGCGTGAGAACTCGCGGGGGGACAGCGCGAGGCCGTCGGTGTCGGCATCGATGACGAGGGTGGCGGTCCGGGGTCGCTGCAGCCGCGCGAGCGTACGCAGAAGCGTCGATTTCCCGCTGCCGTTCGGCCCCACGAGGACGGTCACCTCGCCGGGCCGCAGCGTCAACGACGCGTCGTGCACGACGTCGACGCCCTCGTACGCCACGGTGACACCCATGGCCGACAGCTCATGACCGTGGGCACGCCTGGCGTCGGAGGTCTCTTCAGCAACGTTCACGGAGCGAAGGTTAGCCTAACCTTAGGGCGCGCGAAACCAGGGCTGTACGGCAGAACCACAAGACGAAAACTAGCCATATTTGCGCAGACCCTGGATGTTCCGGCTGAACCCGGCCGCCCGCAACCGGGCGGACGGAGGGGACCGATCCGCGAGGAAAAGCCCCCTTCCGACGGGCCCATACCCGACCAGATGTCGCATATCCACCGCGCGCTGATCCACCATCTGTCCGAGGTCCGTCTGCTGCGCGACTTCTCCCCGCACCTGAATCCCGCCATGAACGGAGCAATCCGATGAGCCGCCACATCCAGGTCACCTTCGACGCCCATGACCCGCGAGCGCTGTCGTCCTTCTGGCGCGACGTCCTCGGCTACGTCCACCCCGGCCCGCCCGGGGTCGATCTGCCCGAGGGCGCCGACCCGCTGGCAGCCTGGGACGACTTCCTCGCCCGGCTCGGCGTGCCGGAGGAACAGCGCAACACGAAATCGGCCATCGAGGACCCCGACGGACAGGGCCCACGCCTGTTCTTCCAGCAGGTGCCGGAGGACAAGACCGCCAAGAATCGCGTCCACCTCGACGTCCGCGCGGCTCCCGGACTACAGGGAGAGGAGCGGATGGCGGCACTGGAGGCCGAGTGCGAACGGCTCGTCGCACTGGGAGCGAAGCGGGTACGCCGCGACGAGCCCGCTCCCCCGATGAGCGCCGGCTTCCTCGTGATGACCGACCCTGAGGGCAATGAATTCTGCCTGGACTGACACAGCCCGGCCCCGCTACGTCTCCCGGGCCTCGGCGGGCTCCGGAACGCCCCCGGGCGCGGGCATGGCCGCGAACACCCCGACGAGCCGCTCGGCGAATTCGACCGGCCATGTCGCGTAGCCGATGTGACCGCCGGGAAACTCCGTCAGTTCCCGGCCGATCCGCTCGGCGAGGACGGCCGCCGGACGGCAGATGACCTGCGTGCTCGACGCGCGTCCTCCCGCCACCGCGATCCGCCCCGCCGCCGCAGCCACTGCCGCGAAGTCGGGCACGACACGCGTGAACGGCCGCATCGTGTGGGCGAGGAAGAAGGCGGTGTTGTCGTGGGCCTGAGGGAGCACCGGCGCGGGGCGGCCACCGAAGAGGGCGTTGAGTTTTCGCATCGCCGCCGCGACGCCGGCACGGCGGAAGGTCTCGTGGACATCGTCGATGAACACCGAGAGGGCCGCGGCGTCCGGCAGCACCGCCAACGCGGGCGGTTCGTGCACGACGGCCGACCGGATGCGGTCGGGGTGCCGGACGGCGAGTTCGAGCGCGACGAGCCCACCCGAACAACTGCCGAACACCTGCACGGACTCCCCCGCCGCGGCCACGTGGCCGAGCAGGCGATACGCGTCGTCGGTGTGGACGTCGAGCCGCTGGTCGACGGGCGGCCCGTCGAGCGGACTGCGTGAGTTGCCGCGCGGATCGTAGGTCAGGACGCGGTGGTCCTCGGCGAGTGCGGCGGCCATGGGATCGAAGACGGCGGCGTCGGAGTTGCCGCCGGGGATGAGCAACAGGAGCGGGCCCGCGCCTCGCACTTCGAAGTGAAGCCTGGCGCCCGCTACCGCCAGCGTTCCCGTCTCCGGCGTGCTCATCACCCTCCCGGGTCGAGCCGACGCGCCGCCGTCGAGTCACGGCTTGCCACCACAGCGTAGCCAGCCGGAGCGGCGCGCGCCAGAATCGTAGGGCCACCAGGCTCCGCGACATCCCGAGGCGTGATGCCATGCCCGCTCGCCCGCACGGCGGTCACCACGCCGCCGCCGCACCACGCTTGCTCCTCAATGCCCAGCCCTTCGGCTTCGGGCCGGCGGCGGCCATGTCGATCCTCGCCGCGGAACTCGCACCCGGCTGCGAAAGGCTGGCCTACATCGGCGGCGGGCACACCCTGGACCTGCAAGAAGAGCCGCCCTACCACGCCGTCCACGACACGACCGGCCGGTCACCGGACGAACTGCGCGCCCTCCTGCGGGATCTGGCACCGCGGTATGACGTGTTCGTCACGGCCATGGATTTCGAGATGGCCGAGTCGGCCCTGCGCGCCGGGTTCGACGTGGCCGTCTACGATGCGCTCACCTGGTACTGGCCCGCCGTTCCGGACGTGGCTCATGAAGCGGTGCTGTATCTCGCCCAGGATTTCTTCGGGGTGCGGGAGCGCGTCGCCGCCGACCCGGCACTGCGCGGACGCGCCGTGATCATTCCTCCCGCCATCACCCGCGGCCCCGAGTGGCAACCCGGTCGGCACGTCCTGGTCGATCTGGGCGGTCTGCACAATCCGTACTGGCTGCCGGACGACGCCGTCGCCTACGCACGCCTCATGCTCACGGCCGTCCGCGCGAGCGTGCCCGCCGGCCTGTCCCTCGTCGTGGCGGCGAGCCGGACCGTCGCCGCCGGGCTCGACGACCCGGACGTCGGAACCTACGATCACGCCACGATGCTCGAGCTCATGGGCACCGCCGCGTACGCCTGCATGACCTCGGGCCTCGGCAATATCTACGACGCCGCGGCGACCGGCGTACCCACCCTGTGGCTACCGGCCGCCAACGACAGTCAGCCCGCGCAGGCCCGCCTGCTCTGCCGGAACGGTTACTGTGACGCGTGCCTGGGCTGGGCGGACATCGGCCTGCCTGTCGACGACCGCGCTCCCACGCCCGCGGTCTCGCAGGCGATCAGCCGCATCGTGCGTGAGGTGTCCGACGAGCGGCATCCACGAGCCCGGCTGACGAGCCGTCTGGCGGAACTGACCGCCGGACTCGGCCTCACGCCGGGCCGAGCCCGGGGCCTGACGGACCGCTTCGGCCAGGGCGGCATGCACCAGGCCGCCGAGGCCATCGTTCGGTGGTTCGAGCACAGTCGTTGACGGCCCGGGGGCCAAGAACGCGAGCGGCCTCAGGTGATGGCGAGCGTCGTCACTCCCGTCGCGCCGGTGAGTCCGGTGGTGAGGCATCGCACCAGGTCCGGCTGGGGAATCGTGACGACCTGCACCACCGTCCGGCCACGGAAGCGGCCCTGTGTCACCGTTCCCTTGATCGTCGTGACCACCTGGCCGGCCACGGCGGTGCTGCTGCCGGTGGCCTTCAGGACGCTGGTGTCGCCGGTGTTCCAGGTGAAGGTCCGCTCGTCCTCGAATCCGTCGAGGAGGTCGTTGCAGCCGGCGAAGACGGTGAACCGCTCCCCGTAGGACCCGCTCGTCACCTTGCCCTGACTGTCGACGCAGGAGCCGAACCGGCCATCGGTCGTGATGTCGATCTTCCGGGGCGCGAGGGTGACTCCCGGGTGATAGGTGACCGACTCCGTCCCGTGGCACTGCACATGCACGAACGGCCCGTCGGACCCGCCGGAGGGCGAAGCCGTGGCCGGCACGGTCGTGCCGAAAGCGGTGAGGGCTGCCAGTACGACAGCGCACACCCATGATCTGCTGACGGCCATGAGGGCTCCTTCGCGGTGAGTGACGTGAAGGATGCGATGCCCAGCTCCTGCGTCGTCGATACGAGCGCGCGGAGGCTGGAAGGGACGCGGAGGACCAACGGAGAGCGCACGAAGTGCCGGTCGCGCCCGTGCCTGTGCCGCCCGTCGGGCCGGTCCCCCGCTGGGGGACCGGCCCGACGGGCGCGATGGGGGTCAGGCCGAGCGGCGTCGGCGGCGCAGGTGGAGGACCCCCGCGCTGCCTGCCGCCAGCACGGCCGCGCCGGAGGCGGCGGGGAGCCACGGGGCGGACGCGCGGGAGGGCTCGGTGGCGGGCTGGTCGCCGGCGAGGGCGTAACCGCCGGCGAGACCCTTGCGGTCGTAGGACGAGCCGGGTTGCTTGTCGCCGTAGCGCTCGGCGACGAGTCTCTGGTACGCGGCGAGGGTGACGCGCGGCTTGCCCTGGAGGGCCGTGCGGGCCTCCTTGTTGAGCGGCTCGACGGAGCCGTTGCCGGTCAGCCGGTACCAGCCGTGGATCTGCGGCTCCATGAAGGTTCGCGCCTGGTCGGTGCCGCGTTCGGCGGCGCTGATGTCCGTGTCGCCGTCGCGGATGCCGGCCAGTTGCCAGTCCTTGGCGCCCTTCCCCGGTCCCCCCGGCTTCCCCGGTGCGAGCAGGACGGCGGCCTGGCGGCCGTTGGCCGCCGAGACGCGGGAGGCGAGGTAGGACAGCCGCAGGGCCGACCCGGCCGTGGGCTTGGTCTTGCCGGTGACGAACTCGGGTGCGAGTTCGTAGAGCGGGACCGGCTTCTTGAGGTCGAAGCCGGGCGCGGCGGCGGGGGCCAGGCCGCGCGGGGCGCCCGCTGTGCCGCCGTCCGCGCCGGCGGCCGGGGTCCGCTGCTGTTCGGCGGCCGTCAGGAAGCGCGAAACGGTGTCGTGGACCTTGCCGGAACCCAGCACCTTCTGGGCGGCGGCGTAGTCGGTCGCGGCGGGCGGGCTGGACAGGGCGGGTCCGTCGGCGGCCTGCGCGGGAACGATTCCGCAGAGGGTGGCGACGGTGGCGGCCGCAAGCAGGGTGGCGGCGCGTCGGGTCGTACGGTGCATGGTGGTTTTTCTCCTCTGGCCGTGGATGCGGATTAGCTGTGGATGCCGATGCGCGAGTGGGTCCACCGGAAGGAGTTGTTTCCGGAGTAGGAGGAGTAGTTCCACCAGGTGTACGTCTGCGTGCTGGGCCAGGGATCGCCGACGGCGACCATGTTGCTGGTGCTGTCGTAGCCGTAGATGACGTTCATGTGGCCGCCGCCGGAGGTCCAGCCGATGCGGACGGCGAAGGGGCGCCCGTTCGCGATCTCGCTCTGGGTCTCGCCGAAGGAGGCGTTGCGGTACAGGTCGGTGCCGCTGTTGCGGAAGCCCATGTTGCGCAGGCCGTTGGCCATGTCGCCCAGGGTGGCGGGGCGGTTGTTGCAGTCCAGTTGGCTGTTGCCCTGGGCGGCCAGTCGGCAGAAGTCGTACTGGTTGTAGTTGGTGTAGCCCCAGTAGTTGGCGATGGTCAGGCCGGAGGCGTCCCAGCACCACTGGTCACGTACTTGCTTCTGCATGCCGATGTTCAGTTGCTTCTGTGCGGCGGGCCGACTGGTGGAGCAGACCGGCAGCCCGCCGGTGTCCTCGCGGATGAAGGCGTCGGCGATGTAGAAGGTGCCGGACCAGATCCAGCGGGAGTTGTTCTCGACGACGTCGCCGGTGGTGCGGCAGGACATCGAGACGCGGTCGCCGACCCGTGAGGTGCCGATGACGTTGGAGGACAGGGAGGGCTGGGAACGCTGGTTGACGGTCTGGAAGTTGCCCTGTCCGCCGGTGACGGTGCCGGTGGCCGCTGCCTGGGCCTCGGGGGCGATGCCCAGCAGGAGTCCGCCGGACAGGACGGCGGCCATCGTGGAGAGAAGGGTCTTCCTGCGGCCCGGTGTACGG
Organism: Streptomyces syringium; assembly: GCF_017876625.1. Classification (NCBI taxonomy): domain Bacteria; kingdom Bacillati; phylum Actinomycetota; class Actinomycetes; order Kitasatosporales; family Streptomycetaceae; genus Streptomyces; species Streptomyces syringium. Next base: position 719,924 of record NZ_JAGIOH010000001.1, read on the forward strand.
GCGGGCCTAAGGGATCCGAGCATGGGGGGTTCCTCTGTCGTTCGGGTATCGGTGAGGTGTGTGGTCGGGTGCCGGTCAGGCGTTGTGGTGGGAGCGGCGGCGCCGCAGCCAGAACGCGGCTGGTATGCCGACGGCGACGAGGGCCAGGGCGGTGACGCCGAGGGTCACGGCTCCGGGCGCCCGTCCGCCGTCGGATGCGGATGCCGGCGCGGGTGCCCCGGCGGGCGCGGGCGCGGCGGAGGGCGCTCGCGAGGGGGCGGGCGGTCCGGCCGGTGCGCCGGTGGGGTGCGCCAGGGATGCCGCGGTCACCTCGGCCCGTGATGCGGTGCGGCCGAGTGCCGGAAACGCGGTCTGTGCCGTGAGGGTCCAGTCGCCGGCGGGCAGTGCCTCGGCGGTGGTGAACGTTCCGGGCTGTCCGGGTACGGGTACCAGGCGCCAGGGGCCGAGCGTGGTGCCGTCGGCCGAGGTCGCGGCGAGGGTGCCGGCGACCTTCTCGTTCACGGGGTGGCCGTCGTCCTCCCAGGTGGCCTTGGTGGTGGGGTGACCGGCGGACACGCCGGTGACGGTCAGATGGATGGTGTCGCCGTGGGCGTGTGCCGTTGCGGCGGGGCCCAGGAGCAGCAGTGCCGTGGCAGTGGCGGCCGCTGCCGTGGAGCGGCGATCGGGCATGAGGGTATGGCTCCGATGTGAGGGGGGAGGGTGGCAGGGGCCCGCACGAACCCCTGCCACCCGGGGTTGGTTCAGGCGGACTTCCGCAGGGACCATGCCTGGTAGCCGGAGCTGTCGGGCTTCTGGAGCTCGAGCAGCCAGGCCCCGTAGTAGGGCCGTTTGCCGACGCCCAGGACGAGGGAACTGCCCCGGGCCGTGAGGCGCAGACCGTCGCCCGACTTGGTCAGTTGCCACTGCTGGGCGGCGCTGCCGGAGCAGGGCCGCTGGGCGACCCACTGGCCGGGGTGCGCGTCCCCGCCGAGCTGCAGGCACTTGCCGGACGCGACCGAGCGCAGCCGCACACCACCGCCGGCGTCGTCCAGGTACCACTGCTGCGGTGTGAAGCCGTTGGGCTGGGAGGCGACCAGGACGGTGCCGTCCGCGGTCTTGCCGCCCCAGATCTCGGCCGCCAGTCCGGTGTGCCCGTTGGTCAGCGTGTAGCGCGTGCCGGGCTTGGTGGTGGTGCTGCCCACGGGCGGGGTGCGGAAGGAGACCGTGCGGCCGGGCCGGGCGTCGCGTCCGGCCTGGTCGCGGACCATGACGGCGACCGTGTAGTCGGTGTCGGGCCGCAGGTGGTGGATGCGCGCCGAGTTGGTCTGCACCCAGCCCGCGTGGCTGCCGTTCAGCAGCAGCCCGTACCAGGCGGCGGAGGGGGCGGCGGGCCAGCTGACCACGGCCGAGTCGGACGTCAGCTGTCCGACGACCGGGACGGGGCCCGTCGACGGTCCGCTGCTGCCGGTGGGTTTCGGCGTCGGCGTGGGGCTCGGTTCGGGGTCCGGCCTGGTGCCGCCCCCGGTCATCAGGAACTGGTTGTTCGCGACGTTCCAGTGGGTGGCCAGGTAACTGCCCGGCTGTGGACTGGTGTGGTAGTAGTCGTCGTGCTTGCAGTCCAGGCGCTCGTCGTGGCCCCGCTCGGGGCAGACGTCGCGCATGGCGGGGTAGTACGGCGCGTCCGAGTAGCACATGACGTCCCACTCGTCGGTGCAGTGCGCGGCGCGGCTGGTGTTCGGGGCGCTGTTGTTCACCGCTCCGAGGTTGTGCCCCAGTTCGTGCGCGGCGGTCGAGCCGCCCCAGCACCCGGCGTCCGTACGGCCGTAGGAGGGGCCGAAGTTGCTGAGGTTGGCGGCACCGGGCCGCTCGTCACCGCTGAAGGTGCCGATACCGCAGTAGACCTTGGCGTCCGCGAAGATCATGTACTTGCGGTCGCGCCGGTCGAAGCCCTTCGCCGCGAGCGCGGAGTTCATCGCGCCGAACTCGGCCAGTGCCGAGCTCGGCACCTCGACGTTGAGGACGGACGGGGCGCAGTCCGCGCCGGTCACGTATCTGATGTGCCGTACGCCGCCGGTCTCCTGGGCGCTGGCGAAGTAGATGGTGTCGGCGTCGGCGGCCCACTTGCGGAACGAGGCCAGGTACTCGGCGTACCGGTCGTTGCCGGGGGCGTGGACGTACACGACCTGCACGCGGTTGCCGGTGCTGCCGTCACCGTCGCACTGCACCGTCTGACCGGCCGGTGCCGCCTTCGCGTCCCCGGTCCGCCGCGTGGGGGCGGCGGGAGGCGTCCTGGTGGCGGCGGTGCCCGCCTGGCGGGCGTCGACGGAGGCGGTGGTGCCGGCGGCCGGCTGTCCCCGGTTCGCCTTGCCGGTGTCGGGGCGGTCCGGTGTTCCGGCCGTGTCCTGTGTCTTCGCGGCGGGTGGCGTGTCCTTGGTGATGTCCACGCCCTTGGGCGGCTTGTCGGGGCCGTGTGTGCAACGACCGTCGGCGGTCCGCAGGACGCCGACGCAACGGTCGCCCTTGGGCGCCGGGCGCAAGCCCTTGTGGACCAGGCCGCGTGTGGGGTCGTCGTCGGGTATTCGGGTCACCGGTTCCGGTGTCCTGTCGTGCGCGGGGGCCGGAGCCGGGCCGTCGGCCACCGTCCGGGCGGCTGCGGCCTGCGGCCGGGACGGCTCGTTGTCGAAGACGCCACCGAGCGCCGCCGTTCCGATGAGTGCTCCGGTGGTGACGGCGACCGCGGCGATGAGTATGCCGCGTTTTCGTCTTCGCTGCTGCGCCTGTCTTCTGCGACCGGACAAGGCCACACCTCATTTCCGTGGGGGAGTTGTGGGTGGCCGGAAGTGTGCCAGAACGAACAGCCCGTCAAACAGGGATGTTTGACGGGCTGAAATGTTGAGCATGATTCCTATGAAGCCGCGAGCGTCACTCGGGAAACAATCAACTTCCCTTGACGGTAGGGGACTTGGAGGCGGCGACAGTAAAGGTCTATTCCAATCCTGGGTAACTTTATGAGCTTTACTTAATAAGATCGTTACCACGGAACGAGTGGGTCCACTTGTGTGCGCTCGCGCAGCGTGGCGGCCCTATCACCCTTGATCAACTTACTGGGGAATCGGCAGCGGGGCCCCAAAGGGCGGCTTATGGACCGCAATTGCGGCCGACCTCGGGCATTTGGGTCACCGTGTTACGTGCCGGCTTCTTCCTCGCCCCGGTCCCGTTCGATGAGGAGCATCGCCACATCGTCCTCCAGCGCACCGTCCGTGTGCCGGACCAGCGCCTGGTGCAGCTGTTCCAGAAATTCCCGCGGAGTGGGGGCGGATACCGCTTCCATCACCTCGGGCAAAGGGAAGAAGTCGTTGTCCCGATTGCGGGCCTCGATGACGCCGTCGGTGTGCAACAGCAGACGGTCACCGGGCACGAACGGATAGCTTTCCGCCTGGCCGGGAAAACCGGTGATGAAGTCTTCCAGGCCCAGCGGCGGCAGCGCGGAAGCCGGTGTCAATGCCCGGGCCCTGCCCCGGTGCAGCACCAGCGGAGGGGGATGGCCACGGTTGACCACTTCGACCACGGGCCCGTCCGGCACCTGGACCACGACAGCGGTGACAAAACCCTCCACCACGGCTTCCTGATCGAACGCACCCGGTACGGCGCATTCCCGGCGCAGCGCGGCGGCGCAGTGGTTCATGACCTCCACCAGGTCGTCCTCGTAGTGCACGGCCTCCCGGAACGCGCCGAGGACGGCCGCGGCCGCGCGCACGGCGGGCAGCCCCTTGCCCCGCACATCCCCCACGATCATCCGGACGCCGTAGCGGGTCTGCACGGCCTCGTACAGATCACCGCCGATCCGCGCCCCCGCCTCGGCCGCGAGGTACATGCTGGCCGCCCGGAGCGGGCCCAGCCGGACGGGTACCGGCCGCAGGATGACTTCTTGCGCCGCCGCGGCGATCCGGCGGACCTGGTCGAGCTCGCTCTGCCTGCGCGTCCGCACGGCACTGCTCGTCGTGACACCGGCCACGGACACCAGGAAGAGGGCCAGGAAATTGGTGTAGACCTGCTGGGTGCCCCACGCGTCATTGTGGGTCGCGGTGGCCACACTGACGGCCAGGGCGACGGCCACGGCCGAGACGGTGCCGCGGGGCCCCATCGTCACCGCGGCCAGCGCCGGCGTCGCGGTGAGCAGAGGGCCCGTGTACAGAACGTGTGCGGGTGAGAATTCGATGGCCACCACCAGCAGGGCGATCGCGAACGGTACGCACTGGCCGAGTGTGAAGAGGACCCGGCTGCAGGCGCTCGTTCCCGGTCGTGGGGCTGAGCGGAAAAGCCACCGCATGAGTCCAGGCTGCCCCCCGGGACCTCAATGTTCCACTTCCCCGCTCCCGGCCCTCCGGGGTATGCGGCGACCGTGACAAGGAGACACGGACGATCACGGCGTGCCGGGCGGGGACGGAGGCAGATGGCAGACTGAAGAGGTGTCCTTTCGGCCACTGACGCACGTCCGCCACACCTGGCAGCCGGGCCACGCGCCCGCGCTGGTGGTGATCCCGCTCGGGCTGATCGTCGCGGTCTGTGTGGTCGACATCCTGGCTCCGCGGCACATCCATCTCGGCCCGCTGCTGGTCGCGGCCCCCGCGATCACGGTGGCGTTCGCGGGCGCGCGCCTGACGGCACTGGTCGGTGTGCTCACGGTCGTGGCACAGCTGGTGATCGGCGGGGCGAGAGGAGTGATCGGCACCGCTAATATCCAGGCGCAGGTCGCCGCGCTGATCGTCGTCTCGACGCTGCTGGTCGTCTTCTGTCTGGTGCGGGACCGCCGGGAGCGGGAACTGTACCGGGTGAAGTCCGTGGCCGAGGTCGCCCAGCACGTCCTTCTGCAGCCGCTGCCCCGCCGCAGCGGCCCGCTCCGCATCGTCTGTCTCTATCTGCCCGCCGAAGCCGAGGCCGAGATGGGCGGCGACCTGTACGCGGCGGCGCGCACGGCGAGCGGAAGCACTCGCCTGCTCATCGGTGACGTCCGCGGCAAGGGCCTGGCCGCGATCAGCCACGCCGCCCTGCTGCTCGGGGCGTTTCGCGCCGCCGCCCACCGGCAGGCCACGCTGGCCCGTCTCGCCGTCCATCTGGACGGCGCGGTGCGTTGGGACACCACGCAGTGGCGCAGCACGAGTGAACCGGACGACAACGAATCCTTCGCGACCGCCATCCTGCTGGACCTCCCGGACGACGAACCCGTGGTCCGCCTGATCTCCTGCGGCCACCCGCCGCCGCTGCTGATCCGCCGCAACCGGGTCAGCACGCTCCGGCCGGGAGTGAGCCATCTGCCCATCGGTCTGGGCGCGCTGGGCGGGCTCGACGAACCGGACGACTACGAGGACGAGACGTTCGACTTCGAGGCGGGTGATCTGCTGCTGCTCTACACCGACGGGGTCATCGAGGCCCGCGACGCCGACGGTGTCTTCTTCCCGCTCACCGAACGGGCGGCGGGCTGGGACCGGGACAGTCCCGAGGCCTTCATGCGGGAATTGCGCGAGGATCTGATGGCCCACGTCCAGGGCCATCTGGGCGACGACGCCGCGGTGGTGGCCATCCACCGCGACGTGTCCTGACCTCCGTCCCACAGAAGGAAGGCACGCAGGCACTACCGCAACGAACGGACCGCGGCTTCCAGTGCCTCGATAATCAGCCGGGCGTCCTCGTCGGTCGTGCGCCAGTTGCTGAAGGCCGCCCGGAGCGCGGGCAGTCCGGCGTGGACCGTGGGTGTCAGGAAGACCTCTCCGGCCAGCGCGTCGGCGAGCGTGGCGAGGCGTTCGGTGGTGGGGTTCTCCGTCAGGGTGAAGCAGACGACGTTCAGCCGGACCGGCGCGAGGAGCCGTAGGCCGTCGAGGGCCTCGACGGCCCGCCCGACGGTGTGCGCGCAGTCCACGCAGCGCTCCACGATCTCGCGGTGTCCGTCACGCCCGTAGGCACGCAGGGCGAACCAGGCCGCGAGCGCGCGCAGGCGCCGGGAGTTCTCGGGGGTGAGATGGACGAAGTCGGGGGTGTCACCCAAGGGGCCCAGGTAGGCGGCGGCATTCTGGAAGACGCGGACCTGAAGGTCCCGGCGGCGGGTGAACTGCACCGCGCTGTCGTACGGCACGTTCAGCCACTTGTGCAGGTCCACACAGATCGAGTCGGCCAGGTCCAGGCCGTCGACCAGGTGCGCGTGGTCCGGGGACAGCCCGGCGAAGGCACCGAACGCGGCGTCCACGTGGAGCCAGAAGTCATGGCGTTCCCGCAGCGCCGCGATGGCCCGCAGGTCGTCGAAGTCGACGGTGTTGACCGTGCCCGCGTTGGCCACGACGATGCGGGGCCCGTCCGCCTCCCGCAGTGCCTGCTCCAGGGCCTCCGGGTCGATGGCCTCGCGGCCGGGGAGGGTGGGCACCGTGCGGAGGGCGGCGCGGCCCAGGCCGAGCATCGACAGGCCCTTGGCCACGCTCGAGTGCGGGCTGCCCGACAGCACACGCACTGCTCCCAGAGCGCCGACCCCGTCCTCGGCGGGCGAGACGCCGAGCCGCTCGCCGAGCCATTCGCGGGCGACGGCCAGCCCGACGGTGTTGGACATGGTGGCACCGCTGACGAACGCTCCCTCATGGCTGTCGGACAGCCCGAAGAGGTCACGCAGCCAGCCGATCGTCTCGCGTTCGAGGTGCTGAGCCGTGGCGTCCAACGACGATGTGGCGTTCTGGTCCACGGCCGCCGTCACCCAGTCCCCGGCAAGGGCCGCGGGGGTCACACCGCCGGTGACGAAGCCGAGGTAGCGCGGTCCGGCGGCGGCCGACAGTCCCGGTTCCCAGCGCTCGGTGAACTCCCCCAGCGCGGCCCGCAGTCCGACCCCGTGCTCGGGCAGCGGCACGGGGTGCGGGGGCCGTGTCCGGGGCACGACCGGGGCGTCGTCCAGGCCGTCGAGGAAGGCCGTGGCGTGTCGGCGGGTGATCTCCAGGAGTTCCGGTAGCTGGGCGAGATCCGCCGCGAGTCGAGGGTGCACTGCTGGCTCCGTTCTTCGGTTCGGGGCGACGCTAGCCCGAGGGGGCGGCGGGCGGCCTGGTCCAGTCGGGGGAAACTGGACCAGTGCGAGTGAGTGAGGATCAGCTGGTCCGGGCCGTGGGCGCGTGGCGCAGGCCGGGCGTCGCGCTGGCCGGGGCGCTGGCCGGGGCGGTGCGCGAAGCGGTACTCGACGGCAGGCTGCGGACCGGCAGCGCGCTGCCCGCCGAGCGTCGGCTGGCCACCGCCCTCGGTGTCAGCCGCGGCACGGTGACCGCCGCTCTGAGCCGGCTGCGCGACGACGGATGGGTGCGCACCCGCCACGGCAGCGCCAGCACCGTGCGGCTGCCGGCCCGGGCGGCCGAGCGGATCGCTCCCGTCTCGGCGTCGGGCGAGAGTCGTTCCCTCGACCTGCGCCGGGCCGTCCCGGCCGCACCCCGCTCGGCCTATCTCGCGGCGACGGAACGAGCGCTGGTGCGCATGGCCCCGCTGCTGGCGCAGGACGGGGAGCCGGGGGCGGGCCTGCCCGAACTCCGTGCCCTGGTCGCCGAGCGGTACACCCGCGAGGGCCTGCCCACCCGGCCCGAGCAGATCCTCGTCACCTCCGGCACGCGGGCCTCGCTCACCCTGCTCTGCGCGCAGTTGCGGCCGCGGGTCGCCGCCGTCGAGATCCCCACGTTCTTCGACGCGCTCCACGTGCTGCGCGGTGCCGGGGCACGCCTGGCCGGCTGCCGGGTCACCACGGAGGGCTGGGACCTGGACCAGCTCGACGGCGCCCTGCGGGCGGCGCGCGGCGGGCTCGCCTATCTGGTGCCCGACTTCCAGAATCCGACCGGCGCGCTCATGAGCCCGGTGACCCGCCGGGCGGTCGCCGAACTGGCGGACCGGCACGGGGTCCTCCTCGTCGTGGACGAGACCATGAGGGATCTGGACCTGCGCGACGCGGTGGGCCCCGAGCCGAGGATCCGGCGTGCGGTGCTGATCGGTTCGGCCGCCAAGGCGGTGTGGGGCGGGCTGCGCGTCGGCTGGATCCGCGGCCCCGCGGGGCTCATCGGCGAACTGAGCGGCAACGCGCTGTGCGGGCCGCTGTCCGCGGCGCCGATGCAGCAGATGATCGCCGTCGAACTGCTCGGCGACCCCGACCCGGTGCTGCGGCGGCGCCGGGCGGAACTGCGGCGGCAGCGCGACCATCTGAGCGGGTTGCTCGCCGGGGACGACCGCTGGCGCTTCACGGTGCCGCCCGGTGGGCTGTCGTTGTGGCTGCGGCTGACGGGCACCCGGTCCGACGTGGTCGTCGAGCGCGCCCGCGGGCACCGGATCGACCTCTCTTCCGGCCCGCTCTTCGCGGCCGACGCGACGCTCACCCACCACCTGCGCGTGCCCTACACCCCGCCGGCTGCGGCACTCGACCGCATCGCGGCGGTGCTGGACGAGGTCTGCCGGAACTGAACAGGACGAAGCCCGCCCGCTTGACAAGTCTCCTGACGGCACCTTAGGTGTAACCAACATAGTTACAGCAAGAGGGGTGCGATGGCCGCCAACAGCAGGCTCACCGTCGCCGTTCACGTACTCGTGTGGATGGCGCTGGTACGCGACCGGGGCCGGGATGTGGTGACGTCGGAGCAGATCGCCGACAGCGTCCACACCAATCCGGTCGTCATCCGGCGCTGCCTGGGCGCATTGCGCAAGGCCGGGCTGGTCGACGTCCGGCACGGTGCCGGGGCGGGCTGGCGGCTGATCCGCGAGCCGGAGTCGATTCCCTTGTCGGAGGTCCGTCAGGCGGTGGAGACGGAACCGCTCTTCGGGCTGCACCGGGGCGAGCCCAACCAGCGCTGCCCCGTCGGTGCGGGCATCCGGCCCGCGCTGGAGCAGGTGTACAACGGCGTGGAGCAGGCCGCGCGGCGCGCGCTGGAGGGCACCTCGATCGCCGATGTCCTGCGCGAGACCTTGGCGCCGGGCGAGCGCTAGCGGACGGCCCGCGAGGCGTTCGACGGCGCCTTCTTCCGGCGGCTTTTCACGGCTCTTGATGTAACAAACTTTGTTCTCTTCAGTGGGAGGTCGAGATCCGATGCTGGGAATCCGGTACCGGGAGCACGGTGGGTACGACGTGTTGCGACCGGTGGAACTACCGGTCCCCGTACCCGAGCACGGGCAGGCTCTGGTGCGGATCACCTACACCACGGTGAGCCCCCTCGACGACACCGTACGCGCGGGCCGCATGGCGCCGTCCCTGCACAAGCCGCTGCCGATCATCCCCGGCGGGGCCGCGGTCGGCGTGGTCGTCGAGCCGGGCGCGTCCGGACTGGCCGAGGGGACCCGCGTCGCGATCACCGGACAGGGGCGGGGTATGACCACGGACGGCACCTGGCGGGAGTACGTCGCGGAGTCCGCCGAGGCGCTGACGCCGCTGCCCTCCTCGGTGAGCGATCAGCGGATGGCCGCGCTCTCCGCCGGGGCCGGGCACGCGACCGCCTACCTCGCCCTCACCGAGCTCGTCGGATTCCGGCCCGGGCAGAGTGTGCTCGCCCCCGCCATCGGCGGTGCGGTCGGCATGGGGGCGGCGCAGGTCGCGGGCCGACTCGGCGCGTCGACGGTGATCTCCACGGCGGGCGGGACGGCGAAGGCCGAAAGGGCCCGCGCGGCCGGCTTCGACAACGTCATCGACCTGTCCCGGGAGTCCCTGCGCGACGGTGTGGCACGGCTGACCGACGGCAGGGGCGTGGACGTGGTCCTCGACGGTGTGGCCGGCCCGCTGCTGCGGGACGCCGTCGGCAGCCTGGCCCATGGCGGGAGTTACGTCGCCATCGGCTACGCCGGGGGCACCCGCGGCACGCTCGACGTGACGGATCTGATCTGGAAGCACGCACGCGCCATCGGCTACATGTTCGACATGTTCTCCCCCGAGGTGACGCGTGCCGCGCGGCAGACCCTGATCGACTGGCTCGCCGAGGACCGGTTCGACCCCGTCGTCGCCCGCGTCTTCCCCCTCGCGCAGGCGGCGCGGGCACAGCGCCACCTGATGGAGGACCGGCCGTTCGGGCGCGTTCTGCTGACCACGGAGGACACCACGCGGTAACCGGGGCGGAGCGGCGAGGCGCACAGGGTCGGCTCAACCTGGCCTGTACACACCCCGGTGCCGGTGGTGGCATGGACCGCGGAACGAGTCCGCGCCGAACCGTGGAGGTCTCCATGTTCAGACCGGTATTGATCGGCGGCGCGGCCGCGGTGCTCGTGGTCGCTGGGGCCATGCCGTCCGCGGCCGCGGACACAGGTCCCCCGCCGGACAAGGTCGTCATCGATGTGCTGGCGGTCAACGGGTCCGGCTGCCCCGCCGGGACCGCCGCCGTGGCGGTCGCGGCGGACAACACGGCCTTCACCGTGACCTACAGCAACTACCTCGCCCAGGTGGGCGTCGGTTCCAAGCCGACGGACTTCCGCAAGAACTGCCAGCTCGGCCTGAACGTCCGCGTCCCGCAGGGATTCACCTACGCGATCGCCCGCGCCGACTACCGCGGCTTCGCGTACCTGGAGAGCGGGGCCACCGGCATGGAGCGGGCCAGCTACTACTTCCAGGGCATGTCGCACACGACCTCGGTGACCCACCGCTTCGCCGGTCCGGTCAACGACAACTGGCAGACGTCCGACGTCACGGGCGTCGAGTCCCTCGTCTACGCACCGTGCGGCACCCAGCGGATCCTCAACGTCAACACCGAGCTGCGGGTGAGCGCCGGCACCTCCGACCCGACGAGGACCAACAGCTTCATGGCGATGGACTCGACGGACGGCAGCGTCAACACCCTCTACCACTTCGCCTGGAAGGAGTGCCCCTGACCGGGCCGCCCGGGCCGGACCTCGGGTGATCCGCAGGCACGACAGGGGTGCCCGCACGGGCGGGCGCCAGGGGCTGTTGGAGGGGGAACGTCCATGTGGAGACCGGTGATGACCGGCGGCGCGGCCCTGGTGCTGCTCGCCGCCCCGATGGCACCGAGAGCGGTCGCCGCGGACGGGGTGCCCCCACCGGACAAGGTCCTGATCGATGTGGTGTCCGTCAACGGATCGGGGTGCCCCGCCGGGACGGCCAACGTGACGGTCTCACCGGACAACACGGCCTTCACCGTCTCCTACAGCCACTACGTCGCCCAAGTGGGCGTCGGTTCCAAGCCGACGGACTTCCGCAAGAACTGCCAGCTCGGCCTGAACGTCCGCGTCCCGCAGGGATTCACCTACGCGATCGCCAAGGCCGACTACCGCGGCTTCGCGCGCCTGGAGAAGGGGGCCACGGGTCTCCAGCGAGCCAATTACTACTTCCAGGGCATGTCGCAGACAGCCTTCATGAACCACCACTTCGCCGGTCCGTTCAACGACGACTGGCAGACGTCCGACACCACGGACATCGACGCCCTGGTCTACGCACCCTGCGGGGCCATCCGGTACTTCAACATCAACACCGAGCTGCGGGTGGACGCGGGCACCTCCGATCCGGCCAGGACGACCAGCCTGATGGCGATGGACTCGACGGACGGCAGCATCAACACCCTCTACCACTTCGCCTGGAAGACCTGCCCCGCGACGTGAGCGACAGGTGTCCGCCACGGCCCACCGGCACGCCGCGGGCCGCCCGCCCCGGGGAGGAGGGGCGGGCGGCCGGCCGGGGGGCGGGCGTCAACTGGCCGGGGTGGTGACCTTCTTGCCCTGGTCGTCGACGGCGAACCACAAGCCCTGCTTGCCCTGGCCCGTGGTGTCGCCGGCCTTCTTGTCCCCGGTGAACCAGTAGACGGGCCAGCAGTCGACCGCCAACTGCTTGGTGCCGTCGGGCCGGGTGACGGTGGTGATCAGCTTCTCCGGTACGCCGCGGATCGCGCTCTTCTCGACGGGCTCGGCGGGCTTCCAGGTGTCCAGGCAGGCGTCGTTGCAGGCGAACTTCATGGGCCAGGCGCTGTCCTTGTTGAAGCGGTAGAGGGTGCGGCCCTGGCCATCGACGAGGATCTTGCCGAGTGCCGGGTTGTCCTTGACGGAGACACCCTCGGCGGCCGGTTTCTCCTCCTCGGGCTGCTTCTCCTTGCCTCCCTCCTTCTCCTCCTCTTTCTGTCCCTCCTTCCCTTCGTCCCCGCCGGCCGCGCCCGCCTTCTTGCCGTCCGGGGCGAAGGCGCTCCAGGTGCCGCCGACACCCTGCCCCTTGGTGTCACCGGGTGCGGCGTCCTTGGCGTAGCGGTAGACGGGCCAACCGGCGAGGGTGAGCTGCATGGTGCCGTCGGCGCGCTTGACCTGGCCCAGCTCGGCGTCCAGGCCGGCCGTGGCGCTCGCGTCGTCCGCCGGTACGGGCGGCCACGCCTTGGCGCAGTCACCGTCACAACGCGAGGCCGGCGGCTTGGCCGTGTCCTTGTCGAAGCGGTAGAGCGTCAGACCCTTGCCGTCCGCGACGACGGGGCCGATCCCCGGCGCCTCACGGACGGCCAGTTGCTTGGCCGGGGCGTTCTTCTCCGCGGCGGCGGAGCCGGCGGCACCGCCGGAACCGTAGCCGCCCGAGCCCGAGGCGTATCCGTCGCCGATCTTCGAGCTGCTGCCGGCGGGGGCCTTGCCGTAGTCGTCCTCGGCGGCCTTCTCGCCGCCGCCGCATGCCGCCGTCAGCATCATGACCGTGATCGCCGCCCCGGCGAGGGAGGCGTGACGCAGCTTGTTCATGAACTGTCCTTTGCTCGTGGCCCGGCGATGGTCCGCCGTTGCCGTGGGGATACGGGGCCGGTCCGCCGTGCGCTCAGCGGGGCCGGGAATTTGTCATGGGGGGACAGAAACTTCAGGCCGGAAGGCAGGCGCGCGCCGCTCAGCCGGCGACCTCGATGCGCAGCGCGAGGGCGGGGCAACGCCGGACCGCCCGCAGCGCCCGTTGTCTCATCCGCGCGGGCACGGGGATGACGGCCCGTTCCGGGTAGCCGTCCGAGCCCAGCCGCAGCAGCCCGGGCAGGAGGTCCGCGCACAGCCCGTGCCCCCTGCACAACGTCCAGTCCACCAGCAGCTGCTCCGCGGGGGCCGGGGCCGTGCCGCCGATACGGGCTGCCGGTGAGGTGGTCGGTGTCCGTTCCGCGGCGGGCAGCGGCAGCGCGCCGAGGGTCGGGCGTCCGCAGCCGTGTCCCAGGGCGTGGGCACCGAACTCCTCCGCGAAGACGCTGAGCGCGGAGGACACAAAGCGGGTGGAGCCGTCGGGGTGACTGCAGGCCCCGCGCCGCTCCACGGCGGCGATCCGGGTGCGTACGGTGTCCAGCGCGCGCTGCCCGCCGCCGTCCGCCGCGTCGGCGAGGGCGTCCGCGAGGGCCGGCAGGCCCAGGGCGCAGGGGCCGCACTGGCCGGCTGACTGCTCCGCCAGCCAGCCGGCCACCCGTACGGTCTCGCCGACCGGGCAGGTGGTCTCGGGCAGGGGCAGCAGGGCACCGGCCCCGAGGACGCCGTCGACCGCGGCGAGCGAGTCGCGGGAGACGGTGGCCGCCCGCGCCGCGCCCGGCGGCAGCCAGCCGCCGTGGTAGCCGCCGACCAGGACGCCCTGGCCGGGTGCGGTGCCGCACAGCTCCAGGACATAAGGGATGGGCAGTCCGGTCGGGGTCTCCACCACATGCGTTCCGGCGACGGTCAGCATGACGGTGCCGGGCTCGGTCGGCAGGCCGACCGCGCCGTAGCCCGCGGCTCCGAGCCGTGCGGCGACGGCGAGTTGAGCGAAGGTCTCGGTGTTGGAGAGCAGGGTGGGCATCCCGCCCAGGCCGCTCTCGCTGGTGCGGATCCTGCGGCCGGACGGCAGCGCGGGGCCGCCGTCGATACCGCTTACGAGCGCCGAGCTCTCGCCCGTGACGAAGCGTTCGGGCAGCCGCGTCACCTTGATGCCCGGCCCGGCGGAGCCGCGCTCGGCGATCGCCCGGCGCAGCGATTCCTCCACGTCCCAGCGGGTGACGCCGACGGCGACCTCGTGCGCGCCGAGTGCCTTGGCCGCCAGGACGGCGCCGTCGAGGACCAGGTGCGGGGCGAACAGCAGCAGTGCGGTGTCCTTGAGACAACCGGGCTCGCCCTCACTGCCGTTGACGACGACGGCGGCGGCGGAGCCGGTCCGGCGCAGCGAGTCGGTGACGGCCCGCAGCTTGCGGGCGAACAGGAACCCGGCGCCGCCGCGGCCGCGCAGGCCGATGTCTTCCGCGAGCGCCGTCAGCTCCTCCACGTTCAGCTCGGGTGCGGGTCCGTGCACGGCCGTGTGCGCTGCCCGGTCCATCCACGCGCTCTCGTCCAGTCCGGCCAGCAGCCGGGGCGGCCCGACGGTCGCGAGTTGCGGCATGGCCCCCTTCACGGCCGTCCTCCCCTCGCCTCACGCTGCCGGGTTCGCATGCGCAGGGTCAGGGCCAGGGCGACGCCGATCAGGCACAGCGCGTACGCCGCGGTGACCCAGCCGGCCGCGGGCCGGCCGGCGTGCAGTCCGTGCACCAGGGCCGCACCCCACGCGGGGTAGGCCGCCATGTGCAGGGTCCGCCACAGGCCGGAGCGGCCGACGCCGGTGAAGGCACTGCGCGCCGCGCCGGTGACCGCCACCGCGACGAAGAGATACCCGGCCAGTGTGCCGAGTCCGATGAGGAAGGGTTGCGTGTTGTCGGTGAAAGGGACGGTCGCCGCCGTCGGACTGGTACGGTCCTCGGCAACCTTCACCCAGATGTGCAGGGCGAGAAAACCGAGCCCGGCCACGGCCAGTCCGCGGTGCACGCCCTGGGCGAGGAGTCGGTGGGCCGAGCCCAGCAGCCGTCGGTCGGTTGCGGCCAGCCCCCACAGCACGGTGGAGGTGAGCGAGACGAGCGCGAGTACTCCCGCGCCGAAGTCGAGGAACTCCTGCGTCCGTTCGGCCACACCGGCCTGGACGGCGACGGCGAGCAGCAGCAGGATCGCCGCCGGCAGGGCGGGGCGTGCGGAAGGCCGGGTCTGCGGCCGGGCCCGCGGCCGGGGTCGGGGGCGCGGCGGGGGCTGGGGGGCCCGGCGGCGGCCTCCCCCGCGGGACCGGCCACGGGGCCGAGGGCGGGGCAGGAGCGTTTGCGTTCGCGACATATGCATCTGGTTCTCCCACTGGCGGTCGGCGGTGGTCCTCACGACTGCCCGTGTTCCTGAGAAATCCGGAAATCCCTCGCATCGGCGCTATTCGCCGGCCAGGCGATCATCGAATTCACGTGGTGTGACCGTCCGGGCACTCATGGTCCGGCGGTGGAATGTGCAGAAGCATCGTCCAACTTCGCAGGATCTTCATAAGGTTTATCGTGCTGTGACAAATTCACGCGCGGCCGTCCCCACGGCGGCGATCGGCTGTTGATGATGCCCACTCAGGCGAGAGGACCCCGGCGGCATTCCCGGCCCTCCCGCCCGGTACGGAAGTCCGGAGGTAGACGATGTGCGACATTCTGAACCGCATCTGGTCGCGGCCGCGCGGTGAGTGGACCCGGGTCCTGAGAAAGGAACTTCCCGCAGTCGCCGCGCAGTTGGCCGAAGAACTGCAGCGCAGTACGCCGGCTTTCTCGGCGGTATCACAGCGCATCGGCAGGGAAGCAACGCAAGAGGCGGTGGAGAGGGCGCTGTTGCTCACTTTGGGACTGCGGCCCGCCGCGGGGCCGGAGCGCATACCCACACCGCGGCGAAAACCGGGACAGGTCGTCACCGCCATGCCCGGCACCCGGGCCCGCCAGGCCTTGTTCACCGCGCTCGCGGACGACCGGCACATCCCCCACGACGTGCTGACCGAACTGGCCGGCCGGGCCGGCTGGCCGCTCCCCCGCCGGGTGCGTGCCATCGTGCTCGCCGGCCCGCACGACGCGCACTCCATGGCGCCCCATCTGGTTCCGCAGCCGACGCCCGCACTGACCCCGCAACTGGCGGCGGCCCTCGGCCAGGGGCTGCCCGGCACCGTCGAGGCCGACCTGTGCCTGCTGATCCCCGACCCCGGGCCGCGGGCCCGCGCCGCTCTGGAGTCGGCGCTGGGCGGCCGGGTGGCCGCGGTCGGCCACTCCGTCCCGGTCGTGGACGCCGCCTCCTCGCTGCGCTGGGCGCGGCGGCTGCTGGCCCTGGCGGCGGCGATGGGCGGCCCGGCCGAACGCGTCACGTTCGTCGACGACCACCTCTCCGAGCTGCTCATGCTCCAGGACGCCTCCCTGGCCCGGGCCCTGTCCGCGCGGTGGCTGCGCCCGCTGGAGGACCTCACCCCCCGGCAGAGCGAGCGGCTGGAGGTGACGCTGCTGGCCTGGCTGGAGAGCGGGGGCGCACCGGAGGCGGCCCGTACGCTCAAGGTGCACCCCCAGACGGTGCGTTACCGCCTGCGGCAGATCGAGAAGCTCTTCGGGCCGGCGATGCGCGAGCCGCGCACCCGCTTCGAGCTGGAGCTGGCATTGCGCAGCCGACGGCTGCTGGCCCAGGCCCGGCAGCTGCGGTCACGGGCGCACGGCCCGGTGCGGGCCCTGGGGGCGGCCGCCGCGCCGCTGAGTCCGGCCGGCCGGGCCCGGATCAACGGCCTGTGAGACCGAGCGCGCGCGGCGGCCCCGAACTCGGCTGTTCGGGGCCGCCGCCTTCCCGGCGCCCGGTGGATGGTGGGGGTGGGGAGCACCGGGCGCCGGGGGTTCCGCGGGTGGTGCGGTGGTTGCCGTCAGCAGGTGCGGCCACCGTTGATGCACGCCGTCGCCCTTGCCATCAGCGCGTCCGACATGACGTTGATGAAGTCGCCGTGGTCCGTGACCGGCTTGTGCAGCTGCTCGGGAAAGCTGTCCACGGCGAAGGGGACGCCCGCCGGTACGTCGTAGGTGATGCGCTGCACCAGTTGCGGAATGGCCTGGAAACCACGGGGGCAGGAGCCGTCGGCGCGGGCGAAGGCGACATGGGTCCGGTGATTGGCGCTGTCGGTGTTACGCCCGTCCCAGCAGTTCTGGAAGGCGAAGGTGCGGACGACCTGCGCGCCGTTCGGGCAGATCGGATATTTGTCCTTCAACTGCCGGTTCTCGAATCCCGCGCAGCTCCAGGAGGCGTTCGCGTTGCCCAGGCCGTTGGTGAGCGCTTTGGCATCACCGGTGATGACGCGAAGGAATCGGGGCATCGCGGTCACCTTTGTCACCGGGCTGCCCCGGAACTGCAGGGTCACCGACGCGGGCCGCAGCACGGTTCCCATGTTCCCGTCGTGGCCGCCGCCCGGGGCATTGGCGTCCGGTGCCGCCTTTCCGTCCAGTTTCCGCAGCACCGGCCAGTAGTGGCTGGACTTGTCCCCGTTGGTGCAGGTCGTTCCCGCCGCCGCGAGGCTTTTGTCGGTGGAGAAGGCGTCGGTGGATTTATTGCCGACGTAGTCGTGCATGTGGTGGGCGCCGTTGCGGACTCCGGGGGTGACGATCACGTTGTCGGGATTGAAGTGACCGTTTTCGTTGCGACCGCACACGGATGCGAAGGTGCCCGTCGAGCCGCCGCGGCGGGCCGCGGGCGCGCCGGGCCGCGTCGGCGCGGTCCTGATGTCGGCGAAGTCGGCGCGGGAGGGGCCGCCGGGCTTGCCCTGCTCGCCGAGTTGGGAGCTCAAGGGGCGGGAGGAGTCGTCGGCCGCGGTCGTACTGATCTGCCGGGTCCGGCATCCGCTCAGTGCGCTGAGGTCCTCGGGCGCGGGCACGGCGGCGCTGTCGGCCGCCTTGATGGAATCGGTGATGCGGCCGATGGTCGCGTCGCGTTTGCGTTTCAGCTCCCCCAGCACGGCGTCCGGGGTGGTTCCCTTCGATGTCATCTGCTCGTAGGCGCCCGCCACTTGGGCATCGAGCTGGGAGAGGCCCCGGGAGACCTCGGTCCGCGCCGGTGCGGGGACCTCACGCAGCTTTTCGCCGACGTCGGGGCAGGAGACGGTCGTCGCCTCACCGGTGGCGGAGCCCGCGGCGGCGCCGTGCGGGGTCTGCCCGGTGTTGTGTTGCGCGGTGTCCCGTGCACCGCCGGCGGAGGCGTTGGCCGCGATGATCGCCGTGCCGCCGCCACCCAGCAGCAGCGCCGCGGCCGCGACCACCGCCCGGGTCCTCAATTGCGAGCGTTTATGGGCCTGTCGCATCATGTGGGGTCACTTCTTTTCGTTGTCACCTGGGTGGGGGAAGTCGACGAGTCCGGTGTTCTCGAGGACGGTGATGTGATCGAGGACGACGGTGTTGGCGCGGGACGCCAGATCCCGCACCGCCGTATTGGCGGTGCGGTCGCGTACGAGCGCCACCAGCCCGAACACCTTGCCGTGAGCGGCACGCACGAGGTTCGCGAAGATCCGGTCGAACGTGGCGCCTCGGGCGCCTTCCAACTGGTCGAGCCACCCTTGCTGTTCGGCGGTGGGCCGTTGCGGCATGGTCACATCCAAGGCCTGGCCCGTTTCGACGGACAGCCGGTCCAGCTCGGTGTGACCGTCGACGAGGTGATGGCCGGCCGTCTTCACCGTGTCCTTCGTGCCGCGCTCCAGGGCGAGTCTCCCCGCGGGCTTCTCCCACAGCCCGGCGAGCCGGACACGGCGGACGAAGTCCCGGTCCAGCGGTGTCAGCGGACCGGACCGTGTGTTCGTGATTCCTCCGCCGTCGTCGTTCCAGGCGGTGCGCGCGCCCGCCGCCGCGGGTTCGGCACTGCCGAAGAGGTACACGGGGATCAGCAGCGCCAGGAGCGTCGCGGCCAGGGAGCCGACGACGAGCCCGGTACCGAGGGTCCGCCGGGAGACGGGCCGCAGACCGCGCAGGGAACGCGCGGAACGCAGGGAACGTACGGTTCGCATGAAACCTTCCTCGGATACCTCGGTTGTGTCGTTTCTCCGGGCGCCCGCGTCGGTCGCCCTGCCGGAGGCCGCCCCTTGCCGGAAGCCGCCCCGCCGGAATGCCCACGGACGCTAGCCGCCGTCGCAGTCGGGCAGACGAGGATTCGCGGCCTCTGACAAAGCCGGGCTCTGCCCTCCCGGACGCTGCTACCGTGCGGCTCCTGTCTGGGGTGTGTCCGCCGGGGCGAGGTGAGGTGTCCCTGTCTCGTGCTCGGGATGCCGCCCGCTGGCGGGCGTGGGTCAATGGAGGTAGCAGGCTGCGCGCACGGGGCGGCGGACGTCGGCCCCGGCGGGCCACCGGCGGGGCGGCGACGTGTGAGCGGCGCCGCGGGCGGCGAGGAGGCTCTCGGCAATGACGACAACGAAGAGACTGCTCAGGTCCCTGCCCGCGGAATACCGGGACCGGCTGATGGAGCTCGCCCGTGAGGTGTCCTTCCCGGAGGACGCCCGGATCTTCGAGGAACACGGCACGGCGGACCGTTTCTGGGTCATCCGCTCCGGGGCGGTCACCCTGGACCTCCAGTTGCCCGGGCGGCGGGTGGTGACCGTGGAGACGCTGGGCACGGGCGACCTGCTCGGCTGGTCCTGGCTGTTCCCGCCGTACGAGTGGGGGTTCGGCGCGGAGGCACTCAGCCCCGTGCGGGCGTACGAGTTCGACGGCGCCGACGCGCGGGCGCTGTGCGAGCAGAACCCCGCGCTCGGCTTCGCCGTCATGCGCGCGGTGGCCGAGGTGCTCGGACACCGGCTGCACACGGCACGCAGCCGGCTGCTGGACCTCTATGTCCCGCACACCGCCGAGCCGTTGTGACCCGATCCGTGGAGAGCTGATCCGTGGTGACCCGGCCCGCACGGGCCGGTGTCTCGGGCCGGTGTCTCGGCAAAGGCGCGCGCCCATAAATGGCACGAGCCTTAAATAGAGCGAGCACATTTATCGGATGGTTTCTTCGTCGGCCGCTTGAAATCCGTCCCCCCGGCCCCACGAGGGGGCGCGGAGCCGGGAATCGGGGAGCCCGGATACCGCTGGGCCGCGCCGCGTGCTTCCGATACCCCTGGTGGCGTCCGATCCGCACCCACGCACTCGACTTGGATGGGGAGGCCAACGGTGTGACGAGTGAATACGAGGTGGGAGACACCATGGACCCTCGATCCCGAACACTGACCCCGGGACGCACACGGAATACGCCGCGTCATGACAAGGCCACGACCAGCGCGGTCGCGTGGGCCCCGGGCGCCTGGCCCCTCGCCGGTCACACGGTTCCGCTGATGCGACGGCCCCTCGACTTCGTCACGTCGCTGGCCACGCACGGAGACGTCGTCCGGCTACGGCTCGGGGCATTGCCCTGCTACGCACTCACCCATCCGGAATGGGTCCAGCACGTTCTGGTCGGCGGGGCCCGCGATTTCACCCGCGGCCGGCTCTTCGAGAAAGCGTCCCTCTTTTTGGGAGAGGGTCTGGTGACCTCTTCCGGCAGGATTCACCACCGGGCCCGACGGGCCGTCCAACCCGCTTTCCACCATCAGCGGATCCCCGCCTACACCGCCGTCATGGGCCGGGTCGCCGAAAGCGTCGTCGCGCAATGGCGCCCGGGGCAGGTCGTCGCGGTGGACCGGGCGATGAACGACCTTTCGCTCGGTGTGCTCGCGAACACCCTGCTTCCCTCGGGCCTGGGAAGCCGCGCCAGCGCGGAATTCCACCGGGCGCTGCCCGCCCTCTCCCGGGGCATGATGGTGCGCCTTCTGCTGCCGGAGTGGTGGGCGCGCGTGCCAGTCGCCTCGAACCGCCGTTTCGACCACGCCCGTCACACCATGGAACGGCTCGTCGGACAGGCGATCGCCGCACACCGCGACACCGGAGGGGACCGCGAGGACATGCTCTCCCTGCTGCTGACCCAGCGGGACGCGGACGGCCGTGGCCTGACGGGCCGACAGGTCCATGACCATGTGACCAGCCTGGCCGTCGCCGCGGTGGAGACGACCGGGGCGACCCTCGCCTGGTTCTTCCACGAACTCGGGCGCCACCGCGAGATCGAGGAGCGCGTTCACGCCGAGGTCGACACCGTGCTCGGCGGCCGGCCGCCGAGCTTCGAGGATCTGCCGGCCCTCGCGTTCACCGGCCGGGTCGTGCTGGAGACGCTGCGCCGCTACCCGCCGTGGATGATCACGCGCCGCGCGACGGCCGCCGTCCGGTTCGGGACCGTGTCGGTGCCCGGCGGGGCCGAGCTCCTCTACAGCCCGTACGCGCTGCACCACGACCCGCGTTGGTTCGCGGCCCCGCGGCGCTTCGACCCCGACCGCTGGCTGCCCGAGCGGGCGCGTGCCCTGCCGAAGGGGGCGTTCATCCCGTTCGGCGCGGGCGCGTACAAATGCGTCGGCGAGACGTTCGCGCTGGCCGAGATGACCATGGCGGTGGCGACCGTCTGCGGGCGGTGGCGGCTGCGCCCGCTCCCCGGCGCGCGGGTCCGCGTGGTCGCCCGGGCGAACATCCACCCCAACCGGCTGCCCATGGTGGCCGAGGCCCGGTGAGGGCGGGGCGGGACACCGCGGAGGGGACCGCAGGCGATGCTTGCCGGTGGGGCAGGTGAGGAGGACGATGGAGAAGGGGCGAGAGGGTATGCGCCATTCGGAGTAGACCTGATCGTCTCCGGCGATCCTGTTCCTGCCGGGCAGCCCCAGCCGGCTCCCGCTGAGCCGCGACCGCCGGCCACCGGTCTGTGAGCGGCCTCCTCGGCAGGAGCGGCGGGAACGTGGGCGCCGCGTCGGCGGCCGGTGCCGCGTGCAGCAGTCGCCGCGCTCGGGGAGCATGCGGCTACGAGCGGAGGATGCCATGTCCCTCACCATCATCATCATCATCGCCGCCGTGCTGGTGCTGCTCGTCTGCGCGGTGGCGGCGTGGACGCTCACCGCGCGCCGCCGGAGACTGCGGGAGCGCTTCGGACCGGAGTACGAGCGGACCATGGAGTCCAAGGACAGCCGCCGGGCGGCCGAGCGCGAGTTGCGCGAGCGCCAGGAACGCCACGACGCGTTGGACATCAAGACACTGCCGGCACCTGTCCGGGACCGCTACGCCCAGGACTGGGCGCGCGTGCAGGAGCAGTTCGTCGACCGGCCCGATGACGCGGTCCATGAGGCGGACCGGCTCGTGACCACGCTCATGGGCGAGCGCGGGTACCCGACCGAGGGGTACGAGCAGCAGGTGAAGGACCTGTCCGTGGAACACGGACGCACCCTGGAGCACTACCGGGCCGCCCATGAGGTCAACGACCGCAGCAGTCGCCATCAGGCGACCACGGAGGAGCTGCGGGGCGCGATGGTGCACTACCGCGCGCTGTTCGACGAGCTGCTCCACGACGGCGACCGGCCGCGCGAGAGCCGGGGATGAGAGAACGGCCGGCAGCCCCCCAGGCGGTGAGCCGGCCCCGTCGGTGTCCGGACGGACCACGATGACGGACGGAAGTGACGAGGAAATGCGCGACCACGACACACCCCGGGACGACGAGGGTGTTCTCTCCACGGAAGACCTGGCCGGTGCCCGGCAGGGCACCGGCGAGACCAGGGACGGGGCGCTGGACCGGTCTGACGCGCCGCCGCAGTTCCCCGGGGAAGCCACCGGCCTCGGCCAGGAGGACCGGGAAGGGCAGGAGGACCGGGAGGCCGGCGGCGGGACATCCGCCGGTGACCGCCGGGAAACAGAGCCGACCGAGGAGAACGAACCCCTGCTCGGCGAGCAAGAGGAGGAATTCCGCACCAGGTGGCAGAAGATCCAGAGCGACTTCGTCGATGATCCCAAGGACGCCGTCAACGCGGCCGACCAGCTCGTCGCCGAGACGATGCAGGCCCTCGCCACGACCTTCTCCGAGCACAAGCGAGGCCTCGAGGACCAGTGGCAGCAGGGCGGGGAAGTCGCGACCGAGGACCTACGCGTCGCCCTCCAGCATTACCGCTCCTTCTTCAACCGCCTGCTCAGCACCTGAAGGCCGCCCGGAACCGCACGCGGTCCCGGGCCCACAGGAGTGAAACCCGACGGAGGCCGGGCGCGTCACATCCGAGGGGTGCGGCGCGTCCGGCCACACTGCGGGCGTGTCCGCAGAAGAGAACAAGAAGCTCGTCCGCCGCTTCTACGCGGAGATCGACCAGGGCAACATCGACGCCTTGGACGACCTCGTCGCCGAGGATTATCTGGACCACTCTCCCCCGCCCTTCCCGGGCTTCGGTCCGGGTCTCGAGGGGTTGAAGCAGATCTTCCGCCTGTTCTGGGAGGCGACGCCGGGCACGCACGAGATCCAGGACCAGGTGGCGGAGGGCGACAAGGTCGCCACGCGGCTGCTGTGCCGGGGTGCGCACGAGCGCGATCTGCCGGGCATTCCCGCCACGGGCAACCAGTTGGAGATCACGGCGACGGTCGTCCACCGCATCGAGAACGGCAAGCTGGCGGAAAAGTGGTCCGACAAGGACACACTCGGTTTGTTGCAACAGCTCGGCGTCCTCCCGCCGCTCGGGGAACCGGCGGAGTAGAGCGGGCGTCACACTCATCGCCTCAGCGGGCCGAGTCCACCAGGACCGCGAGGCCCGTCACCAGCCCGGCATAGGCGACCACCAGCAGCAGGCAGCAGAGCATCAGCAGCCAGCCGGCGACGACGGCGAACAGCGCCGCACCACGGTCGCGGCCGCCCAGCCGCTTGCCGCGCCTGCGGCCGAGGTGCCCGGCCGGGATGGCGACGCAGGCACACAGAAACACGAACAGCGTGTACCAACCGCCCCACATCAGCCAGAACACCGGCGTCGCCACGATGCCCAGGATCAGGCCAATACCCATGACGGCGGCCCAGAGGGCGACGCGGGCGGGCCCGTTGCGGCCCTCGGCCGCCGTATCCGTCGCCTGTGGCGTACCGCTGCTCATGCCGCTTCCCCCCGTCGGTATGGAAAAGCCACCCTACGACGCGGTGCGCCGGGCCCGAGCCATCGAGGCCACTGACCGGATATCGACGTTTCAGGCAAGGAAATCCAGGCGTCGACCGGCCCGGCCTGGAGCCTTTGAAGGTGAAGAGATAAGATCACTTTAGTTGCCCCGGGCTACCAAAGTCGTCGGGATCCGGGCCGGTACGTGGGCCACCACCGGCCGACGCGGCCTCCGCCGCTCCCGGGCACCGCACACCGTGAATCAGGAACCCAGGGAATCCAGGAACTGCGCATGCCCCTCAACGCGACCGACTTCCGCACCTATGTGGAACACGCCCTCGACGTCCTCGCCGCCGCACCCGACCGGCACGTCCTGATCCACCGAGACCGACGCGTCACCGGCCGCGAGCTCCGGGACCTCGTCCACCGCATGGCACGCGCACTGCGCACCCAGGGAGTACGCCACGGCCAGACCGTCACCCTGTTAAGCGGGAACCTGCCCGAGACCATCGCCGTGCGCTACGCCGCCAACCTGATCGGCTGCCGGGTCAACCACCTCTACAGCAAGCTCGCGGCCGAGGTGCAGGCCACCATCGTGCGCGACGTCGAGACCCACACCCTGGTCGTCGACCCGCAGTACGCGGACCGCGCCCGTGAGGTGACCGGGCAGGCGCCGGTGAAGAACGTCCTCACGCTCGGCCCGGCCGAGGTGGGCACGGACCTGCTGGAACTCGCCGCGGACGAGTCCGCCGACCCCTTCCCCAGCCCCGCCCGGCCGCAGGACACCTGCACCATCCGTCACACGGGCGGCACCACCGGCCACCCCAAGGCCATCTGCACCTCCTTCGAGCAGGTGCGGTGGTTCCACGACGTCATACCCGAAGACATCATGGCCAGGACGGGGCAGCCGATCCGGCAACTGGTGTGCACCACGCTCGCCCACGCCGCCGGCATGATGGCCGATCACGCCCTGCGCACCGGCGGAGCCGTGGTGCTGATGGAGGACTTCGAGCCGGCGGCCGTGCTCGCCGCGATCGAGCGCGAACGCATCACCCACCTGTTCCTGCTGCCGCCGCTGCTGTACCAGCTGATGGACCACGCGGACGCCGCCCGCACCGACACCTCCAGCCTGCGCCGCATCTCGTACGGCGGCTGCCCGTCCTCGCCGACCCGCATCGCCGAGGCCGTACGGCGCTTCGGCCCTGTCCTCAACCAGTTCTACGGACAGAACGAGGCCGGCGGCATCAGCGTGCTCACCGAGGAGGACCACGACCCGGAGCACCCCGAGCGCCTCTGGTCCGTCGGGAAGGCCCTGGAAGGCGTCGAGGTGGCCATCCGCGACGCGTCCGGCCGCGATCTGCCTCCCGGCGAGCACGGCGAGATCTGCGTCCGTTCGGCGGGCATCATGCAGGGGTACTGGAAGCAGCCGGAGCTGACCGCCGAGGTGCTGCGGGACGGCTGGCTGCACACCGGCGACATCGGGCACCTGGACGACGAGGGCTATCTGACCATCGTCGACCGGCTCAAGGACATGATCGTGGTGGTCGGCGGCCATGTGTACACCACGGAACTCGAGGACCTGCTGAACTCCCACCCGCACGTCCTGCAGAGCGCCGTCTTCGGCGTCCCCGACGCCAACCGCATGGAGCAGGTCCACGCCGTCGTCGTACCCGCGCGGGACGGCGGCGTCGACGAGCGAGGCCTCCGTGAGCTGGTGCGCACCGAGCGGGGCACGATGTACGAACCGGCGCGCATCGAGTTCCTCGACGCGCTGCCGCTGACCGACGCCGGGAAGCCGGACAAGAAGCTGCTGCGCCGCATGGTGGAGCAGACGGCGGCTGCCTGACCGGCCACCACCACCCCGCCCGCGTCCGCCCGAGGCGTGCAGACGCGGGCGGGGTGGTGGGACTGCGGAGCTTAGGAACCTGCCTTGAGCGCGTCCAGGTGGTGTCGCAACACCCTTCGGGCGTCGTCCGGCGTGACGTGGGCGGGCTGCAGCACCACCTGGAGCGCGAGGCCGTCGAGCAGCGCGGACAGCCGCAGCGCCTCCGTCTCGACGGCGAGGGCGTCCGGCAGGCCGCCGGCCCGCTGCCATTCCCGCAGGACGCGCACCACCAGCGCGTGCAGGCCCTCGTGCAACGCGTCCGCGCGGGCGCGCAGTTCGGGCCGAGTGCGCGCCGCGGTGGTGAAGGCGAGCCAGAGCACGGCCTCCTCGTGGCGGGTCCCGTCGAGCGGGAGCAGCTCCGCGAGGAGTTCCTCGGTGCGGGCACGGCGGTCGATGCCGGCGTCCGGGTCGAGCAGTTGCCCGGCGTGGGCCTGGATCCGCCGGTCGACGCGGCGGCCGAGTTCGCGCAGGGCGAGCGTCATCAGGTCGGTCTGGTCGGTGACGTAGTGACGGACCGACCCGATGGCGAGCCCCGCCTCGTCGGCGACATTGCGCAGTGATGCCTTTTCCAGGCCGTCCCGGCTGATGACGCGCAGAACGGCGGCGGCCACGGCCTGGCGGCGGGCCTCGGGGTCGACGATCTTCGGCATGTTGTCTTTATAGCACGGGCAAGCTAAATTACTTTTTTAGCATGGTCGAGCTATAAAAGGGTGGGTCATGAACGTCTGGGTGCTCGCGGCTCTCATCGCCGTCGTCGCGATCGTTGTGGTGGCCAAGCGGCTGAGGGGCGAACCCCTCAACGTCCGTGATGTGTTCGCGCCGCCCCTCGTCCTCACGGGCCTCGGCGTCTGGGCCCTGTGCAAGGCCGACGGCCTGACCGGGACCGACCTCGTCTGGGTCGTCGTGGGCTGCATCCTCGGCATCGCGCTCGGCGCGCTGCGCGGCGCGACCGTGCAGGTCTTCGGCAAGGACGGGGTGCTGTGGCAGCGCTACACCGGCCGCACCTTTCTCGTCGTCCTCGGGTCCTTGGCGGTCATGGCCGGCTACGGCTTCCTCGCGGTACGGCTCGGCATGCACGAGAACGCGCGGCCGGTCCAGCTGTCCACCGGTGTCGGATTCCTCGGTGAGGCACTCGTCGTCGGCTACCGCGGGCTGGCGAGCGGCCTGCCCTTCGCCCCGGAGCGCGCACGACGGCGCTGACGCGTGGGCGAGTGGCCGCGCGGGCACGCGTGGCAGGCCGTGGGCGCCCCGGCGAGGGCGGCCCGTCGGCGTCCGTTACCCCGCTCGACCTATGCCGTTTGAATTTGCCAAAACCACCACGCGCGGTTCCGTTTTCGATTACCTTCCGTCGCAGCCGACATGCCGTTGGTAGCTGTTGTCTGTGTCCGACGAGTCGCGGCGGTGCGCTGCCGCGACACGGCTGGAGAGGTCTGTGTGTCCGGTATCGACGCGTGCTTATCCGAGGCCTTGGCGATCCCCGGTGTCCGGGGAGCGAGTCTGGTGGACTGGACGACCGGACTCGCCCTGGGAGTGGCGGGCGAGGGCCCGCACCACGACCACGAGACGGCGGCCGCGGAGGCCGCCGAGCTGGCCCGGCTCATCTTCGAGAGCAGCGCCTTCGCCCAGGCCGAACAGCCCGAACGGGCGGTACGGGACGGACGCGCCGGACAGGCCGACGGGCCTGTGGAGGACCTCATCGTCACCGCGCGCGGCGGATACCATCTGATCCGCTTCGTGGAGACCGCCTTCGACAGCAGCGTCTTCCTCTACCTCTGGCTCGACCGCGCCGAGTCCAATCTGGCCGTCGCCCGCTTCCGGCTGAGGGATCTGACCGCCGCGCTGGTCCTGTCGTGACCGCGGGAGCCGCGGGCGCCGCGGATACGACTCCGGCACCGCCGGCCGCCCCGGACCGGGTCGCCGAGGACCCGTTGGCCCGGCTGGCCTGCGAAGGTGCCACCGGAGCGCTGCACGGGCCGGTGGGTGCGCTCTATCTGTGCGACGGGGCGGTGGTGCACGCGGAGAGCCCGGCCGCGCCGGATGTGGGATGGCGGCTGACCGCCCGGGGGCGGCTGTCACCGGAGACCTGGGAGGAGGCCGTGGCCCAGGGCGGCCCGGGCTACCGGGCCGGTGACTTCCTCGTCGAACACGGCCGGTTGAGCCAGGGCGAACTCGAACTGTGCCATCTGAGCGCACTGTTCGACGCCGCCTACTTCGTTCTGTACCCCCTGGGAGACGGTCAGCGCCCGCCCGAACGGTTCCTCCGCGAGGCCCGGCACTGGCTCGGCCCGGTACGGCCGGTGCCGGTCCCCGTTCTCCGACGGGAGGTGCGCAGACGACGCCGGCTCCTGGAACAGGCATGGCCGGGCGCGGCGGTGGACGCGGCCCCCGTCGTGCCGGTGCCCGACGCCGGCCGGAGCCGCGGGCACGGCGCGCAGACGGCGTGCGGCCGACGGGCGGTGCTGCACGCGGCCGACGGGGTACGCACCCCGGTACAGATCGCCCGGGCGCTCGGACGCCCCGCCTTCGCCACCCTCCTGGACGTCCGGCGGCTGACGGCGCTGGGCCTGGTCCGGCCCCCGGACCCCGGGGTGCCCGAGGACGGCCCGCCGTTGCCCGAGGCGCCGGGCGTCCCGGATACCTCCCTGCTGCTCAGGATCCGTGACGCGTTGGAGGCCCTGTGACCGTTCCGTTCCCCCGTCGGGATGCCCCGCTCCCATGATGAGACGCGCCTTGAGGCAATGGACAGGAAGGAGACAGTCGATGACGGCCCTACCCGAGGTGCTCACCGAGCTCCAGGCGTTACGGGTCCGCGTACCGCATCTGACCGGTGCGTTGGTGGCGAGCACCGACGGGCTGGTGATCGCGCATCTCGTCACCGACATGGAGCCCGACGGGGTGGCCGCGCTGACCGCGGCGGCCCTGGGGGTGGGCGCGCGGCTGACGGACGCCGTGGGCCACGGCGGGTTCCGTGAACTGCTGGTGCGCGGCGAGCGCGGCTATGTGGCGACGTACGCGGCCGGTTCGTCCTGCGTCCTGACGCTCCTGGCGGCGGCCGACGCCAATGTGGGCCGGCTGAACCTGGAGGCCCGCAGGGCCGGGACACGCATATCGGAGCTCGTCGACAGCGCACTGGAGCGTCGACGGCAGCTGTGACCACGGCACCTCTTTTTCCCCTGTTCCTCCGAACCCCTTGATGACCACCACTGACGAAAGCGGGATTCTCATGGCGAACACCGAAGCGGCCCTGCAGGATGCGATGACGTCGATCGAGGGCGCCCTCGGCGTCGCTCTGGTCGACTACGGCAGCGGCATGGCGCTCGGCACTCTCGGCGGGTCGCAGACGCTGGACCTCAATGTCGCGGCCGCGGCCAACACCGACGTGGTACGGGCCAAGCTGCGGGCCATGGAGATGCTCAGCATCCAGGACAGCATCGAAGACATCCTGATCACCCTCGGTTCGCAGTATCACCTGATCAGGCTGCTGACCGGCCGTGGCGGCACCGGCCTCTTCCTCTACCTGGTGCTCGACGGCAAGCGGGCCAACCTGGCGATGGCACGGCACCAGCTGCGGCGGATAGAGGCGGACCTGGAGGTCTGACGCACGGGTCGCACCCCGCGTCGGCACGGTTCAGTCGACGCGGGGTATGTGCCGCCCCCCTGGGCGACGCGGTCGCCCAGGGGGCGGGCCGGGGGCGGGGTTCCCCCGTCCCACGGGCTGCTGTGGGACAAGACCACGAAGGTTCTCTGGGCGGTCGGTACGGACCGCCGACCGCAGCAGGGAGCCGACGCCCCCGCCGTCCACGGCCTCCTGGTGGCCTACCGGTACGACCCCGTAGACGTTCAGCCGCTTCACCACAGGCCGTTCACACCATGCCGGCAGTCTGCCGGCGGTCTTCTCCGGTGCTTCCGGGAGCCGTCCGGGGCCTTCAGCTCACAGGGAGCGCGGACGCCGGGCACACTCTCTCCGGCACACGCCGTCCATCGGCCTGGCACCGTCTGAGGGGACCATCTCTGCAAGGCGCGGTGGTTCCGGGGGATGCCCGGCCGGCCGGCCGCGCGCTGAGCGCGCCCCGGGCCGGGCGGGGTGAAACGGGGCGGTAGCCGACGGCGTCGGCTCCTGGGCGAGCGGGGCCGTCGGCCGGTTGCCGACAGCCCTCGCTACCGTCGAAGTTCAGCCACCCGGACGCCGCGGAACAGCGTCGCATCCTGGGACGAACCTCTTCCGGCGGGCGATGGCGCCGATGCCATCCGTCCGGCCGGTTCGCGGAGGAACCGCGAGGGGAACCGCAAAGGGATTCCGTACCCATGGAGCCGGCCGAGAGGCGGTCGCAATGCCGCGGACTGTCTCTGCGAGACTTCACCGCGGATGCCCGCCGGGGCGGCATCGATGAGCACGGGGAACAGACCCGAAAGCGGGGCACGTAACGCGGATCTCGGCAGCTGCGGGCGAATGGCGGCCGCCCTCTGCTTCCCGTTTCGATCGGTCGACGAGTGAATTGTACCCTCCCTGATTGGGCCTCACATAGGGTGAGGTGCCCAGGTCAGCGCCGCTCTCATGACGCGGACCCGCACGTCGATCATGCATGAGGGATGCGATCATTTCTTCCCCGAGATTTTCGGTGGAAAAACTGTCCAATGAAATCGCCTTCCCCTGGCGGTGCCGCTCGTGATATTAGGGATTCGTACGTGGACAAGGAAGCACTGCAGAAGCTGCTCCGTGCGCGCCGGGCTCTCATAGCCCCGGAAGAGCACGGCCTCGCCCGCCCGGCCCGGCAGGGGCGGCGGGCCCCCGGACTGGCACAGTCACAGATCGACCAGTTGCTGCACCGGGCGCCCGGGACCTTCAATCGGCTCGAGACCGGAAATCACCCCAACCCGCCCGAGGATCTGCTGCGGGACGTGGCCCGGCTGCTCGCGTTCAATGAGCACGAGTGGACGCTGCTGTGGCTCTACACCGTGCACCGCGACCCGCCGTACCCGCTGCACCCCCGGTCCGGCACCGAGGTGCCCGGGGCGTGGCAGGAGGTCGTCAACAGCATGTCCCACATGGCGTATCTCAACGACCAGTCCTGGAACGTCCTCGCCTACAACGAGGCGTTCGCCGCCATGTTCCCCAGCGGGGAGGTCCCGGCCAACACCATGCGCTGGATGACGCTCGCGCCGGAGGCCCGCGACGTGCTCACCGGGTGGACCGAGTACTGGCTGCCGTTCGTCCTGCCCCAGATGCGGGCCGCCGTGGCCGCGCTGCCCCACGACGAGACGCTGACCGCACTGGAGGCGGACATCCTCGCCGACCCGGTGGTCGGCCCGCTCTACGAGGCCGGCGGTGGCGCGTACATCCACCCCGACGGGGACGAGCGTCCTCTCGACCACGCGCAAATGGGACCGGGCTGGGTGTCGCTGTGCACGGCCGAGCCCCTCGCCTCGCCCCGGGCCCGCCTCATGATCCTCGTCTTCCACCGCGGAGAGCAGAGGCCTCGTCAGCCCATGCTGCACGCCCGGTGACGTCTCGGTGACACCCCCGTGAGACTCGGTACCGGCAGAGCACATCCCATGGCACCTGTAGGCGAATTTGCGACACCTTTACACATAGGTTTGAGCCACACCGCGCCCGCCTACCTCGTGGAGCCCTCGTGCCCTCCTACGTCTCGATGCCTTCGATAGCCCTGCCCGACCACGTCGTCACCACCGATGACATCTGCGCCGACATCAGCGCGCACCACGGCGACAACCCACGGCTGGGCTCGATCCTGCGCGTCATCCGGGCCACCGGGGTGCACACCCGGCGCTTCACCCGGCCGCTGCGCTCCCCCACCGTCGCCGGCACCGCCACGATCGGGGAGCGCAACCGGGTGGCCTTCGCCGATTCCGCCCGCCTCGCCGAGGAGGCGGCCCGCGCGGCCCTGGCCACCGCCGGGCTGACGCCGGCCGACGTCGACTGCGTGGTCACCAGTCACACCACCTCGTGGGCGGTGCCCGGCCTCGACGTCCACCTGACGGGCGCGCTCGGACTGCGGCCCGACGTCCGCCGGATCCCGATGGCCACCCTCGGCTGCGTCGGGGGCGCCCAGGCCCTCGTCCGCGCGGCCCGCGAGGTCCGGGCCGAGCCGGGCAGCCGCGTCCTGGTCGTCGCCGCCGAGACGATCAGCACGATCTACCACCACGGGGACACCACCCTGGAAAGCATGATCTACAAAGCGCTGTTCGGGGACAGCGCGGGCGCCTGCGTCGTCACCGGCACCCCGCGCGGTCCGGGGCTGCGCATCGACGACACCTGGGAGTACTGGCTCCCCGACAGTCACGACCGCTACTGGGGCCGCCTCGACGACGCGGGCCTGCACTTCGACTCCACGCGCAAGGCCGCGAACGCCGCCGGTGACGTCATGCCCGCCCTCCACGACTGGCTGCGCTCCGGACAGTCGGCGACCGCACCGCCGCGATGGGCGGCCGTCCACCCCGGCGGGCCCCGCATCCTCGACGACGTGGCTTCGGGGCTCGGCTTCGAGCCCAAGGTGCTCCGGCACTCCTGGAGCAGCCTGGAGGAGAACGGCAACCTGGGCGGCGTCGCGGTCCTCGACGTACTCGCCCGCACCCACGACGACCCGCCCGGCGACGGTGAGGAGGGGCTGCTGCTCGCCTTCGGGCCCGGTTTCGTCGCCGCGTCCTGCCGCGGCGCCTGGTGCGCCTGAACGCCACGGCCGAGCGGGCAGGACACGTGCCGGTCAGGATTCCGCGGCCCCGTCCCCCGTGGGCCCCGGCTCCCCGGTGTCCTGTCCGGAGCGGCGTCGCACCCCGGCCTCGGCGGCCCCGAGAATGCTCTTCGCCAGCAGGCCGAGCGCCACGACGTCGAAGAGCATCTGCACCGTGGTCACGACGCGGGCGCTCTTCGACAGGGGCACGATGTCGCCGAATCCCACGGTGGCGAACACCGTCACCGTGAAGTACAGGGCGTCGGTGCGGCTCAACGCCTCGGAGAAGGACCCGTGGTGGCCGTGCTCGATCAGCACGTAGGCGGCGGCGAAGAGCAGCAGGAGCAGCGGCACGGCGGTGACGAGCGCCTCCAGGGCCCGGAGCCGCGGATACGGGGAGCGTGCGATCGCCCTGACCTGGTGGACGACGAGGGCGAGGAACAGCGACAGCCCCGCGGCGAGGGCCAGCGCCGCCCAGGCGCCCGGCGGGTGGTCCAGCGGGACCAGGTAGTAGAGCACCACCAGCAGGGTCACCGCTGCCGCCGATCGCAGGAAGTGACGGAGCACCACCCGGCGGCGCTCCTGTCGCCCGGCGGGGCCATGCCGTGCGACGGTCATGCCGGTGCGCCGGTGCCGTGGAGGGAGCCCACCCGGCTGCCCTGAGCTGCCATGCGGTATTTATACCGTCTTCGGGTGGTTTACTGACGGATGATCGTCCGGCTCGTGCCGGGCGCGCGGATCTTCGAGGACCCCGGCGTTCACCCCGGCGAGGAGGCGGCACGCATGTCGGTCGGCGCACCCGGAGCGGCACCGGCGGCGATGCCGGAGGACCCCTACGCCCCGTTGCGAACCCGGCGCTATCTGGGCCTGCTGGCCCTGGCCGCACTCATCGGGGCGCCGGTCTGCGCGGTGGCCTTCGGCTTTCTCGCGCTGGTCACCGAGCTGCAACCACTGGTCTACACCGACCTGCCGGTGGCCCTGGGCTTCCACGGCACACCTCTGTGGTGGCCGCTGCCGATGCTGGCCCTGGCGGGCGCGTCGGTGGGATGGACGGTACGTCACCTCCCGGGGCACGGCGGGCATGAACCGGCGTACGGTTTCTCGGCGGGCGGCGCCCCCTCCTTGGCCGAGCTTCCGGGCATCGTCTGCGCCGCCCTGGCCTCGCTGGGGCTCGGCGCGGTACTCGGCCCGGAGGCGCCGCTCATCGCCATCGGCGGCGGGCTGGCGGTGGGCGCGCTGCGCCTGGCCGCGCGGAACCCCGACGCCCGGGCGGTGGCCGTGGTGGGCGCGGCGGGCAGCTTCGCGGCCGTCAGCGCGCTGCTGGGCTCACCGCTTCTCGGTGCCTTCCTGCTGATGGAGGTCTCGGGGCTCGCCGGGCCGCTGCTGGGAACGGTGCTGGCGCCCGGCCTGCTGGCCGCGGGGACCGGCGCGCTCATCTTCACGGGGCTCGGTGACTGGACGGGGCTCGGTACGTACGGGCTGGCCCTGCACGACATCCCCGAGGCGACTGCCCCCACCGTCGCGGAGTTCGGCTGGGCGCTGGCCATCGGCATCGCGTCAGCCTTCGCGGGGGCGGGAGTCCGCCGGCTCGCCCTGCTGCTGAAGGGACGCGTCGAGCGGCGACGGGTGGCGGGCACGGTGGTGGCGGGCCTGGCCGTCGCGGGGCTCGCGATCGGCTACGGGGCGGGCACGGGGCGGGAGCCGTCGGAGGTGATGTATTCGGGAGAGACCGCGCTGGAAGGGCTGTTGGCACACAGCGCCACCTACTCCTCGGCCGCGTTGGTCTCCCTCGTCGTCTGCAAGGCACTCGCCTATTGCGTGTCGCTGAGCGCCTTCAGGGGCGGCCCCATCTTCCCCGCGATGTTCGTCGGGTCGGCGGGCGGCATCCTGCTGTCCGAGCTGCCCGGGCTGACCCTCACCGCGGGGTTCGCGATGGGCGTCGGGGCCATGGCGGTCGCGATGCTCAGGCTGCCGATGACGTCCGTGCTGCTGGCCACCCTGCTGTTGGGCTCCGAGGGGCTCACCGTGATGCCGCTCGTCATCGTGGCCGTCGTCATCGCGTATGTGGTCTCGGTGCGGCTCCAACCCGCCCCCGCCCCCGGCGGTTCCTCACGCGCCGGAGGCGACGGCTCGGGCGTGGGCGGTTCGGCCGCGCGCTAGGTGGTGGGCCGTGGTCCGGCGCACAACGCCCAGATGACGAAGACGTCGATCGCGAGCAGCACCAGTGCCCACAGGGGGTAGTAGGGCAGCCAGATGAAGTTCGCGATCATGCTCAGGCCCGCGAGCAGAACACCGGTGACACGGGCCCACATCGCGCCCTTGAACAGCGCGAAGCCGGCCAGCAGGACCACGATGCCCAGGATCAGGTGCAACCAGCCCCAGCCCGTCAGGCTGAACTCGTAGGAGTAGTCGCGTGTGACGACGAATACGTTGTCCTTGGCTATGGCGGATATCCCTTGGAATATCGCCATCAGCCCGCCGAATACCATCAGGACCGCGGCGAACGCGGTCCAGCCGGAGACGAGACCGTGGCCGGAATCCCGGGTGGCCGTGTTCGTCCCACCTGCGTGAGTGGTCATTGTCGGGCTCCTTCACAGAGTGAGCTTCGTCGCTGACCGGAGCAGGCCGATCGGCGGCCTCCTTCTCCCATCGTCCCATGTCAGAACCGGACCGGCAGATCGAGGGAAACAACCGGCCCGGGCCGCCCCGGCGGGCCCCGTGGGCAGCGAACGGACCCGGGACCGGCCGGAAAGCCGGTGATGCCGGCAGTCACACGAAATTGACCCCAGCGCGGCTCAGCAGTGGGTCGTCGACCATCTGCCACAGGGGGACGGCGTAGTTGCCGATGCCGTAGCGGCCGCCGTAGTGGAGGCCGAGGACGCGGTGGTCGGTGAGGTCGAAGACCGGGGAGCCGCTGTTGCCGCCCAGGGTGGAGCAGTCGTGCTTGACGGTGAACTCCTCGGGGAGGAGCTCCGTCGTGGTGCCCGGCTGGAGGCGTTTGACGTTGTAGACGTCCATGAAGATGCGGCGCATCGACTCCGGTTCGTTGCGGCGGCCGTCCCACGCCGGGTAGCCGATCACGTAGACGGGGTGGCCGGGGACATCGGGCGGTGCGTCGGCCGCCACCGCCAGGGGGAGCGGCAGGGCCTGGGTGCCGGAGGACGGGTCGACGCGCAGGAGGGCCATGTCGACGTCCTGGTGGATGCCCAGCACCTCCGTGACGGCGAAGGCGAGCGGTTCGCCCCCCGTGGACGGTGTGCCGAGTTCCTCGGCGATGTCGACTCGGGCGCCCATGCCCTGCCGGAAGGTCCAGCCGGTGCCGTCGGTGCGGGAGAACTCCACGGCGACATGACGGTTCGTCATCACCACGTCGGGGCTGACCAGGAAGGCCGTGCCCAGCCAGTCCAGGCTGGTGTGGCCCGAGACCTCCACCCGGCCGACGCGGGCGAGGGAGTCGCGGATGGCGGCCCGCTGCCCGTCGAGCACCGCCCAGTCGCCCTGCTGGGAGGCGAAGTCCTGGTTCTGCACCAGGATGGCGGGTCTGCCTTCGAGGAGGACGATGGCCTCCATCCCGAAGGATTCGTCGTCGCTGATCTCGTCCGTGCGGCCGGCGGCGAGCTTCTCCAGCCCGTCCGCACCCGCCGTGAGGACCCGGTCGCGCTCCGACTGGGCGAACTGGGCGATCTGCCCCGCCGGGACCTCGTCCGGGGGGAGTTCCTCCGTCGATTCGGGGCGTTCGGCCTCCAGGCCCGCGCGGACGCGGTCGGCGACTTCCCTCAGATCGCCGAAGACCTGCTCGGTGCCGGTCGCCACCGGTGACTTCGGTCGCATGTCACACCTCCTGCGGCGCGCTGACCCGCGCCGGCTCCGACTGCGCTGCTTCGATCTCCGCGTGGACCTCCCCGTAGTGCTCCTTGAGGTGACGCATGATGACGTTCATCTGGGTGCCGACATTGACGAAGGCCGTGTTCCGGCCCTGGAAGTTCACGTCCTCCACGCGCCGTGTGCCCCGGTGGAGGGCGACGACCTGCCAGTCGTCGGTGAAGACGGGCGAACCGGAGGAGCCGCCGCGGGTGTCGGTGAAGTAGCGCACGTCGCGCTCGTCCGCTTCGTAGACGAGGTTGTTGCGCAGGGCGACGCGCTTGGGCTGCCCACCGGGGTGCTGGATGATGTTGACCGCCACGTACTCGCCCTTGGCCACCGTCAGCGGCTGCGCGCAGATCCGCAGCACGGGCCGGGACGGCTCGGCGGTGAGCCGCAGGATGGCGTAGTCGAGTTCCTCGTCCCAGGCGACGAGGTCACTGGCGGTCGCTTCGTCGGTCTCCACCTCGTCCGCGTCGTAGTCGAAGCGGGACCGCGAGTGCTGCACCTGTAGTCGCAGGTCCGCGGGGTCGGCCAGCGCGCGCCCGGCGCCGGTCCCGGACCGGGCGTTGACCACGTGGTGATTGGTGACGAGCAGCGTGGGGGCGATGAGCCAGCCCGTTCCCGAGTGCGGGAAGCCGTTCGGCTGGAGGGGCGCGCCTTGCTGGTACGGGGGGACCTTGATGCGGGCGACCGCCGCCCCCGCCGCGTTGCCGGAGCGGAGGAACTCGTAGGGCACCGTGTCGTCCCGGTGGATGATCTCTTCCTTGGTCTCCGCTGTGGGCAGCGCGGCGCTGACGTCCGGCTCGCCTGCGGCGGTGCGGGCCACGTCGTCCAGGGCGCGTTGGATGACGGCGAGCGGGCCCGCTTCGGCGGTCTGGGCGACGGCGTTGCGCAGCCATGTCTCCAGGGGGACGGATCCGTCGATCAGCCGCTCGACGCGGTTCATCTGGTTCAGGTCCGAGTGCAGCTGACGGCCGGGGGCCGCGACGAGCGGCAGCGTGCCGCGGTACTTGTTCATGATGCCGTCGAACAGCAGCTCCCGGACCATGGGGTCGGCGAGTCCGGCCTCCATCGCCGCGTCGCGCAGCTGGACGACTTCGTCGGGCGCGAGGTACGCGTTCATGCTTCATCAGGCCGCTGGGGGCCGTTCCCTTCCGCCGGGGTGCCCGGCCGGGCCATGAGTGCGCTGGTGGCGGGGGCTCTGACCGACGGGCCCGCCGTGCCCCTGCGCATGGCGGACGCCACTCCGGCGAGGAGTTCTCCGCTGTCGTCGCGCAGCACCAGCAGCCGTCGGGCGAGGTCGTCCAGGGAGCCGCGGTCGCGGACCTCCCGCAGGATTCCGATGATGCTGGAGTGCTCGCTGCACGGCCGTGGGGTGCCGACGGCGGTGCCCAGGATCGTCATCAGCGCGCCGCGCAGCTGGGGCTGCCGGGACACGGCGCGGTTGATCGCCGTGCCGATGTCCTCCAGCACGCCGTCGTCGGTGGCGGGCAGCCCGACGACCTCCAGCGCGTGGTCGAGGGCGCGCGGGTCCCGTTCGTATACTTCCGCCGCGACGGCCCGCACCAGCACCGGCTGGTCCATCAGCGTCGCGTCGGGCAACTGCCGCAGCCGCCGGGCGAGCTGGTTGTCGACCTCGGGGTCCACGGGTGTGCCGGACGTGAGCCGGGCCCGGGCCAGCAGCGCGCCCATGGCTTCGAGGTCCTGTCCCAGGCCGGCCGCGACGCCCTCCGCGACCTGGAGGTCGCGGTCGGCGCTCTCCCGGTCGCCGTCCTCCTCCGCGAGGCGGGCGGAGAGCAGCAGCAGTTCGAGCCGCTGTTCGGCGCAGCCGGCGTCCTCCGCCCGGTCGATCGCCTCCGAGGCCTCCCGTCGTGCCTCGTCCCCGCGCCCGGTGCGGCTCAGGGTTTCAAGGAGCAACGGGTGCAGGGGGCTGCAGGGTGTCCAGGGGCGGCGTTCGGCGAGCCGGGCGGCGGCCGCCTCGGCGAAGCCCTGCGCGAGGAGGTCCTCGACCTCGCGGGCGGCGATCCGCTCCCAGTCCTCCTGGTCGGCGTCGGCCATGACGTGGTCGGGGGTGTCGCCGCCGAGGTGCGCGCCGAGGAAGCCGGCGGCTCTCGGTGACATGTCCTGCTGGGCGCCGGCCAGCAACCGCTCGACGCCGGGCAGCCAGCGTTCCTCCACCGAGCGGGGGTTCTCGTTCAGCCGCAGCCGGTGGTAGATCTCCTCGGCGCGGTCCTCCAGCCCGTCCCGGGCCGCGTAGTAGTCGACGGCCCGGCGCTCGACGGTGCGCGTGAGCGCGGTCCGGTCGTTGCCCGACAGCCGCAGCATGATGGCGCGGACGTCGGCGCGGTGCCGCACGGCGTCGGGCCCGGCCGGTTCCACCAGGTCGAGGCGGGAGAGTTCGTCGAAGAGGTGGCGTGCCTCCTCGGGGGTCTCGACCCGCAGTCCGCAGGGCTCCGCGAGCACGTCCTTGATGATGTCGGGGGTGATGACGCGGAGCACGAGGCCGGGGTGGGCGAGCCGGCGGATCCGCTCGTCGGCGATGTGGTTGAGGATGCGGTCGTAGAGGATGCCCTGGACGAGCATCTGGTCGACCTTGCGGTAGAAGTACCGGCGCCGGGCGGGCAGGCTGCGGATCAGTTCGCCCATCGGGGCGGTCTCGTTGCCGGCCAGTACGGCCGCCCTGGCCGCCAGTTTCAGGCTGAGGGGGTGGCCGCCGACCCGGTCGGCCAGGGCCCGTGCCACGTCCGGGTCCTCGACGCCGCAGGAGACCAGGAGCCCGACGGCGGCCTCGGGGTCGAGGTCGACGAGTTCGAGGGTGCGGGGGGTGACCGTCCGGGCGGGGTGCGCGACGGGTGCGCGGCCGGAGACGATGACCCGCAGCCGCGGGTAGGCCTTCTGGAGCGTGGT
Source organism: Streptomyces syringium (assembly GCF_017876625.1). Taxonomy (NCBI): domain Bacteria; kingdom Bacillati; phylum Actinomycetota; class Actinomycetes; order Kitasatosporales; family Streptomycetaceae; genus Streptomyces; species Streptomyces syringium. The sequence continues at coordinate 758,961 of NZ_JAGIOH010000001.1, forward strand.
GAACAGGGCCCAGATCCTGCCCATCACCGGCGAGCCGCGGTACTGGGCCTCCTCGAAGGAGTCGAGGGCGATGAGCAGCGGCGGTCCGCTCTCCCCGGCCGGGGCCGCCACCGCCCGTACGAGGATGTCGGCGAGCCGCCGGATGAGGTCGGTCTCGTCGGTCGTGGCCAGTGTCTGGAATTCCCGGGAGGCGCTGCGGCCCAGGGTCGGCCGGGTGGTGGAGAGCCGGTTCAGCTGGGCCGTCCGCTCCCGTTCCTCCCGCTGGGTGGCGGCTCTGCGCTGGCACTCGCCCGCCAGCGCGTCCAGCTCCGCGCGGTATCCGGGGTACTGGACGCGGAGCTGCCGGGCGAGTTCGGCGATGAGGGTGACCGGCTCGTGGACCGAGAGCGTGGGCCGCTCGAAGTCGACGTAGCCGAAGGGGAGGTCGCGTTCGGGGTCGTGGAGGGTGTCGAGGATGAACTTGGCGAGCAGGGTGCTCTTGCCGATGCCGCCGGGCCCGTGGATCACCAGTGGGGGTTCCCGGACGCGCCCGGTGAAGGCCGTGATGCGCCGGCCCGCCTGTTCGATCCGGGCGCGGGTGGTTGCGGTGGGCACGCCGACGTAGGCCCGTAGTTCGTCCAGTTCGCGGGTGCGTCCTTGGAAGGGGTCCTGCACGAGGCGTTCGAGTGGCTGGAGGATCCTGGCGCGCTCCAGCGCGTGCTGCACATGACCGACGTCCGGCAGTCCCGTGATCCCGGGGATCTCCGACAGCCACAGGACGGCCTGGAGGGTGTCGGCCAGTTCCTGGGCGTGCTGCTCCCCCAGCGGTGGGTGCTCGCCGGTGAGGTAGGCCAGGGCGGTGCGTTCGGGCCCGGGGCCCTCGGGGCACTGTCCGAGGTTGCGCTCCAGGGCCAGCCGGGCGGCCTCGGGGCCGTCCAGCCCGCGCAGGGCGGTGCGCCGCGCCTCGGGTTTGAGGGCCCAGCGGGTCCTGTCCTTCATGCCCAGCGCGGTGCAGTCGTCGACGAGTTCCAAGGTGGCCCCGCCGGTGGGCCCCTCCTCGTCGGGCCGTCTGAGTCGCGTGGGGTCGAACTGGGTGAGCAGGCAGGCGGCTTCCCGGTAGGCCCGGCGCGCGCCGGAGATCTCGCGCGGGTGCGTCCGCGTGGCGTGCAGCTCCTGCCGCAGCCGGGCGGCGAACACCTCACGGGTCCTAGAGTGACTGGTAGACACGGATGGCCTCCTCCGTCGCCGTGCAGACCTTCCGCATGTAGCAGGCGCCCTCACAGGTTTCCGCTTCCGCCGCGCGCAGCACCTCCTGGACGGCCACGTCCACGAGCCCGGTGATGTCGGGGTCCTCGGCCGGGCCGCCCTCGGGGCGCGGCGGGGGGAAGTCGTGGAAGTACTGGTCGAAGAAGGCCCGCAGATCGGCGGGTTCGGCGGCGCGTGCCGTGTCCCGGCACAGGTTTCCCCTCAGCTCGTAGGGCAGTTGACGCATCGTCGGCCCGTATCCGAGGAGCACCATCCGCGGTGACTCGTCCCCGCTCACGGCGGCGTGTTCGTAGATGGCGAGGGCCAGTTGCCCGATGCAGTCCCAGACGTCGGAGTTGACATCGAGCTCGTCGCATTCGTCCAGGACCAGCCAGAAGTGGTCGTCGGCGGCGGTCGCCCGGCTGATCACCCAGTGCACGGCGTCGTCGATCGAGGGAAGGAGGTCGTTCAGTTCCGTCGGGTTCAAGGGGGAGATGCCCGAGCGGGGATCCGCGACGAACTCGGCGAGACGGCGGATCACCTTGTCCGCGGTGGCCGTGCGCGACAGGGTGACGCGCGCGGGCCTGAAGCCGCAGTGCTGGCCGACGTGCCGGATGAGGTTGTAGGTGTACGAACGCCCGCTGCCCTGTTCGCCGTCGACGAGCAGGACGCGCTTCTCGGGGTCCTCGACGAACTCGCGCAGGGTCCGGCGGAGCTGCTGGCGGTCGATGAAGGCCTCGGTCCCGTTCTTCAGCACGCAGGTGCGGAAGTGGTCCTGGGAGGCGTGGGCCCGGGCGTCCTCGCGCAGCCGGTCCCGGAACTCGGCGGCCTTGACGGCCTCCGGCAGAACGGCCAGCTCGTCGATGGCGGCCACGACCTCGAGCAGCTTCACCTGCCGCTCGATGCCCTTGCGCGACGCCGCCACCAGGGCCCGGGCGTTGTCCCCACTGACCGCTGCCAGCGGTAGCGCGCCAATGAATTCCGGGGAGAAGTCGTACAGGGTGAGCTGCGCATGGGGGTCGGTGGTGTCCAGGAGGTATTCCCGGACCCACGTCGTGACCAGGTCCCATTCCGTTTCGGCCAGCGGCATGCCACACCTACCCACCCGCGGAGGACTCGAACAACCGGCGGACCGGCTCCCGGACCGGTGGGGCGCTCAGATACTGGCTGATGCCGTGGTGGTTGGCGCTGTCATTGGTCACCAGCAGATCGGTGACCCGCTCCGACGGCGCGTACTCCTGCGCGAGGGTATGGTCGAGTGCCACCACGTCCCGCAGGTCGGAGGCGTTGCGCCAGGCCACCACGCCGGCCGGGACCGCCGGCGGCCGGGCCAGCCGGTCGCGCACTTCGGTGATCGCCAGCGGCGATCCGACGGTGACGAAGAGATCGACGTCCGTCTTCTCCTCGCTCAGCACCTCATAGGCGACGATGGTGCCGAGGCTGTGGCCGACCACCACGAGGGGCGCGCCGTCCAGGCCGTCCAGCGCGTCCTTCACCACCGCGCGGATCGCCTGTCCGGCCTCGCTGAAGAAGTAGGCGTGGACGTCCTTGAAGGTGTGTTTGACGAGCAGCCGGAACACCGGGTCGCGGACGATGCGCGGCAGCGGCAGCGCTTCGAGCGGGGAGAAGGGCCCGGTGTCCGCTCCGGCGTCCTCGGCCGTGCCCTCGGCGAGGGTGTCCGCGAAATAGGTCATGCCGCGCAGCCATGCGTCGAGGGCTTCCTCCCCGGCCGCGTCGGCGCCGGGCATGCCCTCGAGCCCGGGGCCCGCCTCGGACCGGGCCTGGGCGCGCACCTTCGCCACGAACTCCTCGGTCGGCTCCACGAGTGCGGTGACGGGCGCCTCGAGCTCCGCGTCCGGCGCCCCGTCCAGGGGGTCGGGCTGGAAGTCGGGCAGGGGCGCCTCGTACCGGAGGGAGGCCCAGTACGCCATGCGGGAGACGTCGGCCATGTCCTCGCCGAAAAGCGCCGTGTCCCACTGGGACTTGAGCAGTTCCGGACGGACCTTGTTCCCGTTGCCGTGGACGTAGACGATCCTGGGTCGCATCGTGCCTCCCGCGCCCCCACCGCACCGTTTTCCCGTCACTCTCAGTATTGGCCCGCCGGGAATCGACCGCCAACCCGAGCCGCTCCCGCCGCCCCGGCTACCCCCTGGTAGGGGGCCTAACATGGAGATATCACCCCGGAGGCGATGCCCCATGACATTCGTACAGATAGTCGACTGCAAGACCCGTAGGTACGACGACATGAACCGGCTCATGGACAATTGGCTCGAACTGACCGAGGGAAAGCGCACGGCCACCCACTCGGTCGTCGGCCGGGACCGCTCCGACAGCGACCACTACGTGGAAATCATCGAGTTCCCGTCGTACGAGCAGGCGATGGAGAACTCGAAACTGCCGGAGACCAATCGCATCTTCGAAGAAATGGTGGCGCTCTGCGACGGAATGCCGACGTTCACCGACCTCGACGTAGTACGCGACGAACAGCTCAACAAGACGACGGCCCGCCGTTTCTTCGAGGAGATAGCCGTCGGGGGCAACCTCGGCCTCGTCGACGAACTGTTCGCCGACGACTACCGCGACCACGACATCTCCAAGGAGGAGGAGACCACCGTCGGGTCCGACGTCATCAAGGCGGACGTGACCGGCTGGCGCAAGGCGTTCGACTTCGACTTCACGATCGACAGCCAGGTGGCCGAGGGCGATCAGGTCGTCACCCGCTGGACCTGGCGCGGCACGCACCAGGACGTCTTCATGGGCCTCCCCGCCACGGGCCGGACCACGGACATGACCGGAGTCACGATCTTCAGCTTCCGCGACGGCAGGATCCGGGAAGGCTGGTGGACCTACGATCTGCTGCGCGTGATGCGCCAGGTCGGCGTCGTCGAGATGTAGGCGCGACCGCGATGCGGGGGCCCTGGGCCGCCGCCCCCGCTCAGGCCGTGCCGCGGACCGGCAGGACGCGCGGACCGCGGACCAGCAGACCGGGGCGGTAGTCGAGCGCCGCCGGGTCCGCGGCGAGGGTCATCCCGGGCAGCCCCGCGAACAGCAGCGGGAGGGCGATCGCCGCCTCCAGCCGGGCCAGCCGCGAACCGAGACAGAAGTGCGGACCGTGCCCGAAGGCCACATGGGCCGCCGCCCGGCCGCCGTCGGACAGATAACGCCCCGGGCGGAACGCGTCCGGCGCCGGAAAGTACTCCGGGTCGCGATTGGCGGCCGCGAGGACGACGAGAACGGAGGCGTCGGCCGGTATGACCACTCCCCTGCCGAGTCCCCCGCCGAGCTCCACCCGCTCCGTCGTACGCCGCCACGTCGTCCCCTCCAGCGGGCTCGCGTGCCGCAGCACCTCCTCGGTCACCGCGGCCCAGCGGTCGGGCCCCTCCCGCCGCGCGGCGGCGAGTTCCTCCGGATGCGTCAGCAGCAGCAGCGACGCGGAGGCGAGCAGGTTCATCGTCGTCTCGTAACCCGCGAACAGCAGCAGGAAGGCCATGGCCAGCAGCTCGCCGTCATCGAGCCCGCCCTCCCCCGCGTCGCGGACCAGCGCGCTGAAGAGGTCGTCGCCGGGGGCCCGCCGCTTCCGCGCGATCAGCTCGGTGAAGTAGGCGTGCAGGCTGGTCCACGCCTCGTCGACCGCACCGGGCGCGAGCGCGTCGGCGGGTGATCCGACCCGGTACGTCCAGGTACGCAAGTCCGCGCGATCGGCTTCCGGTACTCCCAGTACCTCTCCGATCACCAGCACCGGCAGCGGGAAGGCGAAGGCGTCCACCAGGTCGACGCTCCCGTCCCGGGCGAGCCGCGCACCGGCCTCGGCCACCAGGTCCGCCGTCAGCCGCTCGATGCGCGGCCGGAGCGCGTCGACCCGGCGCGGGGTGAAGGCGGCGGTGCTCAGACGACGCAGCCGGGTGTGGTCGGGGGCGTCGGTGTTGAGCATGTGCCGGGCGAGGCAGCCGCGGGCGCGCTGCGCCGGGGAGTCGGGCTTGGGACGGCCCGCCGCACGCGGGGGTACGTTCGAAAAGCGCGGGTCGGCGAGCACCTCCCGGGCCTGCCGGTAGCCCGTGACCAGCCAGGCATGGGTGCCGTTGGCCAGGGCCACCCGCGCCGCCGGGCCCTCCGCGCGCAGCCGCGCGTAGTACGGGTAGGGGTCGCGCGCGAAGGCGGGATCTGCGGGATTCAGGGCGTCGGGCACCCGCTCATCCTCGCCCATCGCCGCCGTCCGGCCGACGGTGACCCCGGCCAGCACCCCGAGGGCCGCTCTGTGCGGTTCCCACAAAGCGGCACGGCGGGCCCGGCCGGATGTCTACGCCGATTTTCGGCGGTCGGCCGCCCGTGGCAGAGCGGCTGATTTCCCTTTGTGGCCCGGACGGCTTGTATTGACTTCTGTATCGCCCTGTGGAATTGATAGCACATTCGTCTGCGGACTCCCGCGCACCCGCACTGCCGCGTATCCGAATCCTCTCCGCACCCCCTCCGCACCCCTCCGCCCGAAAATCGGCCCGGCAGGTCCCGCGCGCCGGAGCACGGCCCACGCCTACCCCCTGGGAGCGCCATGTCCAGAGTGCTTGTCACGTGCAGCGCGATAGCGGCGTTATGCACCCCGGCGTTATGCACCCCGGCGTTGTCCACGCCGGCATCGGCCGCCGGTTTCCCCGCGCCGCCCGACAAGATTGTGATCGAGATCGCCACCGTCAACGGCTCGGGCTGTCCGGCGGGCACCGCCGCGGTGGCCGTCTCGCCCGACAACACCGCTTTCACCGTGACCTACAGCCAGTATCTCGCCCAGGTCGGCGTCGGGGCCAAGCCGACCGACTTCCGTAAGAACTGTCAGCTGAATCTGATCGTGCACGTTCCCCAAGGCTTCACCTACGCCATCGCCCAGGCCGACTACCGCGGCTTCGGGCATCTCGAGGAGGGCGCGACCGGCCAGCAGAAGGCGTCGTACTACTTCCAGGGGCAGTCCCAGACCACGACCAATGTCCACCCCCACAAGGGCCCGTTCCACGACAGCTGGCAGGCCACCGACACCACCGATATCGCCGCGCAGGTGTGGGCGCCGTGCGGGGAGCGCCGCAATTTCAACATCAACACCGAGCTGACCGTCTCCGCCGGCACCTCGGACCCGAAGAAGACCACGAGTTTCCTGGCGATGGACTCCACGGACGGTGCCATCAACACCGTCTACCGGCTCTCCTGGAAGGAGTGCCCGAGGAGGTGACCGGGCGGGCGCGCTGCCGGGCGGGCGCCCGGCGGTAGTTCGAGGTCGAGCAGCGGCGCGCGCCCCGCCGGAGGGTTCTCCGGCGGGGCGCGCGTGCCTTCGGTGGCCGGCCCGGGTCAGTCGACCCGCACTTCTTCCAGGCCCAGGTACATCACCTTCGGCTGGGCGGGGTTGAAGGCGATGGCGGAGATGCCGTCGTAGGCGTTGTGGGTCTTGGTGACCTTGCCCGTGGCGGCGTCGAGCCGGAAGAGGTCGGTGCCGTAGCCCTGGAAGTAGGTGCCGTATTCGAAGTAGAGCACGTCGGGGTCGACCGGGCTCGGGGCCAGCAGGGTGCCGTTGGTCAGCTTGGTCTCGGCCGAGTCGTCGACCACCTTGGTGAAGGTCCGGCCGCCGTCGGAGGAGCGGTAGAGGTGGCGCCCCTCGGCGGGCGAGCCGGGGGTGGCCTGGGCGAGGTCGAGGCCCAGGGCGTAGACGACCGAGGAGGAGGCGGGCGAGACGACGGCGTCGAAGAGGTTCGCGGGGCTGCCCGCGCCGGTCAGGCCGGTCGACGCGGTCCAGGTCGCGCCGCCGTCGGTGGTCACCGCCCCGCCGCGCACCATGCCGCCCGCGACGGCGTGGTCGAGGTCTGCGGGGTCGAAGGCGACGGTGTAGACACCGGTCCCGGCCTCGAACGCGGGCGTACCGACGGGCTGCCAACTCGCCCCGGCGTCCGTCGAGTCGTACAGCGTGCCGTCGCCGCCGGCCAGGCGCAGATGGCCGGGGCGTGACCGGTCGGTGCCCAGGCCCATGATGGCGGTGGTGGGCGCGGTGAGCGGGGTGACCTTCTTGCCGTCCACGCGGGCGAGATAGCCGCCGTTGCGCTCCCACGCGAAGGCACGGCCGCCGGGGGCGGCGGTCAGGTGGGTGAGGCCGGTGTCGAGGGTCGCGATCCGATTCCAGGTGCAGCCGGCGTCGGTGGAGCGCTGGAGCTCGCTGTTGCGGGTGGCGAGCAGCGTGTTGGGCGTGTCCAGGGCGACGAGGCCGAAGGTGTAGCTCGTCGGCTTGAGAGGGACGCTGGTCGGCGTCAGGTGCGCGCCGTCGTCCCGGGTGAAGGTGACGGCGCCGTCACCGGTGACGCGGGCGCAGGACGGGGCCGCCCAGGCGGCGGAGCCCGCCGCGAGGGCGGTGGTCGGCTGGGCAAGGGCGAAGACAGCAGCGGCCGTGATGACGGCCGCACTGATCCGCTTCATGTTCTCTCCCTTGTGGGGCACAGGCATGGCGCTGACGGCGTGGAACGACGTGATGATCACGTTCTAGTCGCCCGCGCCCGCGCCGCATAACGCCGCCGGCCGCCAATCTTGCTGTCCCGAAAGCCACTTGACGCAAGATCTACGCCACTCGGACCGTCAGTAACGCACCGGAGTGAGCCGTTCCAGGGCTTCGGCCACCCGTCCCGCGCCGCCCTCGGCGGCTGTCCGGCGGGCGGCGGGGCCCGAGGCCCGGCGGGCGGGGCGCTCAGTCCTGGGCGCGCTGGGTGACGGGAGCGTCCGTGCGGTCGCCGAGGAACTCGTACCAGCGCCGCTGCAGACACACATAGCGGGTGTCCGCCTCGACCAGCCGGAGGAACGACGTCACCGCCTCCGCCAGCCGCTCCTGGAGTCCGGTGTCGACGAGCGCCCCGTCGTCGGTGAACCCCTCGTGCGCCCGGGCGAGGCTGAACATGTCGGGGTAGACGCGGGTGCCGAGGTGTTCGAGCGGGATCCGCAGCGCCCACAGCCCCCGGTTGCCGCCGACCAGGGAGGGCGACGCGGAGACCAGCAGGGCGTGCTTGTCCTTGAACGGCTGCGGCCCGGCCCGGGAGACCCAGTCGATGGCGTTCTTCAGGCCGCCGGGCAACGAGGCGTTGTACTCCGGGGAGGCGATCACGAAGGCATCGCACGCCGCCAGCCGGTCCCGCAGCGCACGGGTGCCTTCCGGGAGCCCTTCGGCGACTTCGGCGTCGGCGTCGTAGAGCGGCATGGGGAACTCCCCCATACGGGCGAGTTCGACGGTGGCACCCGTGTCCCTGACCAGGTGGGCGACGAGCGACGCCAGTCGGGTGTTGAGCGAGTCGGCCCGCAGCGAGGCACTGAGCACCAGCACACGGGTCGGGGCGGGCGCGGCGTCGTCGGCCATGGCGAGGGAGCCTTCCTCGTACGAGCCCGGCCGATGGGCGGGCCTGGCGGCTGTGCGGGCCGTACGGGCCCGCTACGGCCTCATGATGGCGGGCGCGGGGTGGGCGGGCGACTCGGGGCGGTTCACATCAGAAGCTTGTCCGGTAGTCTGAACCGTTCTGACCTGGGGGTTTCGTGCGAACGATGGCGAATGTTGTGACGGCTGCACTGGCATGTCTGGTGGTCGGTGCCACCGTGGCCGGCTGCACCGACGGCGCCACCACCACGAAGGAGCCTTCCGCCGAGCGGATGCTCGACGACGCGAACGACACGATGAACGCACTCACGTCAGTGACCATCGACGGGAACACCACCAAGGCCGCCGGTGGTGGCTACTCCAACCATCTGACGACCGACCTCAAGGACCGGTGTGCGTCCAGGACGACCTGGGCCACCACCGGTGCCGCCCTCGAACAGGTCCGGATCGGCGCGACGGACTACGTCCGCCCGAATCGCACGTACCTCAAGCAGTGGTCAGGCCGGTCCATGACCGGCTCGAAGGACCAGAGCCGCTGGGCCAAGGTCCCAGCCGGCGAGGCGAAGGCGGGAGACGGTCTCGCCGAGTGCACGTGGGAATTCGTCTCCTTCGGCGTGGCCACGAAGGGCGAACGGACCGTGGTCGACGGCACCCCGGCGGTGCCGTTGACGGTGACCGACGAGGCGGACAAGGGCGGCTCGTACACCTTCTACGTCGCCACCGAGGGCAAGCCGTACATCCTCAAGGTCGTCTACAAGGGCACCGAATTCCACAGCACCACCTCGTTCAGCGCCTTCGACAAGCCCTTGGACGTGCGGCCTCCGGCCAAGGCCGACGTATTCCCGTGACCAGGGGCGGGGGAGGATGTATGACGGTCTTCACGTGTGCGCGGTGCGACGCTGTGCTGACCGCCCCCGTGACGCGGATCGCGCTTCCGGTCCATGCCCGCCACAGCTACGGACACGAACTGCTGCCCCCGCTCATGGACCCGGGAACGTACGCCGTCGACCCGGAGCCTTCCGGGCCGCCATGGCGGGCCTGGAGCGAGATCGCAGCGGACGAAGCGGAAGCCCGCGGTATTTTCGCTCCCGTGCACGCCCTGTCCTTCGGGCCACCGGGAGCGATCGTCGTCGCACCGGGCGACACCCGCGGCACCGTCCTGATCCCCGAGCGATGCGACGGCTACTGCATGGGACTGGACGGGAGAGACGGCCCGAACCTGGCGTGCGCGCACTGCGGGCAGGAGGTGGCGACGCGCATCGACGACTGCTCCTACTGGCAAGCGGTATGGCTCGTCCCGCACGCCGTGCGCCGCCTGGCCGCCGACGGCCCCGCCCGCCCGGCTGTCGACCGGGAGACCCCGGCACAGCAACAGGGCACGCCGCCCATCGAGCCTCCCGGGGCGTGGAGCCCCCGGTGGGAGGCTGCGATCGGGGCGGCGCTGGCGCACCTGCTGGCAGCCTCCGAGGGCGCACCCGTGGCCGTCCCCGAGGGCCTCGCCCTGGATGTCTTCGGCCGCGTGCTCGACGTGCTGCTGCCGCCGGGGCCGCCGGCGAAGCGAGCGGTATTGGCAGGTCCGGGCCTGCCTGCCCCGGACCCCGCCCCCGACATCGTCCTGGTTCCGCTGCATCCGCGGACGGGACAGACCTGGCGACCGTCCACCACCATGGAGACCGTGCCGTTGGCCGCCGACGTGTGGACGCATCTGGCATTCCCCCGTGAAGGACTGCCGCTTCCCGTGACAGGGCGCATGCCCGACGGCGTCCTCCGCGACGAACCACTGCCCCGGCATCCATGGGGGTTGTTCCGGCCCGACTCCAGGGTGTTCCTCCACACGCTGGCGCGACTGCCCGCCGTCCGGCAGCCGTGGCTGCGCCAGATCTACGACCAGGTGAAGGACCACCCGTACGACCGCCCCTTCTAGCCGGACGCGCGGGCCCCGTCCGGGGCTTGTACGACACCGCCGTAGCCCCGGAGCGACTTCGACCGGCTTCAGCGCCGTGTCGCCCACGTCGAGGTGACGGATTCGATGAAGGCCAGGGCCATCACGCCAGGTGCGGACCGGCGGTCGGCGCTTGTTGGTTCCTGACCGGTCTGGTCACCTGTTTCGCCACGCACGGCGGCATCCCCTCCACAGCGCCCGCCGCGCGGCGCCGGTAGGCGCTGGGCGGCATGCCGACCAGCTCGGTGAAGCGGGTGCTGAACGTGCCGAGCGATGAGCAGCCGACCGCGAAGCAGACCTCGGTGACGCTGAGGTCGCCACGACGCAGGAGTGCCGTCGCGCGCTCGATGCGACGCGTCATCAGGTACGCGTACGGCGACTCGCCGTAGGCCAGCCGGAACTGGCGGCTGAGGTGCCCGGCGGACATGTTCACTCCCCGGGCGAGCGCCTCGACGTTCAGCGGCTGCGCGTACTCCCGGTCGATCCGGTCGCGGACGCGGCGCAGGAGCGCGAGGTCGCTCAGGCGCTGCGCCGAGGTGCGTGCGCGCCCCCACGAGGGGTGACACATGGGTGAGCTCCTTAGGCGTCGGGCAGGCCGGGCAACCGGGCCGGTGACCGGGCCGCTCAGCGAAGCTCCTGGATGCGGACCAGGTTGCCCGCGGGATCACGGAAGGCGCAGTCGCGGATGCCGTACGGCTGCTCGGTCGGCTCCTGGACGACCTCCGCGTCACCGGCCTGCACCTTCTCGAAGGTGCCGTCCAGGTCCCGGGTGGCCAGCAGGATCCAGCCGTAGGTGCCCTTGGCCATCATTTCGGCGATGGTGCGGCGCTCGTCCTCGGTGACCCCGGGGTCGGCGGCCGGCGGCGCCAGGAGGATGGACGTGCTGGGCTGGCCGACGGGACCGACCGTGATCCAGCGCATCTTGCCCTGGCCGACATCGCTGCGGACCTCGAAGCCGAGGACGTCGCGGTAGAACGCCAGGGACGCGTCCGGGTCGTCGTGCGGGAGGAAGCTGGTGTGAATGGTGATGTCCATGACGACGATGCTAGGCGCGGCTCCCTGACCGCGCTTCTCGATTCCTGATCGATCCGGCCGCCTGTCTCAGCCGCCTGTCTCAGGCGGGACGGTGCGGCTCGCCGAACTCCTCGTCGGTGAACATGCCGAGCACCGGGTCCGGAGCGTCCGAGCCGGCGTGGCGGTCCCCGCACACGGGGCCGGATTCGCTGTCGGGGGTGATCCAGATCCCGGTCCACCGCGGGTGGCGGTCGGTGATGGGGGTGCCGCAGCCCGCGCACAGCACCGCCGGTACACCGTGATCGCCGAGCAACTGGGCGAGTCGGGCCGGCTGGAGCGCGGGGACATGGTCGTAGTGATCCGGCCAGCTGGACATGGTCAGCGAGCTGTTCCACGCGGCGGCATCGACGGTGTCGTCCCACGTCGTTTCCGGACCGACGGGGTGGAGGACGCGCCATCCGAAGAGCGGCATGCCCGCTCCGTGACGTTCCGGCTCCTCACGGAAGGACCGCAGAACAGCGGCGTTGTAGTCGGGGCACACGTTGCGGACCTCGGCCTCCAGGATCGGCCGGAGCGTCGTGTGGAGGGCATCCAGTGCGGTGAGCACTCCCGCTTCGAACCGGTCGCGTCCCGGCTCCCCCGCCTGATGCCATGCGCACAGCAGGACCTGCTCGAGGCAACCGCCGACGAAGACTGCTTGTTCGACGGCAGCGGTGCCGTCATCGGCGAGCACGATACGGTGGCGCATCATCGATCCCTCGATGCTGCCGATCCACTCCACGGGTTCGCCGGTCCGCGCAGCTTTCACTCCGTCGAGGGGGGCCGGGTACCGTTCGGCAAGGCTGCCGCGCAAGCCGGTGTTCTCCACCACGCGCACCACCCGGACCTCCGGCTCCGGACCTGGCCGCTGGGCGGAAATGGATCGTGCGGGGGCCTGCTTGCGGGGCGCCTTGGGGTTCTTCTTGCGCTTCTTCGGCATCGTTGCCCGTCCCTTCGCCATCTGGGCCATCCGGCCGGCTCACCTCCGCCTGCGCGGAGGGGCACGCGGATCGTAGCGGAGATCACGAGGTGCTCCGGCCGTCGCTCCCAGCGCGTGCGGCAGACCCGTCAGGCATTGGCTTGACGTGACCCTGACATTCAGTCAGGGACGTGGCACTCTGGCCCACACGCCCAATTCCCCGGCCCCAGCGCCGAATCCGCACCGCTCGCCTGCCCGGGACCGCATCAGCCGCGGCCCGGCCCTCCGGCTCGCGCGAACCCTCGCGCGACCACGGCGGAAGGAGTACGCGTGAGACGCCCCCACCACTTCGGAGCCGGCATCCTCTTGGCCGTCGGCGCCCTGCTCACCACCGGCACCCAGGCCGCGACGGCCGAAGTACAGGCCGAAGTTCAGGCCACCCCCACGACCGTCCGTACCCTCGCGGCCACAACCGCCGCACAGCAACAGGCCCGCGACTTCTGGACACCCGGCCGGATGCGCGCGGCAGCCCCCTTCGACGTCATCGGCCCCCGCGATCCGCTCTCCCCCGGCGCCGCGCCCGGCGTCCCGCAGCGGGCCGGGAAGACCTCGACCGTCGCCCCCACCGCACCGGCGGAACGCCCGGGGGCCGTCAACGGCTTTCCGCAGGGCGGTGGGCCGTGGAGCGGCGGCGGTGCCGTCCTCACCACCTCCGGGCGGGTGTTCTTCACCCACCAAGGGCGTACCGCGTCCTGCTCGGGGAACGCCGTCACCAGCCACAACATGAGCACGATCCTCACCGCCGGACACTGCGTCAAGCTCAAGGACAGCTGGCACACCAACTGGGTGTTCGTCCCCGGCTACCACGACGGCCAGACCCCGCACGGCACATGGGCGGCGGCCAAGACGCTGGCCACGGGCCTGTGGGCGGCGAGCGAGAGCATCAACTACGACGTCGGCGCCGCCGTCGTCGCACCGCTGAACGGCCGGAAGCTCGGCGAAGTCGTCGGCGGTCAGGGGCTGAAGTTCAACGGTGGTTACAACCGGCCCATGTACGCCTTCGGTTTCCCCGCCGCGGCCCCGTACGACGGCAAGCAGCTCATCCACTGCAGCGGGAACACCACCAAGGACTTCCTGTTCACCACGGACCACGCCATGACCTGTGACATGACGGGCGGTTCCAGCGGCGGGCCGTGGTTCGACTCGTTCAGCGAGACGACGGGGACCGGACTGCAGGCTTCGGTGAACAGCTTCGGCTACACCTTCCTGCCCGACAAGACGTACGGCCCGTACTTCGGCGACGAGGTCAAGAGCCTCTACGAACAGGCGCAGACAGCCTGACGGCGGACTCCCGGCCCGGTGGTCTCCCCCCAGGGCCACCGGGCCGGGTCCGTCCGCGTTCGCCCCTCATTCCCTCTTCCCCGAGCACGATGACCGGCGTATGGCGACTTTGTGTCAATCACCCTTCACCCCCTCCCCTGACCTGCGCGAACTCGTTACGGTCCCTTTCAACCCCGATCGTTGCCCGATCAGGATCCCGATCAGGATCACGGCCACGATCACCGCATCAGGGCGGCCACCACCGAAGGGCCCGCCCCTGCCCGGAAGGACCTCCGTGCGCGTACACCCCCGCCACCGGGCGATGGCGGCCGTCATCGCCACCACCCTCGCCACCCCCGTCCTGCTCGCGGCGGCTCCCGCCGACGCGACGCCCGCACACCCCGACCGGCAGCAGAGACAGGCGGAACAGCTCGCCAGGAAACTGGTCAAGGAGTCCTCGGGCAGGAGCGCTTACCGTCATCTCGAGAAGCTGCAGGAAATAGCCGACGACAACGGCGGCAACCGTGCCGCCGGCACCGCCGGCCACGAGGCGTCCTCCGCCTATGTCCACAAACTGCTGAAGAAGGCCGGATACCGGGTCTCCTACCAGGACTTCGACATCTGGGAGGCCAAGACGCACACCGAGAAGCTGTCCGTCGTCTCCCCGGACCCGCGCACGCTGAACGTCGCGGCGTTCACGTTCACCCCCTCCACACCGAAGGAGGGCATCCAGGCGCCCATCGCCACGGCCCGGGTGGACGCCACCCCGGGCTGCGAGGCGGATGACTACCGGTCCGAGACGTTCACCGGGAAGATCGCCCTGGTCAAGCGCGGGTCCTGCACCTTCGTCGAGAAGCAGCGGGCCGCCGCCGCGGCCGGCGCGATCGGCATCGTCGTCTACAACCACAGCGGCACCACCCCCGTCCGCGGCGGCTTCGACAAGCCGTCCGACGGCGTGATCCCCAGCGCGGGCGTCACCCTGGCCGACGGCGAGGCACTGGCCGCCGCTGCCGCCAAGGGCGAGGTCAAGCTCTCGCTGACGCTCGATCAGGAGCACTTCAAGAAGAAGACCCGCAACGTCATCGCCGAGACCAGGGGCGGCAACGCCGACCGTGTCGTCGCGCTCGGCAGTCACCTCGACTCGGTGCCCGAAGGCCCCGGCATCAACGACAACGGCTCCGGCTCCGCCGGTCTGCTGGAGGTCGCGCTGAAGCTCGCCGAGCAGACCCGCAAGTCCGGCAAGCAGCCCACCAACAAGCTGCGCTTCGCCTGGTGGTCGGCCGAGGAGGGCGGGCTGCTGGGCTCCAAGCACTACGTCTCCCAGCTCGACGACAAGCAGCGCAAGCAGATCGCCCTGTACCTCAACTTCGACATGATCGCCTCTCCGAACGCGGCCCAGTTCGTCTACGACGGCGACGACTCCGACCACACGGGGGCGGGCCCCGGCCCCAAGGGCTCCGCGCAGATCGAGCGGCTGATCAACGGCTTCCTCGACCGCAAGGGCAAGCCGCACGAGGGCACCGACTTCACCGGCCGCTCGGACTACGGTCCCTTCATCGAGGTCGGTATCCCGGCCGGTGGCACCTTCACCGGCGCCGAGGGCATCAAGACCGCGGAGCAGGCCGCGAAGTACGGCGGCACGGCGGGTACCGCGTACGACCCGAACTACCACCACGCCGGTGACACCCTGGAGAACCTGGACCTCAAGGTCTTCGACACCAACATCGACGTCATCGCGCACGCGGTCGGCATCTACGCCCACGACCTCCGCTCGCTGACCGACCCGGCCGGCAAGTAGCGCCCGCATCCCCCGTCGGCGCGGTGTGCGGGAGGAGAGCCCCGCACACCGCGCCGACGGGCCCTCCGGTGCCCGGGCGGCGCACCTTCCGGTGTCCTGCGGGAAGACCCCGGTGTTCTACTGGAAGACATGCGACTTCTCGACGCGTACGACAGGGCGATGAGGGAATTCGACCGCCGGGTGCACGAGGTGGACAAGGCGCAGTGGACGGCGGACACGCCGTGCACCGAGTGGTCGGTGCGCGACCTGGTCAACCATCTGACCGCCGAACATCTCTGGGCACCGTGGCTGCTGCGCGGCGCCACCCTGGCCGAGGTCGGGGACCGCTTCGACGGTGATGTGCTCGGGGACCACCCCCGACGCGCCTGGGACCGGGCCGCGGCGGCGTCCCGGGAGGCCTTCCACGCGCCCGGCGCGCTGGACGGCGAGGTACACACCAGTGCCGGCGCCGGCCCCGCGCGCGACTACGCGTGGCAGATGGTCTGCGACCTCACGGTGCACGCCTGGGACCTGGCACGCGGCATCGGCGGCGACGACCGCCTCGACGAAGAACTCACCCGGGCCGTGTACGCCGTCGTGGAACCCCAGGCGAAGAGCTGGCAGGGAGCGGGCATCTTCGACCCGCCCGTGGCGGTGCCCGAGGACTCCCCCGCGCAGGACCGTCTCGTGGCCCTTCTGGGCCGGCGGCCGTGAGGCACCGGCGGCGGTGACGACGGGCCCGGCGGCCCCGACCGTCCGGGTGGCCGGTGGACACCCGTCCGCGACGGGCAGACGATGGAGAGAGCCCCTGTCGCGCCCTCCGGCGCGCGGCGCCGGCCGATGGGCGCGGCCCGTGCGGCGGGAGTGTGACGGGACATGACCATCCAATCGGCGCCGGTCGACACCGATCGGCGGGACGCCTTCGTCGGACGACTGTTCGACGCGGGGATCGGCTCACTGGAGCTGGTCTGCGTATACCTCGGTGACAAGCTCGGCCTGTACCGGGCGCTGGCCGACCACGGCCCGCTGACCACGCGCGGGCTCGCGGACGCCGCCGGGGTCCATGAACGGTACGCCCGGGAGTGGCTGGAGCAGGAGGCCACCGCGGGCATCCTGGACGTCGACGACCCGGCCCGGCCCGCCGGGGAGCGGCGCTACACGCTGCCGCCGGAGCACGCCGAGGTGCTGCTCGACGGGGACAGCCTGAACTACCTCGGCTTCCTCGGATGGCTGGTCGGCGGGATGATGCAGCCGCGCACCGGTCTGCTGATGGATGCCTTCCGTACCGGCGGCGGCGTGCCGGCCGCCGTGTACGGCAGCGACATCCGCGAGATGATCGCCGCGGGCAACCGGCCCCAGTTCCTCCATCTGCTGGCCGGTGAATGGCTGCCCGCCGTCCCCGAGGTGCACGCCCGGCTGCTCGCCGATCCCCCGGCGCGCATCGCCGACATCGCCTGCGGCGCCGGCTGGTCGACCATCGTGATGGCCAAGGCCTACCCCAAGGCCACCGTCGACGGCTACGACCTGGACGCCGCCGCCATCCACGACGCCCACGCCAATGCCAGGGCGGAGGGCGTCTCGGACCGGGTCCACTTCCGGGCGCGCGACGCCGCCGATCCGGACATCGCCGGGCGGTATGACCTGGTCACCGTCTTCGAGGCGATCCACGACATGGCCCGCCCGGTCGATGTGCTCAGCACCATCCGGCGGATCACGGCGGAGGGCGGCGTGGCGCTCATCGCCGACGAGCGGGTGCCGGACACCTTCGAGGCGCCGGCGGACGAGATCCAGCGGTTCTTCTACGGGGCGAGCCTGCTGTACTGCCTGCCCACGGGCATGGCCGAGCAGCCGTCGGCCGCCACTGGCACGGTCATGCGGACACCCCTCTTCCGCGAGTACGCCCAGCGGGCCGGTTACGACGACATCGAGGTCCTGCCGATCGAGCACATGTTCTGGCGGCTGTATCTTCTGCGCCGCTGAGGAACGGTGCGCGCCCCTCAGATCGGGTCGTCCGTCGCCAGCCGCCGGACGCCCGGCAGATGATCGTCGAGCTCGCCGGGCTCGAACCGGCACATCCCCACGACGTGCCAGAACTCACCGGCTATGTCGCCGTCGTACTTGTATCCGCCCGAGGGCGCCAGCGCCGCCCAGCCGCCCGGCACGCCGATCAGTGTGGCGCGCGGTGTCGGCTCGCCCTCGGCGGGCACGCTCCACAGCCGTACGGTGCCGTCCTCGCCACCGCTGGCCAGCAGGGAGCCGTCGGGGCTGAAGGCGACGGCGAGGATCCGGCCCGTGTGGCCGGAGAGGCGGCCGGTCTCGAAGCCGTAGAGGGGGTTCCACAGCCGGATGACCCGGTCGTCGCCGGCCGTGGCCAGCAGCGGGCGGCTCGGGTGGGCCGCGGCGGTCCACAGCCGGCCCGTGTGACCGGTCAGCCGGTGCCGGGGCCTGCCGTCCCGCCAGACGATGGCCTGCCCGTCCCACGACGCGCTCGCCAGCCAGTCGTCACCGGGCCCGAAGACCACCGCGTAGACCCGGTCGGTGTGGCCGTCGAGCTCGGCGGTCAGACGGTGCTCGGTCAGGTCCCACAGCCGGACGAACCGGTCGTCGCAGCCGGTGGCCAGCCGGGAGCCGTCCGCGTGGAACGCTATCGACCGCACCCGCCCCCGGTGCTGGGCGAACGTCGCCACATGGGCGCCGGTGCTGCGGTACCACAGGCGGACGGTGTCGTCGTCGTTCGCGGTGGCGAGTACCTCGCCGTCGGCGCTGAACGCCTCCGCCCAGACGTGGTCGGTCTCGGCGTCGATCTCGCGCTGGTACTCGCCCGTGACCGCGTTCCACAGATAGACGTCGCCGTCGCTGCTCGACGTGGCCAGCACGGGGCCCGCCGGGTTGAACACGGCGGAGACCAGGCGGTCGTTGTGGCCGGCCAGCTCGCGCACGCGCCGGCCGGTCGCGGGATCCCAGAGCCGGACCAGACCGTCGTTGCCGCACGCGGCCAGGTGACTGCCGTCGGCGCTGAAGGCCAGGCTGGCGACCTTGCGGCCGTGGCCGCGCAGGATCCGCCGCCCCTGGCCCGTGGAGGTGTCCCACAGCCGCACCACGCCGTCGTTGCCGACGGTCACCAGCAGGGGGCCGGACTCCTGGGCGCCGGTCCCGTCGCCGGGGCGGAACCGGCAGGCCCAGACGGACCCTTGATGGTCCGGGGGGCGCTGGCGCAGTGGCACCACCGACCAGCCCTCGGGCCGCTGGGTGATCCGCCACAGGCGGACGGCGCCGTCGCTGCCGCCCGCCGCCAGCACCGTGCCCTCGGGGTCGAACACCACTTGGTACACGGCCCCGGCGACCTCCAGGGGTGCCCCGGCGGGGGTGCCGGTCACCGGGTCCCACAGGTGGACCCGGCCCTCGGTGTCGCCACTGGCCAGCAGTCGGCCGCCCGGGTGGAAGTCCAGGGTGTAGACGCGGCCGGTGTGGCCGGTCAGTTCGTGGCTCAGCCGCAGGGTTCCGGCGTCCCAGATCCGTACCGTGCCGTGGTCGTCGTCGCCCATGTCGCCGGTGGCCACCAGGGTGCCGTCCGGGCTGAAGCGGGCGCGGTAGACGGCTCCGCGGTGGCCCTCGAGCTCGCCGAGGAGGCGGCCGGAGCCGGTGTCCCACAGCCGGACGGACGCGGCCGCGTCGCCGGTGACCAGGAGGCCGCCGTCCGGGCTGAAGACCGCGGTGTAGACGGGGGCCCGGTGGCCGGGCAGCCGGTGGGTCACCGTCCCGTCGGCCGTGTCCCAGAGGGTGACGGTGCCTTCGGCGTCACCGGTGGCGAGGCGGTCGCCGGAGGGGTCGAGGGAGACCGGCCACACCCCGTCGGGGTGGACCTCCAGCCGGTGGCGGCACGTTCCGGAAATGGGGTCCCACAGCCGGACGACGCCGTCCGCGCCGCCGGTGGCGAGCACCCGGCCGCGGAACTTCACGGCGTAGACCCGACCCATGTGCCCCTGCAGGGTGCGCAGGGCGGTGCCGGTGGCGGCGTCGCACACCAGGACGCCGCCGTCCTCGCTGCCGAGGGCGAGGAGTTCGCCGCCGGGGCTGTAGGAGACGGGCTCGGGCAGCCGGCTGGTGCGCATGTCGAAGCCGTACGGGACGCCGACCGCGGCGGGCCGGAAGCCGGTGCCCACGGACAGGCCGGGCGCGATGGCGGCCGTGCTCAGCTCGGGGGTGGCCGGGGCGGCGGGGTCGAACTCGGCGTTGATCAGGGCCGCCTGGTGCCAGCGGCTGCCGTCGAGCCGGGCACCGCGCAGATCGGTCCCGATCAGCCGGGCGCCGCGGACGTCGGCACCGCGCAGGTCGGCGCCGGTGAGGTGGGCGTCGTCGAGCCGGGTGCCGGTGAGGCGGGTGTCGCGCAGGACGGCTCCGGAGAGGTCGGCCCCGACGAGGCTCGCGTCGGTGAGGTCGGCGCGGGTGAGGTCGACGCCGGAGAAGTCGCGGTAGGAGAGGTCCTCGCCGGCGAGGAGGGCGCCGCGCAGGTCGGTGTGGGCGGGCACCCGGAGCCTGCTGAGGATCTTGACGGCGTTGGCCCGGGCGGTCTCGTCGTCCTCGCAGGCGCGGCCCCGCGCCTCCGGGGCGGTGCCGTCGGCCAGTGTCCGTTCCGCCCATTGCTGGCACGCGCGGTGGTCGGCGAGGTCGCAGAGGAACTCGACCGCCAGCTGGCTCAGCGGTCGGCGGGCGAGCAGACCGACCTCGCCGCGGTCGCCGTGGCCGAGCCGGGCGGCGGCCTCACGGGCGACCAGCCACTCGACGACGGAGCCGTGGATGAACTGGAAGAGACCTTCGTCGGTGCGCACGAGAAGGCTGCCGGATCCGACGGCGTGCGCGGCCTGACCGACCGACAGCCTGCTGTCCGCCAGTCCGCTCAGCGCCTCCGCCACATCGGTCAGCTCGTCCAGGCGGAGGGCGCCCTCGCCGCTCTCCCACAGGCGCAGGGCCAGGGTCGTCACCGCCCGCCAGAGCTCGCGCAGACTGAGGCCCGGGGGGCTGCCGGGGTTTCCCTGGCCGCGCCGCTCCTCGAACCGGAGCCAGGAGGTGAACACCTCTTCGTACAGCCCGGCGGGGCTGAGGGCGCGGCCCGCGCCCGCGACCGCGCGCAGCCGTTCGTGGTCGAGGTCGGCGACGAAGCTGAGCAGGCGGGGATTGCGGCAGAGGGCGAACAGGTCGGGGATGCCTTCCAGCAGGCGGACCCGGCGGTCGGCGGCGTGCTCGTCCCCGTAGCGGTTCACGAGATAGGTGCGGATCTGCTGCGGGGAGAACTCCTGCAGCGCGAGGACGCGGCGCTGCGGGAGCAGCCCGACGCGCTCGCCGAGCGCGGTGAGCACCTGGGCCTGGGATCTGAAGTGCTGGGTGCGGCTGCTGACGACGATCTTGGCGCTGTCCACCGCGGCGTCGAGCAGCACCTGGAGGTGGTCGGCGGCCCGGTCGTAGCTGACCTGGTTGACGAGTTCGTCGAAGCCGTCGAAGAGCAGGACGATGCGGCCCTGGCGGAGCATGTAGCGGAAGGCGCGCAGGTCGATGGTGTCGACGCCGTGGCTCGCCAGGTGCGCGGCGACGAGCCCGTCGAGGGTGTGGGCCTTGTCGAGGGCGCTCAGCTGGATCAGCAGCGGGACCAGGTGGGGCAGTTCCTCGGGGAGGCGGCGGGCCAGCTCGCGCAGGGCGAAGGTCTTGCCGTGCCCGAAGTCGCCGAGGAGCAGCACGAAGCGGCCGTGGTCGGCTTCGAGCAGCCGCAGGAGGTCCTCCACGAGTCCGTCGCGCTCGGCGCCGCCGAGGCGCTCGATCTCGCGGTAGCGCTGGGGGAGGTAGAGGCCCGGCTGGTACTGGAGGTCGGTGCTCAGCCGTTCGGTCTGGGCGGCCACATAGCCGCGCAGGTCGAGGAGGCCTTGGAATTCGGTGAAGCTGCGGATGAGGACGCCCCGGCGGCGGGCGCGCTCGCGCAGTTCGCGCGGGGGTGGTGGGCCGTCGTGGACGAGCTCGGCGTCGGGCTCGGTGTCGGAGGCGTAGATGTGGTCGATGAAGCGGTCGATGTCCTCCGCGTGGGGGGTGCCGACGCAGACGGCCACCCGCTGCTGGCGGACGAAGCCGGATTCGGTCCAGGTGGCCAGCAGTCCCGGCACGTCGCCGGGGATGCGGCGCAGTTGGACGCCCTCGTGCCGGATGCGGCAGACGTCGGCGACGCGTGCGACGAGGGCGTCGAGCGGGCCCTCGACGGTGCGGGCCTCCGGTCCGGCGACGGTCTGTCCGGCGCCGTCCTCGTCGGCCGGTGTGCCGGGGGTGGCACCGGCGGCCGCGGGTGCTTCGGTGCCGGGGGCGGGCGGTGGCTGCGGCGGCCCGAAGGCACGCCGGGCGCCGCGCCACTCGGAGGCGTAGGCCCAGGGTTCCCGGCCGGGGCGCTCCGGCCAGCGGGTGAGGCCGTCGCGGGTGAGGCGAAGCAGTTGGTGCCGGGCGGGGGCGGCGGCGCCGAGGACGGGGAGTTCCCCGGAGGCGAGGGGCAGCGCGGCGGCGGTGGGCGAGGCGTCGGCGGCGCGGGGGTCGCCGGCGGGGCCGTGCAGCAGCAGATGCAGCCGGGGGCCGGTGAGCCGGGCGAGCACGTCGCTGTCGCGCAGGGGCGCGGTGCCGGGGCGGCGGCCGCCGACGCCGGGACCGCCTTCGGGGCCCCGGCGGGGGCCGAGGCCGCTCTCGCGTGCCGGGACCGGGGCGGCGCCGTCGAGCGGCCGCAGGGCGCCCGGCGGATGGCGCAGGGCGCCGATGCGCAGCCAGCCCTCCTGTTCGTACGGGCGCAGGGCCTGGGCGAACCAGGCCGCCTGTTCGGGGCCGAGCCAGCCGTACTGGTCGTCGGGCCGGTGGCTGTAGGCCATCGAGGAGTTGATGCCGGCGACGACGGTGCGCAGGGCGGGGACGGGGAAGAGGGTCCAGGGCTGGTCGCTGTCGAAGACGGCGTCGAGGCCCTGGTAGAGCTCCTGGAACAGCCGGGCGTAGTGGCGCCACTTGGGCCAGTACGGCGGCCGGGGCTGCATCTCGTCGGCTTCGCAGGTGCTGAAGTAGGCGCGGCAGGCGGCCTGGCTGACGTCCTGCCCGCCGGGTACGACCGCGAGCCGGTCGGCGGCGAGGCCGAGCCGGGAGCGCAGTCCGGTCAGGAAGGTCAGCGCCTGGTCGCATTCGCGGGGGCTGCCGGAGGCGGTGAGATCGCCGGTGACGACGAGGAGGTCGGGCGCGGGGGCGCCGGCGTCGGTGAGCTCGACGAGGTCGCCCCAGACGGCGGCCTGGAGTTCGGCGGGGTCGGCGCCGCGGCCGAAGCCGGGTCCGGCCAGGTGGAGCACGGAGACGGCTTCCCGGTGGTGGTTCTCCTCGGCGGCCTGCGGGTAGCCGGGCGGGCTCGCGGGGCGCCGGCGGCCCGCCCAGCCGGGGCTGCCGAGCTGCCGGTCGGAGAGCGGGCGCGGGATGCTCGCGATGGCACCGGGGGCCCCGGGGCCGGCCCCGGGGGAAGCGGTCGGGCCGCCGGGGAAGCCGGGGTGCTCGGCGGGCCGGGCCCGGCCGTCCAGTGCCTGGCCGACGCGGGTGAGCAGCAGATCGCGGGCGGCGGCGGTGTCATGGACGGCGACCAGGTCGACGTAGGTGATCGTGGCGAGCAGGCCCTCGACCGGGATGTCCTCGACGCGGACGGTGATCAGTCTGCGCTCGGGGGCGTCGGGGTCGGCGCGCAGCGCGGCCTGCCACTCCATGCGGCCGTAGCGGGAGCGCTCGTAGTGGCGGGAGAGGACGGCGATGACGGCGACGGACTCGCTGACGCCGCGGTCCATGAAGTCGACGAAGTTCGTCCCCGGCACGAAGTCCCAGGCCTGGATGACGGTGCGGTACCCGGCTTCCTCCAGGGTCCACGCTATCCAGGCCGCCCAGCGCTCGTCGGCCGGCGAGTAACTGATGAAGAAGTCCAACGGCCGCTGCTGTCCCGCGAGTTCCTGGCGTAGGACCATGCACCCCATCCTATGCGTCAGGTCACTCCCGGTCACCGCTTTCGTGCGAAGTGTGTGCGATGCTCTTGTCCGTGCGCGCCATACATCGTCTGCACGCGTTGGACTGGATGGCCGGGGGGGTGCTGGCCTGCGGTCTGCTCTGCCTTGCCACGGGGCTGCTGCCGACGGAGCCGGCCGGGGACGCGATGGTCCGCATCATTCCGCTGCTGGCGTTCCTCGGCACGGTCATCGTGCTCGCCGAACTGACGAGCCGGGCGCAGGTGTTCGACGTCGTGGCGTCGGCGGTGGCACGCGCCGGGCGCGGGAGCTATCCGGCGCTGTTCGTCCTGTGCGTGGTGTTCGCCTCGGTCACCACCATCACCCTCAATCTGGACACGACGGCGGTGCTGCTGACACCGGTCATGCTGGCGCTGGCCTCGCGGGTGGGGATCGCGGCCGTGCCGCTCGCGATGACCACGGTCTGGCTGGCCAATACGGCGAGCCTGCTGCTGCCGGTGTCGAATCTGACGAATCTGCTGGCCGCCGACCGGGTGGCGCTGTCCCCGGCGGGCCTGGCCGCGCGGATGTGGGTGCCCCAACTGGTCTCCATCGCGGTGACGATGGTCTGTCTGTGGCTGTTCTTCTGGCGGCGCGGCAGGCGCGGTGCGGACGGTTACGTGCCACCGGCCGCGCACCGGCCCGCCGACCGGGTGCTCTTCCGGGTCTGTGCTCTGGCCTGTGCGGGCTTCCTGCTGGCCATACTGCTCGCCGACATCCCGCTGTGGATGGCGTCGGCGGCGGCGGCCCTGGTGGCGGCCGCGGCCTTCGCGGTGCGGCAGCGGTCCGCGCTGCGGGTGTCCTTGATCCCGTGGCGGCTGCTGGTCCTGGTGCCGGGGCTGTTCCTGGTGGTGGAGACGGTCAACGTCAACGGTCTGCACGACGCGCTGTCGGCGGCGATGGGGACGGACGGCGGGCTGCTCGGGCTGTTCCGGGCGGGGGCGGTCGGCGGCGGGATGTCCAACGTGCTGAACAATCTGCCGGTGTACCTGGCGGCGGAGTCGGCGGTGCCGGTGGGCAACCACGATCAGTTGCTGGCCCTGCTCATCGGCACCAATGTGGGCCCGGTGGTGACCCCTTGGGCCTCACTGGCCACTCTGCTGTGGTTCGAGCGCTGCCATGCCCAGGGGGTCAGGGTCTCGCTGAAGGTGTTCCTCGGCACCGGCGCGGTGCTGGCGGCCTGTGCCGTCCTGGCATCCGTGGCGGCGCTCGCGGCGACGCGCTGAGCTAGCCCGGCAAGATCCACCAGACACGTCCTGAGGCCTGGGAGGCCCCTCAGCGCCCGCCGTCGGCCGTGCTCGCGCCGATCACCCGGCCCGCCCGACCAGGTCCAGGAGGTACGGGAGGTCCCCGGGCCGGCCCGCGACGAAACTGCGGTCGGTGTCCGGGCCCGTCACACCGGGACGGAACGGCCCCCCGTCCAGGGCCCGGATCTCCAGCCCCGCCTCGGCGGCCAGCAGGGCGCCGGCGGGCAGGTCGATGGCCTCCGCGCGATAGCCGACGAAGCCGTCGATGTCGCCGCGGGCGAGCATGGACCACGTCAGCAGCGGCGCCCAGAGCTGGAGCAACCTCCGCGAGCGGGCCTCCAGCACCTCCTTCAGACCGTGGGCGGCCCGGTCGTCGCGCGCCACGCCGTGGCCCTGGGTCCAGGCGAGCAGGGGCCCGGCGGGCGACAGCGGGCGGGCGGGGCAGCGCATCCGCCCGTGCGGCCCGTAGGCACCGCGGCCGGTCAGGGCGGTCCAGGTCCGGTCGGTGACCGGATCGTGCACGACGCCGACCACGGGTGCGTCGTCGACGCACAGGGCGATGCCGACGACGTAGGCGGGCAGCCCGATGACGACGTTGTTGCTGCCGTCGAGCGGGTCCACCAGCCAGGTGCGGCGCGGGGCCCCGTCGGCGGCGTCGCCGTCCAGCGTGCCCGCCTCCTCGGCGAGGATCCGGTCGTGCGGGAAGCCGTCCCGGATCCGCCCGACGACCAGGCGCTCGGCCATCAGATCGAGTTCGGTGACCACATCGCCGTGGTCCCCCTTGGCCCGGATGCCGTAGTCGTCCTGGAAGCGCGAGCGCAGCAGCGCGCCCGCTTCCCGCGCGGCGGCGACGGCCAGTCGCCGCTCGGCCGTGAACGGCCCCGCGA
This sequence comes from Streptomyces syringium, assembly GCF_017876625.1. Lineage (NCBI taxonomy): Bacteria > Bacillati > Actinomycetota > Actinomycetes > Kitasatosporales > Streptomycetaceae > Streptomyces > Streptomyces syringium. The sequence goes on from NZ_JAGIOH010000001.1 coordinate 784,753, forward strand.
ACTCCCCGTCGAGGGCGTCCGGGCCGTGGGCCGCGGCCCGGCCTTCGGTGCTATCGGTGATGAGGCGCATCGATCCTCCTGAGGACAGTGCGGGCTGTCCGGGCCGTCTGAGCGGCGTCGCATGTCTGTCGTACCACCCGGTGACCCCGGCCATGCACCGGCCCGAGGGAGAGGTCGAAGCGCCCGGGTCGTGAACGGCCGAGCAGCAGGGTGGCGGCGGTGCTGCCGCGCGGGATGACGGAGGTGTGGAACTCCCCTGCCGGAAGGGTGTAGATCTCCCCTCCGACGAGGGTCTGTTCGGGGCCGGGCTCGCAGCTCACCAGGCGCGAAGTCGGCCTGATGTCGTCCACCCCGGCGGGATCGCTGCGCACCTCGAAGACCCGGTGGGTGGGGACTTCCGGGTCCTCGCGCACCCGCACCCGCAGATTGCCCACGCTCCCGTACAGCACACAGCTGGTCAGTTCCCAGCTGTGCGAGTGGACGGGCGGGGCGGTCGGTGCCGGGTCCGGACCGGTCGTCGTGCCGGGGACGTTCGTACCGAAGACGTGCAGACAGACGCCGCGGTCGCCGTCGCGCTCCACGGGCAGGCAGAGGAAGCCGAGCGGGTGGCGGACGGCGTACAGCTCGCGCCGCCCGGAGGCGATCTCGTCGAGGGCCGAGGCGGCCGCGTCGAACAGCCCCGCCACCGCCACGCTTCTGTCCACGGTCCGTTCGAACAGCCGGTAGTCCACGGGTTTGCGCACTCGAGGCTCACCTCCGGTACGGATTCTCCGGGTGCAGCGCCTTGTCGATGATGTCGCTGACGTCCCGGTCGGTGAACGCGGCGGGGAGGGGCAGCCCGAGCCCGTCGAAGAGCCGGTACACCTCGTCGACCGTCGGCTCCTCGCCGAGGGGTTCGGTGCGGATCAGGTCGAGGGTGACCGCCTGCTCCCGGCTCTGGTGGAGTTCGGTGACGTAGTAGTCGTAGAGCGGCCGGTTCCGCTCGACCAGCAGATTGACCCGGCGGGGGTCGTCCTGAGTGATGATCAGGCAGGACGCGGACAGGTCGAAGCGCAGGGTGGGCACGACGGAGGAGAGGTGGACACCGATCTCCAGGGTGTCCAGCCGCTGCCGGTACCAGCAGGCGGCGAGCACCGTGGCGAAGGACTCCTTGCGGGTCCGGTCGGCGCTCCAGGCATCGGGCGGTACGACGTCCAGCCGGTGGGCGAAGGTCTGCCGGAAGCGGGCGTACGCCGCACACGCCTGCTCGTCGGCCGGGTTGACGATGTCGATCTTCATGGAGAGGGAGCGGCGCTGCCGCTGCGCCTCCCGGACGCAGACCGGCAGGGTCACGGCGCGCAGATACGTACCGGTGCCGCCCTTGAAGATCCAGTGGTCGGTGTTCTGGCGCGCCTGCTCCAGGGCCCGTTCGAGCTCGGCGCCGGACAACGAACGGACCATGGTGAGGTCTTCGAGCGCGTGCCGGGTGCCGGTGGTCGCCTCGCGGATGTCCGCGATCCGCCGTCGTCGCTCGGTCAGCGTCCCGAAGACGAGCGCGGCCAGGACCAGCAGGGTCGCGCCGGAGGTGACGTTGTCGTCGACGTTCTGGTCGAAGATGTCCAGCAGACCGATGATGAGGGCGGCGCCGGTGGCGACGACGCCGTCGAGGTTCTTGATGGTCCAGGAGACGGCCTTCTCGACCCGGCCCCCCGGATCCGTGGTTCTGCGCGCCACTGCCCCACCTCTCCCCCGGATACCGGTCATGGTAGGAGGGGACGGAGCCCGGCGACCAGGTTTCCGCTTCTCACGGGTGCGTTCCGCGCCATCGCCTCGTGGCGGCGCCCGTCATGGCGATCACCTTCCCTCGGGTCTCACCTGTGCTCCGGCAGCAGTTCCCCGGTGGGGCCGGTGGCAGTGACGTGTCCCGCTTCGAGGAGGTGGACGGTGTCGGTGTAGGCGCCGACGAGGTGACGTTCGTGGCTGACGAGGACGAGTGTCAGCCCGCGCTCGCCTCTGAGCCGGGTGAGCAGTTCCATGACGGCGGTGGCGGTGTCCGGGTCGAGGGCGGAGGTCACCTCGTCGCACAGCAGGACGTCGGGCCCGGCGGCCAGGGCCCGGGCGATGGAGGCGCGTTGGCGCTGTCCGCCGGAGAGCTCATGGGGATAGCGGCCGGCGAAGCCGGCGGGCAGGCCGACGTCGTGGAGGAGCCCGGTGACGCGTCCGGCGATGTCCGGCTTCGGCGTGGTCCGGTGGAGACGGAGGGGCCGGGCGAGGGTGGCTCCTATGGTGCGGGTGGGGTTGAGGGCGCCGAGGGGGTTCTGCGGGACCAGTTGGATGCGGCGCTGTCGGTCGCGGTCGCGGGCGCGGGCGGTCGCCGGCAGGGGCCGTCCGTCGAGCGTGAGGGTTCCGGCGGCCGGGCGTTGCAGTCCGGCCAGCACCCGCAGCAGGGTCGTCTTGCCGGAGCCGGAGGGGCCGACGATTCCGGCGGCGGCACCGGGTGCCGCCGCGAAGTCCACCCCGGCCAGGGCGCGGTGGGTCCGTCCGCCCTGGGTGAATCCCACCTCGATGCCGTGGGCGGCCAGGCCGGAGCCCGGCGTCGCGCCGTCGGCGGGGCGCTGCGGGCCGGGTCGCCGTGGCGCGGGGACGGCCGGGCGGGCCGCCGGAGCGCGGGCCGTGCCGAGGTCGATCACGTCGTCGGCGCAGCGCTCGACGAGTTCGGGGTCGTGGCAGGCGAGGACGACGGCGAGGTTCCGGGTGGCGGCAAGGCGGCACAGCAGGTCGGCGATCTCGTCGCGCAGGGCGGTGTCGAGCCCCGCAGTGGGCTCGTCGAGGAGGAGCACCTCGGGCTCGCGGGCGAGCGCCCGGGCGAGGGCGACCCTGCGCTGCTGGCCGCCGGAGAGGGTGCCCGGGCGGCGGTCGGTCAGCCCGGTGCCGGTGGGCAGGCGGCACTCGGCCAGCAGGTCCAGGACGGCCCGTGGGGAGGGGTCGACGGCGGTCTCGGCGACGAGCCGCCGGACGCGCATACGGGGGTTGAGCGCGGAACCGGGGTCCTGGCCGACGTAGGCCACCCGGTGGCGGCGGAGGTGGCGCAGCCGGTCCGCGGGGAGGGCGAAGACGTCGTGGCCGAGCACCTCGACCGTGCCGGACGCGATCCGGGCGCCGCCGGGGAGGTCGCCGATGACGGCGCGCAGCAGGGTGGTCTTGCCGGAGCCGGAGGGGCCGGTGAGGGCGCTGACGCGGCCGCGGCGCAGGGTGAGGGTGGTGGGCGCGAGCAGTTCGGGGCCGCCCGGCAGGTGGACGGCCAGGTCGGTGACCCGTACCGCGGTGGGGTGGTCGGTCATGGCCGGGCGGGGCTCCTCCGCGGTACGGGGCGTGGGGTCGGCCGTCATCGGGCGGTCACCGCCGTGCGGCCGGCGGTGGGCGCGAGGGCGTCGGCGGCGAGGTTGACGCTGACGGCCAGCAGACCGATGGCGGCGCCGGGCACGAGGACGACCCAGGGGTTGAGCAGGGCGCCGGCGGCGTTCTCGCGGATCATCAGGGCCCAGTCGGCCTCGGGTGGCTGGGGCCCCAGCTGGAGGAAACCGGCCATGGAGATGACGTAGACCGCGGCCACGAAGCGCAGCCCGAACAGGGCCAGGACGGTGGCGCGCAGATTGGGCAGGATCTCCCGCAGGGCCAGGTACCACAGCCGTTCCCCGCTCGCGGTGGCCGCCTCGATGAAGCCGCAGGCGGCGACGGGGGCGGCGGCGCTCGCGACGACGCGCACCGCGTAGGGGATGCCCAGGGCGACGGCGGCGACGATCACGGCGAGGCGTCCGCCACCGGGCCAGGCCAGCGCGAGGAGCATCATGCCCAGCACGGGGGGCAGCAGGATGGCGAGGTCGGCGCCGCGCTCGAGGAGCCTGCCGAGGGTCGGCCGCAGGACGGCGAAGCAGCCCAGCACGGTGGCGACGGCGGTGACGAGGAGGGCCACGAGGAGCGCACCGCCGATGAGTTCGCTGCCGCCGTACAGCATGCGGCTCAGCACGTCGCGGCCGAGCTGGTCGCCACCGAGGGGCGCCGGGCCGCCGGGGTCGGCGTAGGGGGCGGTGACGGGCCGGTCGAGGGGGTGCGGCGCGAGCAGTGGTCCGGCGAGGGCGAGCAGGGTCAGCAGGAGGCCGGGCGCCACCCGTACGAGGACGCGCGCCCGGGGGCGGCGGGGCCGGGGCGCGGCGAGGGCGTCGGCGCTCATGGGCGGGCTCCCAGGGTGCGGGCGCGGACGAGGTCCGCGCCCAGCAGGACGAGGCTGATGACGGCTCCCGTGCAGGCGACGACCCCGGCGATGACGGGGGTGTCACGGTCGGCGACGGATCCGGCCAGGACGGTGCCGAGCCCGGGGTAGTTGAAGAGGGTCTCGACGACGACCGCGCCGCCCAGCAGCATGCCGGTGGAGGTGGCGGCTCCGGTGGCGATGGCGGGCCAGGCACCGGGCAGGGCGTGGCGGAGCAGCACGCGGCGGGGTGGCAGGCCGTCGAGGTGGGCGGCGATCACGTGCGGCGCCGCGGCCTGGTCGGCCAGGGCGCCGCGGACGATGCGGGCGTTCCAGCCGGTCTGCGGGACGGCGAGGGCGAGGACCGGCATGATCAGCATGGTCCAGGACGCGGGTGAGCCGTCCGAGGTGGTCATGGTGGCGGCGGGCAGCCAGCCGGTCCACAGCGACAGGAGCAGCAACAGTCCCACGGAGACGACGAATTCGGGCAGCGCCAGGGTGACGGTCGAGGCGAGGCCGATGAGGCGGTCGGCCGGGCCGCCGGGCCGGGCCGCCGCCCAGCAGCCCAGGGCGAGGGCCGAGGCGAGGGTCAGGGCGAAGGCGGCGCCGCCGAGGAGGAGCGTGTTGGGCAGGGGGGCGGACAGCAGGTCGGTGACGCGCTCCCCGCGTGCGGAGGTGCCGAGGTCGCCGGTGGGCAGCGCGGTCATCCAGTCGCCGAACCGCTCCCACAACGGCCGGTCCAGGCCGAGGAGATGCCGGCGGGCCGCCGTGTCCGCGGGGCTCTCGCCCCGCTCGGCGGCGGCGGACGCCGCGTCGCCGGGGAGCAGTTCGATCGCGGCGAAGACGACGGCGAGCAGGACGCTGAGCAGCACGGCGCGCTTGGCGAGCACGACGGCGATACGGGCGGCCAGCGACACGGCACGGCGCGGGGCCGAGGCCGCCACCTCGTCGGTGGCGGCCTCGGCCCGTGCTGTCTCCGCCTCGCTCAACGCGCCAGCCAGACGTTCTCGAGCTGGACCCGGCCGTAGCCGGGCAGCTTGGGCAGATTGCGCACCTTGGCGGAGGCCAGGTCGATGCCGTCGGCCATGCCCCACAGCAGATAGCCGGACTTCTCGTGCACGATCTGCTGGAGCTCGCGCAGGGACGTGGCGCGGGCCTTCTTGCCCGCGGTGCCGATGACCTTGCGGTAGGTGTCGTCGAAGCTCTTGTCCGACCAGCCGGCCTCGTTCTGTCCGGCACCGGTCACCATGGTCTTCGAGGCGAAGAAGACGACGGAGTCGTTGGTGCCCCAGTAGTTGGTGTAGAAGTCGCCCTTGAGCCAGGTCTTCTCGTAGAAGGTGCCGGACTCCTGCTTGACGACCTTGATCTTGATGCCGGCCTCGCGGGCCTGGGTGGCGAACAGGGTCGCGGACTCGGCGAGGCCCGCGATGTCCTCGGTGGTGACGAGCTCGTAGGTCGTGGCGAGGTCGAAGCCGGCTTCTTCCAGGAGCTTCTTTGCCTTGTCCAGGTCGCGCCGGCGCTGGGGGATGTCCTTGGCGTAGGCGGGGTCGCCGGTGCCGAGGATGTCGTTGGCCACGGTGCCGTAGCCGGAGAGGACCTGCTTGACCATGGCCTCGCGGTCGACGACGAGCTTCATGGCCTCGCGGACCTTGGGGTCGGCGAAGGGGCCCTCGGCGGTCCGCATGACGATGGGCATCGCCATGTCGTTGGGGCGGCGGGTGACCTGGATGTCCTTGCGCGAGGCGGCGGTCCGGGCCGCGACGGCGCCCACGTTGGAGGCGACGTCGATCTGGCCGCCCAGCAGCGCGTTGGCCATGGCCTGGGGGCTTTCGAACATGGTCACCTCGATGGCGTCGAGGTGCACCGGTCCGCCGTGCCACTTGTCGTTGCGCAGCAGGCGGGCGTTGCCGCCGCGGAACCAGTCGAGCTTGAAGGGGCCGGTGCCGGGGGCCTTGGCGATCTCCTTGTCGGGGGTGTCCTTCTTGAGGACGAAGGTCGCCAGGCGGGTGAGCAGGGGCAGTTCGGCGTTGGCGTCGTCGGAGACGAGGACGACGGTGTCCTTGCCGTCGGCCGTGATGTTCTCCGCCTTGATGCCCGGCAGCCGGCCCGCGCCCGCCGGGGTGTTGCGGAGTCTGCGCAGCGACCACACCACGTCGTCGGCGGTGACCGGCGAACCGTCGTGGAAGGTGGCGCCCTTGGCGATCGTGAAGCGCCAGGTCTTGAGGTCGTCGGAGGACTTCCAGCCGGAGGCGAGGCGGCCGACGGTGTTGTCCTTGAGGCCCGGTGCGGTGAGGGTGTCGTGGACCAGGGCGATGATGAGGTAGTCGCTCTCGTTCCCCTGGACTCCGTGCGGGTCCCGAGTGGTGGCGGAGGCGCGGCCGAGCGCGCCTATGCGGAGCGTGCCGCCCTTTTGGGGTGTGCCACCGGCGGAGTCCGCCGATGAGGAGGCCGTGTCGTCCTTGCCGCCCCCGCAAGCGGCGAGCAGCGCGGCAGTGCCCACGCTCCCGCCGGCCCACAGCGCTTGGCGCCTTGTCCAATTCACGTGGTCCTCGTTCCTCTGAAGTTGTACCTACTTAGGTTTGGCTACCCTAAAACAAGCCCTGATCGCAACTGTGCGTGAGCATTGAAACGAAAGACGAATCAGCCCCAACCTCCGCTTCACGCCCATGAATTGCTGAAATTCGGGCGAAGTGGACTACTGTTCGGTAAGGTTTGCCTTACCTAATTTCGGTGGTAGCTTCCTCGGCAAACGCCGACGCCGACCGCCACGTTTCCGCCACGTGCCGCACCCCCCTTCTCAGGGCGTCAAGCGCGCTCCGCCCTGCTCTACGGCACCTCCTGCGCCATGCCCGGAAACGGAACCTTCGCTCCTGCCCGACGCATCCCCCACCTCACGAAACGGATGAATTCGCCATGAGCACGGGAGCCGCACCCGTCCGCCTGCTCGATGCCGCCTCGGCCGCCGAACTGCACCGGGCCGCCGCGAAGATCCTCACCGAATTCGGCACCTCCGCCACGTCCCCCCAACTCCTCGCCCGCGTCGCCGAATCGGCCGCGGACCGGAGCGAGCCGATCCGGCACGAGCTGCGGCCCGTCGACACCGACGACGGCCTGTTCGTGCTGCGCGGCCTGAGCGTCGACGACACCGGCATCGGCCCGACGCCCGCGGGGTGGGCCACCGCCGGGGACAGCGGCGCCGTCCACGACATCGTGATGCTGCTGCTCGCCACGGTCATGGGCGACCCCATCGCCTGGCCGGGTCAGCAGAACGGACGGTTCGTCCACAACATCGTCCCGGCCCCCGGCCACGAGCGGGAGCAGACCGGTGCCAGCAGCGACGTCCTCCTCAGCCCGCACACCGAGGACGCCTTCCACCCCGGCCGCGCCCACCTGTTGATGCTCGGTTGCATGCGCAACCACGACCACATCGCCACCACCGCCGCGAGCATCCGCAAGGTCCGGCTGGACGACGCCGACGTCGACGCGCTCACCCGCCCCGCGCTGCCGATCCTCCCCGACGACGCCTACGCCGAGGCGCGCGGATTCGAGGGGCTGCCGCCCGATGCCCCCACCCTGTGGCGGTCCGCCGACGGCCTCACCCTGCGCTTCGACCCCGCCTACACCCCGCTGGAGCGGGCCACGCCCGAGTACCGGGCCGCCTACCGGCGCCTGGAGGCCGAACTCGCCCGCGTCTCCGTCGCGTTGAGCCTGACCCCCGGCGAGGTGCTCGTCGTCGACAACGACCTCGTCGTGCACGGCCGGGTCCCCTTCACGGCCCGCTACGACGGCACCGACCGCTGGCTCAAGCGCGCTTCCGTACGGGTCCCCGGCCGGGCCACCCGCCCCCCGGCCGAGGCCGCCGAACACGGCTACGGCCAGGTCGCCGTCGAGGCCCACGCCGCCTGACCCCCCGTTCCCCCCTTCCCGACGACCAGCAGACGAGGAGCGAGAAATGACCGACACCACGACCGCCACCGGCGACCCCTGCATATCCGACGCGGCCGGCACACCCACCGACGACACGACCCTGCGCCTGCTGTCCACCAGCGACCTCGCGGGCATCGACATCACCCTCACCGATGTCGTCGAGACGGTGGAGGGCGCCTACCGCACCCTGGCCGCCGGCCGGTCGGACAACCCCCGCAAGCTCACCGTCAAGCCCTCCGACGGCCACTCCGTGTCGTACGCGATGCTCGGCCGCGACGGCTCGCGCGACGTCGTCGCCATCAAGACCTCGTACAAGCACGGTCTGCACAAGGGCCGCGAGGAGCAGCACTACTACACCGCCCTCACGCTCTACGACGACGTCACCGGCCTGCCCGTGGCCATGATGGACTGCGGCCGCGTCGGCTCGCTGCGCACCCCGGCCGTCTCCGCCCTGCTGGCCCGCGAGTGCGCCGTCCCCGGGGCGCGCAGCGCGCTGGTGATCGGCACCGGCACACAAGGGCGGCTGGCCCTGCCGTTCCTGCTCACCACGCTGCCCGGCCTGGAGCGGTTGATGCTCTTCGGCACCCACCCGGAGGGGATCGAGGCGGTTCGGTCGCAACTGCGGGCCCATTTCCCCGACCGGGACGTCGAGGTCGTCACCGACGCGCGGGCCGCCGCGGCGGACGCCGACGTCATCGTGGCCACGGCGGGCGCCCACACGCCCGCGGCCGTCGAGGCCGACGATCTGAAGCCCGGCGCGCTGTCGATCCTCGTCGGCCACGGGCTGGCCCCCTCGACCCTGCTCCGCGCCGACCGCGTCGTGACCACCAGCGAGGCCCAGATGAAGGTCACGGGCACCGACATGGCGGACGCCGACGGCAACTTCCCCGCCGTGGACACCGAGTTCCCCCCGGTCCTCGCGGGCACCACGCCCGGCCGCACCGCACCGGAACAGCGGATCTTCGCCTACAACAGCGGCCTGGTCGTCACCGACATCGCCCTCGGCCACCGCTTCGCGCAGCTCGCCATCGAGCTGGGCCTGGGAACGCGGGTGCCGCTGTGGCGGTGACCGCGCGCCCCGTGCCCGCCCTGCCGACGCTGCCCGCACACCCCGACCTCCGGACGGACGCGGTCCTCGACAGCGGTCTGCTGCACGAGCTGGCCCACGCCTTCGGCGGCCCCTTCCACTTCCTGCTCCCGCACCGCTTCGACGACAACCTCGCCGCGTTCCGGGCGGCGCTGGACGAGGCCGGGGTGGACGGGCGCGTGTACTACGCCAAGAAGGCCAACAAGGCCGCCGCGTGGGTCGAACGCTGCGCGGCCACCGGCGCCGGAGTGGACGTCGCGAGCCTCGGCGAACTCCGCGAGGCCCTCGGCCACGGGGTGCGCGGCGAGCGTGTCGTGGTGACCGGTCCGGCCAAGAACGAGGAACTGCTGCGGATCGCCGTCCTCCAGGGCGCCCTGGCCGCCGTCGACTCCCTCGACGAGCTGGACCGGCTCATCGCACTGGCGCGCGCCGGCCCGGTCCGCCCCGCCCGGCTGCTGTTGCGCAGGCTGCCCCCGGCACAGTCCCACAGCCGCTTCGGCCTGGACGAGGCCGAGCTCGCCGAGGCGCTGGAGAGGTGCGTACGGGCGGGCGACGCCGTCCGGATGGAGGGCTTCGGCTTCCATCTGTCCGGCTACGCCACAAAGCCGCGCGCCGACCTCGCGGGGCAGCTCGTCGACCTCTGCCTCAAGGCCCGCGTCATGGGGCTCCAGGCCGACCGGATCAGCATCGGCGGCGGATTCGCCGTCGACTACGCGGCGGCCGACGACTGGTACGCCTTCCTGGCGGCGCAGCGGCCCGAGCACTACCACGCGCGCAAGGCCTTCGCGGAGGCCGACTTCTACCCGTACCACTCGCCGGTCGCCGGGGCGGACGCCCTGCGGGCCGTCCTGGCCGCCGTCCCCGAGGGCGGCCGGGACAGCCTGGCGGGCAGACTCCGCGAGAGCGGCACGCTCCTGCTGATGGAGCCCGGACGGGCCCTGCTGGACCGGGCCGGCGCCTCCGTCTTCCGCGTCCAGGGCGTCAAGGACCGCGACGGGTACGGGATCCTCACCGTCGACGGGACGAGCCTCAGCCTGTCCGAGCAGTGGTTCAACAGCGAGTACGTCCCGGACCCGGTGCTGGTGGCCCCGGACGGGCGGGTACTGCCCGGCCCGGCCGGCGCCGCCGCCTTCCCCGCGGCCGTGGGGGGTACGAGCTGTCTGGAGTCGGATCTGCTCACCTGGCGCAAAATCCCCTTCCCCGCCCGTCCCTCGGTCGGTGACCTGCTGGTCTATCCCAACACCGCCGGGTACCAGATGGACTCCAACGAGTCACCGTTCCACGATCTGCCGCTGCCGCCCAAGGTCGTCCTCGACGACACCGGCGGGCGACCGCGCTGGCGCCTGGACCGCCGGCCCGCCTGCTGACTTCCCTCCGGCCCGCCTGCCACAGGAGTTCCCCCATGAACGAGGCACTGACGCGCCCCGCCGTGGTCTCCCGCATATCCGACCTCATCGGATACACCCCGCTGTTCGAGCTGTGCCGCACCGAGAACGGCAGCCGGCTGCTCCTCAAACTGGAGATGTACAACCCGACCGGCACCGCCAAGATCCGCATGGCCCGTCAGATGGTGCTCGACGCCGAGGCCCGGGGCGAGCTGCGCCCCGGCGGCCGCATCATCGAGTCCACCTCCGGCAACACCGGCCTGGGTCTCGCCGTCATCGCCGCCGAGCGGGGCTACACCTTCACCGCCGTCGTCGACAACCACGCCTGCGTGGACAAGCTGCGGGGGATGAAGGCACTGGGCACCGAACTCGTCTACGTGATCGACGACGGAACCGAGGAGCTCGCCACCGCCGCCCGCGAGGAGCTCGCGGAGGACATGGCCCGGGGCCAGGACAACACCGTCTTCACCGAGCAGCACAACAACCCCAGCAACGGCGTCGGCTACTTCCCGGTGGCCCACGAGCTCCACCAGGCCCTCGGCGGCCGCATCGACGTCCTCATCGGCGCGGTCGGCACCGGCGGCGCCCTGTGCGGCACCACCCGGGAGCTGCGCAAGCTCGTCCCCGGTGTGCGGACGATCGGCGTGGAGCCCAAGGGCTCCATCGCCTTCGGCGGCCCCGCCCACGACTACTACCAGTCCGGCACCGGCACCCCCGAAGGCGCCGAGATCGGCGCGCTGGTCGACTTCGACCTGATCGACGAGGGCGTGAAGGTCGGGGACGTCGAGGCGTTCGCGACCGCCCGCGCCGTGGCCCGTACCGGGCTGCTCATCGGCGGCTCCGCGGGCGGGGTCGTGCACGAGGCGCTGACCCGCTTGCCGTCGCTGCCGCCGGGCAGCACCATGGTCGCGCTGGTCAACGACGGCGGCGAGAAGTACATGGACACCGTCTTCAACGACGACTGGATGAACGCCCGGAATCTCATCGACCCCGCCGTGGAGCGGGAGATCGACGAAACGCTGACCAAGCTGCGCAGGAACTGATGCCCTCCATACAGCCGCTCACCCTCCTCCGCGACAGCCGTGCGCTGGCCACCCTCGCCGTCCCCCTCGTCCTCACCCAACTCGCCCAGGTCGCGCTGACCACCACCGACACGGTGATGATGGGGCTGCTGGGCACCCAGGCCCTGGCGGCCGGCGGGCTGGCCATCGTCATCTTCAACCAGCTGCGCACCATGGGCGTGGGCCTGGTCACCTCGGTGGGCAACCGGATCGCGGCCGCCGCGGCCCGTGCCGAGCGGGCGGACTCCCACGGCGCCGACGGTGCCGACGCGGCGGCGGACGCGGAGGTCGTCAAAATCGTCCGCGCGAGTCTGGCGGTGGCCACGCTCGCCGGACTGGCCGGGGCCGTCCTCATGATCCTCATCGGGCAGGCCCTCACCTGGCTCGGCCAGGACGCCGCGGTCGCCGCCCGCGCGCAGACGATGCTGCTGGCGCTGGCCCCGGGGCTGCTGCCGTGTCTGTGGTTCCAGGCCGTCCGGCAGTTCACCGTCGGCATGCGCCGCCCGCAGGCGCTGCTGCAGATCACCATCGCCTCGGTCGCCGTCAACGCCGCCCTCAACTGGCTGCTGATCCACGGCACCTGGGGGCTGCCGGAGCTGGGCCTGCCCGGCATCGGCGTGGCCACCTCGACCGTCCACCTCCTCTCCTTCCTCGCCCTGTACCTCTCGGCGAAGAGAGACACCGTGCTCGCCCCGCTGCTCAGCATCGACATCGTGCGGGCCGACCGCGCGACCGTGCGCGAGCTCGTCCGGCTGGGCGTCCCCATCGCCGCGACCTACGGTTCGGAGGCCGGTTTCTTCTCGGTCACCGCCCTGATGGCCGGTTCCTTCGGCAGTGCCGCCCTCGCCGCCCACACCGCCGTGAACCAGCTCGTCTACATCGTCTTCCAGGTCGCCGTCGGGCTCTCCCACGCCGCGTCCATCAACGTCAGCCGCGAGCTCGCCCTCGGCCGCCCCGACGCCGCCCGGCGCATCAAGAACACCGCCCTCGCCTGTGCCGCCGCCGTCATGGCCGTCGTCGCCGTCGTCTACGCCACGCTGCCCGGCCTGGTGCTGCGTCCCTTCCTCGACGCCGACGCCGCGGGCGACGAGAAGGCCCTCGCCATCGCCACCCAACTGCTCTTCGTCATCGCCTTCCTCCAGTTCTTCGACTGCGCCCAGAACATCGGCGTCGGTCTGCTGCGTGGTCTCGACGACACCAAGAGCGGCTTCCGCATCACCCTCATCGGCTACTGGCTCGTCGGCCTGCCCGCCGCCTGGCTGCTGGGGTACGCGGCGGGACTGGACACCCTCGGTATCTGGCTGGGTCTGCTCGTCGGCCTCGCCACGACGGCGGTCCTGCTGCTGCGCCGCTACGGCATCGGGCTGCGCGCCCGCACGCTCGCCCAGGAGCACGTCGCCGCAGCTTAGAGGCGCTCGGCACCGGCCCCGATACCGGCGCGCCCCGGGCGCCCGGATCGGGGCTTTGCCCGTTTGGCACCGGTTCCATCCACGTCCCGACCGGGTCCGACCCATATTGACGGCTTGACCGGCGCCCATCACCATGGGTTTCCCCCCTGGCGCCGAGGGAGTGCTGATGACGGTCGGCGCGTTGCGACTCCTCGCCCGCAGGGGCGAACAGCTCGACGATTCCGTTCCTCCGCCGGCCGAGGGCGATGCGCGTGGACCGCCGCCGGGAAGCCGGGCGAACGGTACGGCGCCCTCTGGAACAGCGGAACGGTCCGGCCCGGCAAGTCCATCATCACACCTACCAGCAGGAGGAGTTGGCGCGATGGGCGATGGGACGATACGGCACATCGGCTCTTCGAGTGATCCGCCGCTTTTGACGTCCGACGACATACCCACTCTGGGCGTCGAGGAGGAGTTCGTCCTCGTCGACAGCCACTCGCGAGCCGCGGTCAATTGCGCGCCGGTGGTCATCAAGGGCGCCCAGAGCGTCCTCGGCGACCAGATCGGCGCCGAGATCTTCCCGACCATGGTCGAGACACGCACCCACCCCGTCAGCACGCTCGACGGTCTGTACAAGGAGTTATACCGGCTGCGCGCGGGCGTCGCGGCGGCCGCGGCCGAGTACGGCTGCCGGGCGGTGGCGTCCGGCACCCTGATCGTCCCCTCCCGGGGCCCGACCGAGGTCACCGACAAGAGCCGCTATCTGCGGATGGCCACCGAATACGGTCCGCTGGTCAGCGGGGACCAGGGCACCGGCGTCTGCGGCTGCCACATCCACGTCGGGGTCGCCGACCGGGAACAGGCCGTACAGCTCGCCAACCACCTCCGGCCCTGGCTGCCCGCACTCCAGGCGCTCGCCGCCAACTCGCCCTTCCACGCGGGCCGGGACAGCGGATACGCCAGTTGGCGGACCATGCGCTGGGCCCAATGGCCGGGCGCCGGCCCCGCCCCCCTGCTCCCCGACGCAGCGGCGTACGACACGCTCGTGGACTGCCTCGTCACCTCCGGCATGCTGGTGGACCGCAGGATGGTCTATTGGTACGCCCGCCCCTCCGAGCACTGCCCCACCGTGGAGATCCGGGTGGCCGACGTCAACGCCGACGTGGACACCGTGATCCTCCTGGCCGGCCTGGCGCGCGCACTGGCGGCGGTGCTGCTGGCCGACGTACGACGCGGGATCCCGGCCCCCGACGTCCCCGACGCCCTGCTGCGCGCGGCACACTGGCGGGCGGCCCGGGACGGCCTGACCGGGCGCGGCGTCGACCCGGCGACCGGGGGCCACCACCCGGCCACCGAAACCGTCGACCGGCTTCTGCGCCGCGCCGCGCCCGCCCTGGAGGCGGCGGGCGACCTGCCCCTCGTCCGGGACCTGTGGCAGCACCGGCGTGTGCTGGGCGGCGGCGCCGACCGGCAGCGGGAGGCGTTCCGCCGGCGCGGCGACCTGCGCGACGTCGTGGACCTGCTCACCGTGACCGCCGACCGGAGCTGACGGCCGGCTGCGCGTTCAGCGGCCCAGCAGTCCGCCGGTGACTCCGGTGACGCCACCGAGCAACCCGTCGACCACCCCGCTCAGCGGCGCCTGCCGCTGGGCGGACTCGCCGCCCGCCGGCCGCGCCGTCGGCGCGGTGGGCGCACCGGTCGCGGGCGCCGGCGGCGGCGGGGCCACGGCCCGCTCGGGCGCGGAGACCGCCCCCGATACCCCGGATGCCACCCCGGAGACGGCATCCGCGGCGGCGTCGGTGGCAACGCCCGGGAGGGAGGACACACCGGTCACGGACGGGCCCGCCGGGGCCCCGGCCGCCGGCGGCGGCGCTGTCACGGCGCTCTTCGGCTGTCGCACCGTGTGCCGGACCTTGGGTTCGGCGGAGAAGGTGACGTCGGACGGCCCGGCGGGCTTCGCCTCGGCCGGCTTCCCGCTCTTGTCCCGGTGCGTGGCCGCCGTGGGCTCGGCCGTGTCGTCGACGGGATCGGGCATCGGCTCGAAACGGGGCTCGGACCGGGCTTCGGCGGCGGTGTTGCCGCCCGTCGTCTGGAAGGTGAAGGCCAGCGCCCCCGCCACGCCCATCATGGTGGCCGCTTTGATCGCCGTGGCATGTGCGCGCATCACACGGTTGGGCTGCCTGTGCCTACCCATAGGGCTTCCTCCGGGTCGTACCGCTCGCTGTGAGGCACCAGTAATACTGTGCGGCGGGGTGCGCGCGGTGGCTTATACGGAGTTGTTACACGGCGGCATACGGAGCTGGTACACAGGGCGACTTGGCGCGGACGAAAAGGGCGGATACCGCCGACGACGGCCGACAGGACGGGCCAACTCGCCTCATATGCCTCCGGGTTCACTCCGACCGATCGCAACGCACCGGCTGAAGCAGGCGATTCCACGGGTCTCGACGTCGCTTTCGCGCCAGGACAGGTGGAGGGCACATGGTCCAGGCGCGCGCAGTGGAGCAGCCCCGGGCGCTGGTTCATTCGGGCGGGTTCGTACCGGACGACGGTGTCCGTGCCCGGCCCCACGCGATCACGGCGGTCCGCCACGGCCGCCACCTGCCGCGCGCCCGGCCCGCCCGCCGAGAGGCGCCCCGCCCCGGCTACGTACGGGTGAACATGCCCCGGTCACCAGGCCGGAGGCCGCCGCCACGGGTAGGCCTCGGAAGACAGGAGCCGGGTGCGGCCGTTCCACACGCCGACACCCGGCCCGCTACGGGAAAGGCATGGGACATGGCGGATGACGACCTGGGAAGTCTGCTGGGCGGGCTGCTCGGCGGCGGGCAGAGCGGCGGGACGGGCAATCTGCTGGCCGGTCTCCTGGGCACGCTCGGTGACAGCGGGCAGGGCGGGGGGAACCCGCTCGCCGCGCTGCTGAGCGAACTCCGGGACGGCGGCCTGGAGGGCAAGGCACAGTCCTGGGTGGGTTCGGGCGCGAACGAACCGATCACCGGCGCGGAGGTCGCGCAGGCCCTGCCGTACCAGACGCTGGACCGCGTCGCGCAGCAGGCGGGCATCGCCCCGGAAGAGGCCGCCGACCAGATCGCCGCGGCCCTGCCGGAAGCGGTCGACAAGCTGACTCCCGACGGCGAGGTGCCGCAGGGCTCGCTGGAGGACCTGATCAGAGCGCGGCTCTGAGGACCCGCCACCGAGAGCACGAGCGCCGAAGGAGCCGACGATGACCGTGATGTGCGACCTGGGGCCGGCGGCCCGGCGGATGGCGGACCTCGTGGACGGTGTCCCCGACAGCCTGCTGACGGCACCGACCCCCTGCGAGAGATACACCCTCGGCGACCTCATCGAGCACGTCGACGGGCTGTCGCTGGCCTTCACCGCCGCCGCCACCAAGGACGCCACCGAAACCGGGGCCCGGGCGGCGTCCCAGGGGCCGTCCGGGCACGCCGCCCGGCTGGACGACGACTGGCGCACCCGTATTCCCGCCCGGCTCGCCGCGCTCGCCGACGCCTGGCGCGCGCCCGCCGCCTGGGCGGGCGAGACCCGCGCCGGGGGCCTCGACCTGCCCGCCGAGCTGGCCGGGCGGATCGCTCTCAACGAGCTGGTCGTGCACGGCTGGGACGTCGCCCGTGCCATGGGGCGGCCGTTCGAGGCGGATGCGCGGGAGCTGGAGGCGTGCCTGTCGTTCGTCTCCGCGATGTCCGCACCGGACCAGCTGGACTCCCGTGGCGACGCGTTCGGCCCGGTCGTCGACGTCCCCGCCGACGCCCCGCTCCTCGACCGGGTCATCGGGCTCAGCGGACGCGATCCCGCGTGGCGGCGGCCCGGACCGTGACGCCCCCCGGGCCGCCACGGAACCCACCCTTCCGGGAAGGGTGGGTCGGCTGTTTAGCATGGGGCCCATGAGCACTCGCGTCGTCCGTTTTCCCGAGCAGGGTCTGCCCGGCACCGTCGTCTACTACACCGAACCCTCCGCGCCCGAGGCCGACGGCGAGGGCGGCCCGGTCGAGGTCGCGCCCCGGGGCGCGGTCGAGGTCCCGGCCGAGGCCCAGCTCGTCTACGCGGCCGACGCCGACGGGCACGGCCTGGCCGAACTCGCCCAGCTGCCGCCCGACACCTTCGTCGTGGTGGACCTGGGCGGCGCGACGGACGAGACGCTCCGGTCGGTCGGGAAGCTGAGCGGGGTACGGACCCTCGTCGTGGCGGGCGACTTTACCGACGAGGGCGTGCGGGCGCTCGGCGGGCTGTCCTCGCTGGGCGACCTGGTCCTGGACTCCCCCCGGTTCACCGGCGCGGGGCTGGCCGCGCTGGCCGGGTCCGAGACCCTTGCCTCCTTGGACTCCCTGGTGCTGTGCGGCGGCGGTGCCTTCGAGCCCGCTTCGCTCCGGCAGCTGGCGGGCCGGCACAACCTGGGCACCCTCACCATCGAGAACACCCCGGTCGACGACGCACTGGCCGACGCGGTGCTCACGCTCGCTCCCCCGCTGACCGACCTGTCCGTGGCCGAGCGCCCCGGCCACGAACTGGACCTCGCGGTGCTGGAGCGCCTGCTGTCCACCGGCCTTGCGGTCAACGGCATCTCCGCGCCCCCGCAGAACGCCGCCGTCTTCGCCCGGGCCGCCGCCGACGCCGCGGTCCTGGACGAGGACATGGACGAGGAGCTGGAGGCCGTCGCCGAGGAGCGCGGCGGGGTGCTCCGCGACATCGTCCGGGAGGCGGACCTGGACGAGCTGCTGGCGGGGCCCGTGCCGGTACTGGTCGATCTGACCGCGCCGTGGTGCGGTCCCTGCGGGCTGCTCACGCCGGTGCTCGAGGACATCGTCGACGCGTGCGGGGACGCCCTGACCGGTGTGAAGATCGATGTCGACGAGGCGGAGTGGGCGCAGGAACGGTTCGACGCCCTGAGCGTGCCCACCGTCGTCCTGATGCGGGACGGCTCGGAGGTCTTCCGTTTCAGCGGCGCCTGGCCGCCGCGGCGGATCACCGAGTGGCTCGCCGCCGCGGGGATCCACGTCCCCGCGTAGGGCTCCGGGCGTGGGCGCCACCGGCGGGGTTCACACCCGGTGGCAGCTCACGATCTCAAGGTGATGCCGGCAGGCGTGCATCTCGGCGAAGCACCGGTTGCTGAACTGGGCCGTATAGCCGTTCGAGAACACGCACCGGACCGGCAGCCATACGGTGAAGCAGACGTCCGCGCACTCCCGGCCGCCGTCCGGTGCGGCGGCGGCCGGCGCCGGTCTGTCGTGCGCCGAGGCGCCACCGCCGGCGGAGAGGACGGCGGCGCAGGTCAGCAGGATTGTGGCGAGTGGTGCGACGGCCTTGCGCATGGAACGCTCCTTCGCAGCAGCGGGATCACAGGGCACACGGGTTCACACCGGGCGATGGGCGCACCGGGCGGTGCCTCGTCCCACCGTTTACCACCGCCCGTCCGCCCGGGGAAGTGCGGTCCGTGGGGGCGCCGCCCGGATCAGGCCGCCCGGCCGTGCAGCACCAGGGCCCAGGCGAGAGCGCCGAACGCCGCCGTGGAGGCCACCGCGCGCACGAGGTTCCAGCGGACCCACACGGCCTCGAAGCGCTCGCGGACGGCCGCCGCGTCGGCGCCGCCCGCCGGCGTTCCGGCCGCCTCCAGCCGGTTGTTGAGCGGCACGTTGACCGCCGCGGTGACGATCAGGACGACCGCGTAGAGGACGAGTGCGGCGATGGTCCACGGCAGCGCCGCCCGTCCATCGGCGCGGAAGTGCAGCGCCGTGGCCAGGCCGGTGAGGACCGGCGCGCCGAGGAAGCAGAAGAGGAACCACCCGTTGAGGATGGCGACGTTGATCCGCTGCATCACCTCGACGAAGGCCCTGTCGTCGGACCGGCGCAGCCCCGGCATGACGGCGCAGGCGAAGGCGAAGAACAGCCCGGCCACGAGGCCGACGGTGAGCGTGGCGGCCATCAGGGCGACGGCTTGAAGTGTTCCCATGAGTGACGTCCGTTCCGGTCGACCGGTCCCGAAGGGGCACGGGCGGTTGTCGGCCAAGGTACGCCCCGCCGGGGGCCCGTACGGGTGTGACCACCGGGGCGGGCCGCACCGCTGTCGCCGTGCGGCTCGTGTGCGCAGCACGGTGCGGGGTGCCGGACCCCGTTCGGTGTACCCCACACGAGGTATGTTTCGGACACTTCGGAGTGCCCGGCCGTCAACGCGCGGACCATGAGTCCTGACCGGTTCCAGTCCTGCGGCCTACCGGCCCGTGCCACGGGTCCGTTAGGCACGCGCAGGAGAGCTGTCCCCACCGTCCCCCGGAGGTACGCGCATGGCCGAAAGCCGGAGCAGCGACACGACGGGCAAGGCATGGTTCCACGACATCTACAACGAGCCCGATCCCCGCGCCTACTTCCGGCGGCTCGCCCCGTTGGAATACGAGATCCCGCACCATGCCCAGGAGGTCTTCCGCCGCACCCGTGCCGAGCGCGGCGCGCTCGGCACGGACGGCGGTGAGGGCCCGGTCACGGTGCTCGACGTGTGCTGCTCCTACGGCATCAACGCCGCCCTCCTCAACCACGACGTCTCGCTCGCCGAGCTCTACGCCCACTACACCGGCCCGGAGGCGGACTCCCTCACCACCACCGAACTCATCGGGCGCGACAAGGAGTTCTACGCCTCCCGGCGCCGCGCGGACGCGACACCCGCCATCGGTCTCGACGCCGCGGACAACGCCACCCGCTACGCCCTGGCCGTCGGCCTGCTCGACGAGGCGTACGCGGAGGACCTGGAGACCGCCTCCCCCAGCCTCCCGTTGCGCCGGGCCCTCGGCCGCACCGGGCTGATCACGGTCACCGGGGGCGTCGGCTATGTCACCCACCGGACCTTCGAGGCGCTGCTGGAGTGGACGCGGCGTCCGGTGTGGGTGAGTGCGTTCGTGCTGCGCACCTTCTCCTACGGGCAGGTCGCCGCCAGTCTGGAGGCCCATGGCCTGACGACGCGTACGGACACCTCCCGGACGTATCCGCAGCGGCTGTTCACCACGGTGGCGGAGCAGCGGGCCGCCGTGGAGCGGGTTCTTCTCGCGGGCGACGACCCCGCCGGGCTGGAGGCCGACGGGCGCTATCACACCCGGCTGTACGAGTCGCGGCCCTCCCCGGTCTGACGGCTCCGTAGGGGGCTACACCTCGCG
Organism: Streptomyces syringium; assembly: GCF_017876625.1. Classification (NCBI taxonomy): domain Bacteria; kingdom Bacillati; phylum Actinomycetota; class Actinomycetes; order Kitasatosporales; family Streptomycetaceae; genus Streptomyces; species Streptomyces syringium. The sequence continues at coordinate 804,983 of NZ_JAGIOH010000001.1, forward strand.
TCTGCCGTCACGGCCCAGGAGGCGGTCCGCCGAGAGCGCGCCGGGGCCGGTGAAGACGAGCAGCAGGAAGGCCCAGCAGAACATCGCCGACGCCTCCCCGCCGTTCTGCAACGGCCACAGCGCGACGCCCTGGTGCACGTCGAAGTACGCGTACGCCATCGAGCCCGAGCAGATCAGCGCCGCCGTGCGGGTACCGAGGCCCAGCAGGACCAGCGCGCCGCCGACCAGTTGGATGACGGCGGCGTACCAGCCCGGCCAGGTGCCCGCTTCGATCGCGGTGCCGTCCGCGCCGACGGCACCGCCGAGGACGCCGAAGAGGGACGCGGCACCGTGGCAGAGGAAGAGCAGGCCGACCACGACGCGGAAGAGGGACAGGACATAGGGGCGGGCGGCGTCGAGCCGCTCGCCGAGCCGGGCGGCCGCGGCCGGGGCGGGGGTGCCCGCCGGGGAGGACGCGGCGGCGGTGGGGGACGTGGGCAGGGACGGGGGCATGATCGGGCTCCTCGGTCGAGTGATGTCCGGTAGCCCCGAAGCCGTCCGTCGTGTCCCGGCCGCGAGGCGAGAGCGAGCGTCTGTTGCCAGAGTTCCCATTCTCCTCGCACACGCGTCGTACGACAGGTGAATAGCGCCGTACTTCCCCGGCTTTACCACGCGTCCGGCCCCACCCCGCCCGCGTCAGTGCTCGCGGGCGTACTCCCTCCGGTGGTAGCGGCGGCGTTCGAGGAAGATCTCGGTGAAGACCGAGACCTTGGCCCGCAGGGCCCAGGGGTCGAAGGGCTTGGCGATGTAGTCCACGGCCCCGGCGGCGTAACCGCGCGAGGAGTGTTCGGCGTCTATGCCCATGGCGGTGACGAAGATGATGGGGATGTCCCGGTTGCGGGCGCGGCGCTTGATCTGGGCGGCCGTCTCGTAGCCGTCCATCTCCGGCATCTGCACGTCCAGCAGGATGACGGCGAAGTCGTCGTGGTCGAGCAGGGCCTTCAGCGCCTCCTGCCCGCAGGACGCGGCCACCAGTTCCTGGTCGAGGGTGGACAGGGCGGCCGTCATCGCGAGCAGGTTGTTGTGCTGGTCGTCGACGATGAGGATCTTCGGGCGGGGTCCCGGGTAGCTCGCCGAGGGGGTGACCGGGGCGGGTCCGTCGGGCGGGTGGCGGTCCTCCCGTGCCGGGGGCGGCTGCTGGGCCTCCACCATGGCCAACTGCCGCTCCAACAGCAGACAGCGCTCCTCCGCCAGCAGCCCGCGCCGGCGTACGTCCTCCAGCTCCTCGGTGAGCCGCTGCACGTCCTGGCGGAGCTTGTCGCGCTCCTGGACCAGCTCCTCGCGGTCGGGGACGTTCATCTCCAGCTCGTCCGCGCGGGTGCGCTCCGCCGCCCACGCCCCTTCCAGCTGGCTCAGCCGCACCTCGAGATCGGCGATCCGGTGCTGACGGTCGAGCAGCGCGTCGCCCAGTACGTCCTCCTGCACGGTGGACCGCCTCGACTCCCGGTCGGCGTCCGCCAGCTGGTGTTCCAGCAGTTCCATGGCGTGCGCGGGTGATCCGCTGGTGCGGACGGCCGCCCGGTGCAGCTCCCGGACCCGCTCGATGGCGGCCGGGGTGACGGCGGTGCCGCGCGACTCCGCGAGATCGGCGAAGAGGTCGAGGACGAATTCCCACGGCGGGATGCGCGTACCGCTCAGATAGCGGGAGATGGTGCCCGCGTCCCGGAACCGGCGGGCGGCGTACCGGCGGACCGACACCTTGAGGCCGGAGAACAGTTCGCGCAGTGTCTGCGCGAAGATCCGGCACTCCTCGGTCAGTCCGTCGGCCAGCGGCCGCAATTCACCCATGCCCCGCTCCGTCCCCGCGCGGCGGCCTCCCGTGCTCCTCCCGCGCGACCGTCACCGACCTGTGGTGACCACCCTCCCACGCGACCCCGCCGGGACGGCCCCGTGTCCGTTCAGGCATCGGAATCCGCCACCAAGCGGTCAAAGAACGACACCGCCGCTCCGAAGACGGCACCGCCGCACAGGACGCACTGCGCGGAGTCGACCCCGGCCAGCGCCGACAGCACCCCCGCTCCCAGCCCGGCGAGCACCCCGAGCAACAGCACCAGTGCCGCTCTCGGCGTCAACAGCGAACCCTTCACCACGGACCTCCCGTTCCACGGCCGGGCACCGGCCCGGCTCGGCCCGGGCACGACGACCGGCCGGGACGAGCACAGCGTCGGGCACGGGGCGGGTGTTGCGCGCGGCAACACCCGGAGCGGCAACAGCAGAGGCTGGTTCAGTGCAATGACCTACTGGTACATTGAAATGAACGACGACGCGCAGGCCAGGAGAGACGTGACACCCGACATCAAGACATGGCTCGACACCGTCACCATCGACCCCGCCGTGCGGGCGCTGCGGCCGGACTACCGCGCGCTGGTCGTCGTCGCCGAAGGGCTCCGTCCCGGGCCGAGCGACGCCTTCAGCGAGGAACTGCTCGCCGCCGCCGAGGCGAGCGCCCTCGCGCGCACCGGGGACGGGGCCGCCGGGCCCCACCCGCACGTGGCCGCATGGCGCGAGGCCTTCCGCGACTTCGGGGCGAAGCCGCAGCGCACCCGCCCCAGCGTGGACGGGCTGCTGCGCCGCGTGCCCGCCGGGCTGCCCCGGGTGGACCGCCTCACGGACATCTACAACGCGATCTCCGTCGCCCACGGCATCCCGCTGGGCGGCGAGGACCTCGACCACTACCGGGGGCCCGCGTTCCTCACCCGGGCCGACGGCAGTGAGCCCTTCGAGACCACCGCGGCGGGCGAGCCCGTCGTGGAGCACCCCGAACCCGGCGAGGTCGTGTGGCGCGACGACGCGGGCGTCACCTGCCGCCGCTGGAACTGGCGCCAGTGCACCCGCACCCGCCTCACCCACGCCACCACCCGGGCCGTCTTCATCCTCGACGCGCTCGCGCCGTTGACGGACGAGGCCCTGGCGGAGGCCGGTGAGGCCCTCGTGGCGGCGCTCGTCGCCGGCGGCCCGGGCGTGCGGACCGGCTCCCGCCTGGTGTGAGCCCGGGGTGAGGCCCGGGGGGCGTCCGGGCTAGGACGCCCCGAGTCCGGCCGCGGCGGCCCCGAATTCACGGACCGCGCCCTCGACGATCGCCTCCAGCCGCTCGTGGTGCGCGCCCCGCCAGTACACGCGGTCACAGGCGGTGCACTGCGCGAAGACGTCGTACGTGCGCTGCGTGCCGTGCTCCAGCAGCTCACTGACGGCTTCCTTGTCGGCGTCCCGCAGTTCGCCGTTGCACGCGGTGCACCGGGTCCACGGCGCCAGACGGGGCGCGAAGCGGCCGAGCACGTCCCGCAGCTGCTCCTCGGGGCGGTCGCTGTAGACGTACGCCCCCGCCCAGATCTCCCGGCGCCGGAGCAGACCCCGGTCGCGGGAGAGCAGCACTCTCCGTTCGGCGGCGGACAGCGCGGCCAGCGCCGGGTCGCCGATGTCCTCGGCCTCGTACGCCGCGTCGACGCCCAGCAGCCGCAGCCGCCGGGCCAGGGTCCCCAGGTGCACGTCGAGCAGGAACCGCAGCGGTGCCCCCGGCACGGGCTGCGGGCGGGCAGCGGCGCGCACCTCGACGGACTCCCCCGCGCCCGGCACGTGCGCCGCCGGCACCTCCCGGCCGTCGACGAGCAGCCGGCCGACCTCGGTGAGCGGGATACCGAGCGATTCGACGACGTGCCCCAGCGTCGACGCTCCGTCGGTGACGACGACCGCCCGTTCGCCGCGCCGCTCGGCGGCGACGAAGAGCTTCAGTTCCGGGGCGACGCTGATGTGGATCTCGGGTCCGTTCACCTCTTCAGGATGCCATTCGCGCCCCGCGCGCCGATGGCCGGGCGCCGGAGGTCAACGGACCTGGTCCGTGAGGTCGAGACCGAGCACGGTCTCGATCGCGGCCACCGTGGCGGCGGGCTCGGTGGCGCGGACGACGGCCATCCCGAGTTCCTGGGCGGGGGTGAGGTTGCGGGCGGAATCGTCGACGAACACACAGGCCTCGGCGGGGAGTTCCATCAGGCCGAGCATGATGGTGTAGAGCCCGGGGTCGGGCTTGCGCATCCGGTAGCGGCCGGAGAGCAGCACCGCGTCGTAGGACGTGTCGAGTTCGTACCCGGCGTACGGGTCGTACGGCTCGAAGCCGAGGCTGTTGGACAGGACGCCGACCCGCACCCCGGCCCGCCGGGCGGCCCGCACGGCGCCGGTCAGCGTCGGCTCGGGGCGGAGGTCCGCGAGGGCCCGGCCGAGCAGGTTGACCGGGTCGACCCCGAGGAGGGGCGCGGTGTGTTCGTTCCACTCCTCCTGGGTGATCGCCCCGCGCTCCAGGTCCGCGAAGAGTTCGCGTCCCACCGGATCCACCGAGACGGCGTTCAGGAAGGCGTCCGGGGCCAGCCCCTCGCGCAGGCAGAAGGCGCGGGTGCAGGCGACGACGGAGGTGGTCAGCACCCCGCCGAAGTCGAGGATCAGGCCCTTGCCCGGCGGCGTGGCCCCGGGACCGGACTGCGGAGTGGACATGTGCGGCTCCTCACGCTGGAACAACCCTCGTTCACGCTGTGTGCCCGATCGTGGTGGGCCGCCGCCACCGGCGTCAACGACGCCTGGGACCCCCGTTGCCCCACCGGCGTGGAGTGACGGGCAGCGACGCGGGTGGTGGGGATCCGGGACGGAAGTCGCGTGTCCGGACGGGTCCGTACGGATAGAGATGTGGGCGACATCAGCGGATACAGGAGGGGGACGTCCGCGCCATGGCCTGGGTCAAAACCGCCGCGATCCTGAACGACGCCCACGAGACGCGCCAAGAGGTCCTCAACGCCCTCGGCGCCGGGTTCACCGAAGTGCACGACACCCTCGCCACACTGCTGGGGCTGTCGGAGGCCATAGCCACCGGCGGGACCTGGCTGCGTGAGAACCACGAGGCCCTGCACGGGAAACTCGACCGTGTCCTCGGGGAGATCGAGCGACTCCGCGTCGACTGCGCGGCCCTGAGCGAGCTCGTCGACGCCCGCACCACGCCTCCCGCCGAAACTGTCGAGCGGCAGACCGTTCCCCCGGTGGCGCCGCCCCTCCCCCGTCCCCCGGCCTCCCCTGACGGGACGGACACCGGAGCCGCCGGCCCCGCGCGGCTCCGGCGACTGCTCCGCCGCGCCGCCGGTGTCTCCTCCGCCAGGCTCGTCTGTCACCGCGACACCTGGGCCTTCCTCCTCGAACAGACCGCGTGCGACCCGCATTTCCGCGCGCCCGGCCCGGTCGACGACGAGCACGAGGGGAGGGTGGAGGTCACCCTGTCGGGGCGGAGCCTCATCGCCGTGCTCCTCTCCCTCTTCCGTACCTCCCAGGAGGAGGACATCGAGCGGCTCGGCGACCTGGCCATGGCCGCCGAGCTGTACGAGCGCAGCGCCGACGCGCTGGAGCACACCGACTCCGCCGACCGCTACGGCCCCCAGGTGGTCATCGTCCTCGACGACCGGGCGGTCTCCGCCCCGGCCGAGGGGGACGAGGGACGCGCCGGCTGAGCTGTCGTCGGAGGCAGCCGTCGCCACAATCGGCCGAGTTCAGCCGGCCCGACCGGGGCTGCCTTCCTGTCGCGCCAGGGGGGTGGTGGCCCAGCCGTATTCCAGCAGGGTGAACAAGTCGCCCATGGTCCGGGGCGGGTCTTCGCTCGCGCGGGCGATGCCGGGGGCTTCCAGGACGAAGCGTGCCAGTCCGGTGACGGCGGGGGCCTCCGGGGCGAGCCCGGTGGCCTCGGCGAGGGTGGCAGCCAGTGTTTTCTCGTGGCGCGACCACATGCGCCGGGCGTAGTCCCGTAGCGCGGGGGTGGATTCGACGAGGACGAACGTGGGGTCGTCGGTCAGCACGGCGGTCCGGGTGTGCACCATGTGGTCACGCAGGGCGTGCAGCACGGACTGACCAGGGGCTCGGTCACGAACGGCGGCGATCAGGGCGCTCTCGATGTCCGCGTCCAGATCGAAGACGAGCGCCTCCTTGCTGGGGAAGTGTTTGAAGAGTGTGCTCAGCGAGACGTCGGCCGCCTCCGCCACCTCGCGCACACCGACGTTGTCGAAGCCGCGCTCGGTGAACAGCCGCACGGCGGCGTCCGCCAGGGCCTGCCGGGTTCGGGCCTTCTTGCGCTCGCGGCGTCCTGTCGTTGTCTCGGCCATGCCTCCACCCTACCTGCTTCGAGTCGACTCGATCGTAAAAGCGATCAGGCGCAAAGTCAGAGCGATTGTACTTTTGCAGCGGCTGTGCTTTTGTGAGCGGGCAAGCCTGACCGGCACTCAGCTCAGGGCGTCGCCCCAGGGCGCCGGCACTCTCTTCGACCGTCGAACGGAGCGTGACCCTCATGTCCACCACCCCTCGCATCGCGATCGTCGGCGCCGGACCCGGCGGCCTCGTCTGCGCACGCGTCCTGCAACAACACGGCGTGCCGGTCGCGGTCTTCGAGCACGAGACCGACCCCCGGTCCCGCCCGCAGGGCGGCACCCTCGACATCGACGAGGACACCGGCCAAGCAGCCTTGCGTGCGGCCGGTCTGTTCGACCGGTTCCTCGCGCTGGCCCGGCCCGAAGGCCAGGAGTGGCGCCTGTACGACCGTCACGCGACCCTGATACGTCACGACCGGGCCGACAAGGGCGATGCGAGCAGGCCCGAGATCGACCGCGGGCAGCTGCGCAGTCTGCTGCTGGACTCCCTCACCCCCGGCACGGTCCGCTGGGGGCACTCCGTAAGGGCCGTCACCCCGCTTCCCCACGGCACCGCCCGCCTGCACCACCACGACCGCGGCATCGAGGACTTCGACCTGGTCATCGGCGCCGACGGTGCCTGGTCCCGGGTACGCCCCGCGCTCTCCGACGCCCAGCCCTCCTACGCCGGCGTCACGATGGTGGAGTCCCACTTCGACGATGTCGACCGCCGCCACCCCGGCATCGCCCGCTTGGTCGGCCGCGGCACCATGTCGGCCAAGGCGGGCGGCCGAAGCCTGGTATTGCAGCGCAACAGCAACGGACACGTCCGCGCCTACATCACCTTCCGCGGCCCCCAGGACTGGCACACCGGCCTCGACCTCGCCGACACCGAAGCCGTACGCGCGCGTCTCCTCGCCCGGTACCAGGGCTGGCACGACAGCCTGCTCGACATCCTGCGTGAGAACGAAGGCGGTTTCATCAACCGTCCCATGTTCGTCCTTCCCGTTCCCCACTCCTGGCAGCGCACCCCCGGTATCACCCTGCTCGGGGACGCCGCCCACTTGATGCCGCCGATCGGCGTCGGCGCCAACCTCGCCCTGCTCGACGGCGCCGAACTCGCCCGAGCCGTCATCGGTCACTCCACCGTCGACGAGGCCCTCGACGCCTACGAAAGCGTCATGCTGCCCCGCGCCACCGACAGCGCGAAGACCGCCCAGCGGATGCTCAGCACCCTGATGCCCGACACCGACTCCGACGCCCCAGCATTCCCCGACGCACTCTGGCCGACGGACGCCCTCCGTGCCGCGCACCCCTCTCACACCAGCTGAGCCACACGATTTCGAGTATGCGTCCCCCCTTCACCCGGACGGGTCGTTTGACAACGGGCGTTCTGGCAATGCTGCGGTCCTATCGATCACGGGCACGTCGGATCAGTGGAGGCCACCATCAGCGGCACCTGGAGCATGGGCAGGCGGATCGGGATCACCAGCGCGACTCTGGCGGCGGTGGCCGTCGTCGCCTCGGCGGGGACGTCACCCGCGCTGGCGACGCAGGACTGTTTCGACCGCGAGAAGAAGCCGTACACCTCAGTGGTCGACAGCCACCTCCACTTCCGCCCCTTCGGCGGCCAGGCCATCTCGTTCGACGAACTCACGGGCTACCTGCGCAAGAGCGGCGTCCGCCACGCGAGCATGTACGGCATCGGGCAGACGCTGCCCGTGAACTCCGACTGCACCTACTACCTGGACTGCCCCGGGACGCCCGTGGTCCCCAGCATGAAGAACGACTTCGTCAACGCCGGGAACTACATGGAGGCGAAGCCCAAGGATCCCGGCCTCACGCTCTCCATGACCTTCATGGACCTCAACCACCCCGAGACCGTCCCACCCGGGATCTCCCTCTACGACAAGGAATTCCCGGGGATGTTCCGCTGGGCGGGAGAGGTCAACCTCGTCAAGCAGGCCCTGTTCCCCAACCGCCATGAGCCCGCGACGAGCGAGAACATCAGGAACTGGGCACCGTTCATGAAGGTGCTGCGGGACCGCGGCATGCCGATCACCATCCACGCGGACATCGGGAGCGACCGGGAGCCGACGAAATACCTCCACCTGATGGAGGAGACCCTTCGGCGCTACCCGCGGAACGAGATCGTGTGGGCGCACATGGGGCTCTCCAAGGAACTGTCCGCCATGGACCCCGACCAGCACATCCGCATCGTGCAGCGGCTCCTCGACAAGTACCCCCGGCTGACCCTCGATCTGAGCTGGCGGGTGCTGGAGGACCAATACTTCAGCAAGCCGGGCGTCAGGCAGAAGTACGCGGCGTTCTTCGACCGGTACCCCACCAGAGCCATCCCGGGCACCGACTTCGTAGCGGCCGGGAACAAGGACTACCAGGTCTACGAGGAAGAGCTCGAGGTCACCAGCCGTATCAACAAGGCCCTGGGGGACGAGGCGTTCCGCGGCATCGCTCTCGGGGCCAACTACTTCCGGCTGCTCGGCATGAAGGAGACGGCCCCGCAGGTGTGCCGGGCGGGGTGATGCCGGCGGCGGTGGGAGAGTCGCCGTCGCGTTCCCGTCCCGCCGGGCGCCGCGCACAATGGCCCCATGCCGTACGACGAGAAGAACCCGCTGCGCCGGCTCTCGCTCGACGAACTGCGCCTGCGGACGAGCGCCAAATGGCGCACGTACCCGCCGGACGTGCTGCCGCTGTGGATCGCCGAGATGGACGTACCCGTGGCCGAGCCCGTGGCGCGGGCGCTGGTGGACGCGGTCGCGCTGGGCGATACGGGATACCCGGTGGGGACGGGGTACGCGGAGGCGCTGGACGCGTTCGCGCGGCAGCGGTGGGGCTGGGACGGGGTGGTGGCGGAGCGGACGGCGATCGTGCCGGACGTGATGCTGGGCGTCGTCGAGATGCTGAAGCTGGTGACCGGGCCCGGGGACGCGGTGGTGGTGAGTCCTCCGGTGTACCCCCCGTTCTTCCCGTTCGTGGAGAACATGGGCCGGCGGGTGCTCGAGGCGCCGCTGGGCGACGGGCACCGGATCGACCCCGCCGCCCTGGAGGCGGCGTTCCGGCGGGCGGTGGCGGGTGGGCGGCGCGCGGCGTATCTGCTGTGCAGTCCGCACAACCCGACCGGCACCGTGCACACCGCGGAGGAGCTGGCGGCCCTGGCGGAGCTGGCGAACCGCTATGGCGTGCGGGTCGTCGCCGACGAGATCCACGCGCCCCTCGTGCCGCCGGGCACCCGGTTCGTGCCGTTTCTGTCGGTGCCCGGGGCGGGCGGGGCGTTCTCCTTGATGTCGGCGTCGAAGGCGTGGCATCTGGCGGGGCTCAAGGCGGCGCTGGCCGTCGTGGGCCCCGCCGCCACGGACGACCTGGCCCGGCTGCCCTACGAGGTGAGCCACGGCCCCGGCCACCTCGGCATCATCGCCCACACCGCCGCCCTCCGGGAGGGCGGCGAGTGGCTCGACGCGGTACTGACAGGCCTGGACGAGAACAGGCGGCTGCTCGCCGAGCTGCTGGCGCGTCATCTGCCGGACGTGCGGTACACGCCCCCGGAGGGCACCTATCTGGCGTGGCTGGACTGCCGAGGGCTCGGCCTGGGCGACGATCCGGCCGCCGTCTTCCTGGAACGGGGGCGGGTCGCGCTGATCGGCGGTACCGGCTTCGGCACGGGAGGAGCCGGGCACGTGCGGCTGAACCTCGCCACGTCGCCGGAGGTGATCACGGAGGCCGTGCGGCGGATGGCGGCCGCGCTCGGCCGGGGGTGAGGCGGGCCGCCGTCCGTCAGCCGTCGAGCGCGGCGGCCACGACGGGCCCAAGGTGCTCGAATTCCGGCGGGAGCGTGCCGAGCAGCCGGCGTTCGACGGTTCTTCCCGGGTCGGCCAGCGCCACGTCGCCGACGGTGACGAGGCCGTTGAACACGTGCCGGACCGCCTCGGAGTCGGTGACGGTGAACCCCCGGTACCCCAGGCCCGGGGCCGGGGGCGGCTTCGCGTCCGCCCGGGCGAGGGTGGCCAGGAGCGCCCGGAGCGCGGCGGCCGCGCCGGGGTCCAGCGGCCAGCGCGGATCGGGGCGGCCGCTGAGGACGTGCAGTTCCACGATCACCGGGCCTCGCCGCTCCGGTCCGTCGGCGGCCACCGGCTCAGTTGATGACCACGGACTTGCCCGCGTAGAAGTACCCGCAGAAGTCGGTGTAGCCGCCCCGGTCGCACGTCTCGGGATCGGTGATGAGGGCGCCTCTGTTGTCGTAGTTCCGCGCGGCCGTCGAGCCGGGTTTGTGCCCCCAGAAGTCGCCGCGCTGCTCGCGGTACCAGTGGTAGTCCACGCCGGGCCAGATCACGAGGGCCATGAGGCGGCGGGGGTACTCGCTGTCGGGCAGGCAGTCGAAGCGGCGGACCAGGCCGTCGGCGAGCGCGGCTCGGGTGACGTCCGGACAGGCCATGACGTCGGTCTGGGCGCCGTGGGCACGGCCGGGCTGGGCGAAGGTGTCCGTGCGGTAGTTGCGCGCGTAGTTGTAGCAGTTGTTGTAGGGCTGGACTTCCGGGCGGTTCCAGAAGTCGGGGTTGAACTCGCTCACCTCGTAGAAGCAGCCGGTGTCGATCGGCTCGTCCTCCCTGATGGTGGAGCGCAGCGAGTTCGAGGGGAAGAGCGGCGGCCGGAACCACTCCGGCGGGTCCTGGAAGAACCGGTCCATCTGCTCCAGGACGAGGTCGCGCGTCGTGTCGTCGAGGGGCGTCTCGGCGTGCCCGGGCAGCTTGAACCCGCGGTACCGGGGCATGTCGGCGACGATCCGCCGGGCCAGCTCGGCCGAGCGCCGGGGGTCGGGGGCGCCGATGGTGCCGAGGGTGAAGGTGCGGGGCAGGGATTCGGGCCAGGACTCGTCGTCGCTCATCGAGGAGATGACGACCTCGCGGTATCCGAGACCGCCGTAGCCGGCTCCGGACAGGCCGACCGCTTCGTCGGCCACGGCCGCGATCTCCTCCAGCAGAGCGCCCGCAGCGTCCTCGTCGGAGACGACCCAGGCGGGGTTGGGACGGCCGGAGAAGATATCGACATCCACCCGCAGCATCATCCGTCTCCTTCGTCCTCGGCGTCCCGCTCCGCCTCGACGCTATGGCGGCGCGGCAGCGGCGGCCCGTGCTCGGGGGCCGAACGGGCGAGGGGGCCGGTCCGGGATCCCCGGACCGGCCCCCTCGCCCGGGTGCCGTCGTCTGCTCTAGCCGCGCGGGGTGAGCTCCGCCATCGGGCCCCAGCCGGTGCCCGGGACCTCGACGTTGATGATGTCGGGCGTCTTGGCGATCACATCGGGCATCCAGGCCATGGCGGTCCTGAAGTGCTCGGAGTTCACGTGCTCCTCGCCGGCCCGGGCGTCCTTGAAGGCCTCGACCAGGACGAACTGGTGGGGGTCGTCGACGCTCCTGGACCACTCGTAGAAGACGTTGCCCGGCTCCTGTCGGGTGGCCTGCGTGAAGTCGTCGACGAGCGTCAGCCACTCGTCGCTGCGCTCGGGGCGGACGGTGAATTTGACGACGATGAAGATCATGGAGTGCTCCCGTTGCTTCCGGACGGTGGGCTCGGCGGCCGGGCCGGGTGGCCCCGCGCGTGACGCGGGGCCACCCCGCCGCGTCGTACCGGGGGCGTCCCCGGTGCGGCCTTCCCATCGTGCCGGGAGGGGCACCGGCCCGCGCAGCGGAAGGGCGGGGATTCCGGCCCTGCCGGAAAAACGGGCCCCGGCCGCGGCTCACGCGGGGATGAGCTGCTGTGACCCGGTGGTGGTGGTCGTGGTCATCGCCCAGTCGCTGATGTGCCGGTGGTCGTCGTGGCGCTCCTGGCGGTAGCGGCCCGCGGAAACGCCGTAGGCGCGCTTGAAGGCCGTGGCGAAGGCGAACTGCGAGGTGTAGCCGACCCGTTGGGCCACGGCCGCGAGCGGTGCGTCGCTCTCGCGCAGGAGACTGGCCGCGAGCGTCAGCCGCCACCAGGTGAGGTAGGTCAGCGGGGGCCTGCCGACGAGGGTGGTGAACCGGCGGGCGAAGGCCGCCCGGGACAGTCCCGCCCGGCCGGCGAGGTCCGCCACCGTCCACGGCCGCGCCGGGTTGTCGTGGACCGTGCGCAGCGCGGCACCGATCGCGGGGTCGGCCAGGGCCCGGCACCAGCCGGTGCCCGGCCGGGCGGACCGTTCGTCGAACCAGGCGCGCATCAGGTAGATGAGCAGCAGGTCCAGCAGCGCGGGCAGGGTGGCGTCCGTGCCCTGCCCCGGTGACTGCAGTTCGTCGCCGAGCAGGGTGACGGTCGCACGCAGCGCGGGGTGCCGTCCGTGGTGGGCGGGCAGGTGGATGACCTCGGGGAAGTCGGCCAGCAGGGGGTGCGCCCGGGTCTGGTCCAGCCGGTAGGCGCCGCAGAGCAGGACCAGCGGGGCGTGCGAGGGGTCGGCCTGCGGGGCGTCGCAGGATACGGACACCGTGTCGGACGGCGTGTCCGCCGGGTCGTCGCAGCCGGTCAGCGCGTGGGGCGTGCCGTGCGGCAGGAACACCACGTCGCCCGCGGCGAGCGTGATCGGCTCGCCGCCGCCCTGGGGCAGCATCAGACAGCTTCCCCGCAGCACCACGTGGAATCCGGCGCCCGCGAAGGGCTCGATGTCCGTCCGCCATCGTCCGTGCCGGCCGGAGAGCGCCGAATAGGGCCGCCCGGTGCGCAGGGCGGCGACGGCGTCGCTGAGTACGTCCATGAGGTGAGTATGCGCAAGGCCGCGTCGCGCTCCGACGTCCGGCACCCACCGAGACGATGGCGTATAGATCGGGCACGATCACTTATTGGCCGTCTCGCGCGCGCTCTCTAACGTCGAGGGCATGCAGACAATCACCTTGGGCGCGGTGGACATCACCCGCGTCGTCGAATGGCACGCGCCGGTCGCCCCCACCCCCGCCATCTTCCCCGGCAGCACCCCGCGGATGTGGCGGGAGAACGAATCGCTGCTGGCTCCGGACTTCTGGACGCCCGGGACCGACGACCTCATCGCGAACGTACAGACGTGGGTGCTGCGCAGTGAGGGCCGTACGATCCTCGTCGACACCGGCATCGGCAACGACAAGGCACGGCCGCACATGCCCGCCTGGTCGCACCTGCGGACCGACTTCCTCGGGCAGCTGGCCGCCGTCGGGGTCCGCCCCGAGGACGTGGACATCGTCGTGAACACCCATGTGCACTCGGACCACGTGGGCTGGAACACCCGGCTGGTGGACGGTGCGTGGGTGCCCACCTTCCCGAACGCCACCTATGTGATCGCCAAGGCCGACTTTGACTACTGGAATCCGGTCAACAACCATCCCAAGCGGGGTTCCCTCGGCGGTGTCGGCGTGGCGCTGGCCGGCGGGGACATGTTCGAGGACAGCGTCGCGCCGGTGCACCGGGCGGGTCAGACGCTGTTGTGGGAGGACGAATACCGCATCGACGCGTACTTGAGTCTGCGGCTCGCCCCCGGGCACACCCCGGGTTCGTCGGTGCTGCAGCTGGCGTCGGGCAGGGAGCGCGCCCTGTTCATCGGCGACCTCGTGCACAGCCCGCTGCAGTTCGTGGAACCCGACTGCGACACCTGCCTGAGCGAGGACCAGGAGGAGGCCACCCGGTCGCGCCGCCGGATCCTGGAACAGGCCGCCGACACCCGTTCCTTGGTGTTCCCGGCGCATCTGCCGGGCCACGGTGCGGCCGAAATCCGACGCGAGGGCAGCAAGTTCGCGCTGGAGCGCTGGGCGGCGTTCGACCGGACCCGCTGACGTCTGCGCCACGGCGCTCCGCGGCGGCCCCCACGGACCGCGACGGGCCGGCGGGCCCGGCTCCGGTCCGCCCGTCCGGGGCCGGGGCCCGGCTCCGCGCGTGCCCGACGGCGGCGAGCGCGGGGCCCGGGTCCCGGCTACTCCATTCGCCGACACCCCGTCACCTGACAGCCAGCCAGTTTCAGCAACGGCACCTTCCTGGAGGAATGCTGACGATGAATTTCCCGGCGCAGGCCCCGGACGCCACGGGGCTGCGGCGGCCGGGGCCGGCGCCACCCGGACGGCTCACAGACCGCCGCGGCGTCCGGATGACGTGCGAGGAAGCTCCCGATTGCGGGGGACGGGGGGCCGACGCAGGGTGGCGCCAAGATCCCCCACTTAAGGAGTTCTCCATGGGCGCTACTCGCGGGACCAGCCTCTTCGTCGTCGGTGCCGTCCTGGGCTCGCTCGCCCTCGGGACGGCGGGCGGCACCGCCGCCGCCACCGCACGATCGGCTGCCCCGGGCACGGTGGACACCGCCGCGTCCGCCCCGTCCGCCGACGAACTGCGCAAGGCGGCCGGCGAGGCCCTCAGGGCCATGGACGAGGACAGCACCCTCCAGGAAGCCGCGGAGACCGTCCGGCGCTGCTCCGCGGCCGGCCTCCCCGAGGAACCGGGCGGGGACTGCGCCGAGACCAGGCAACACCACGACTCCCTCCTCAGAGCCCGGGCCGACCTGGAGAAGCAGGCGGCCGAACAGGCCCCGGACCACGCCGCGATCACCAGGGCGGCGGAGCTCGCCGACGCCGCCAGGAACGAGCTCCTCGCCCGGCAGGCCGGGAACGGACCCGAGGACGGCACCAGGGACGGCAACCGGGACGGCGCGGCGGACGGCGTCGGCGGGCTGCTCGCCCTGGTCACCAGCGTGGTGAGCGGACTGCTGGGCACCGCCACCGGCTTGTTGGGCAGTGTGACCGGCCTGCTGACCGGCCTGGTGAGCAGCCTGCCGGGCTGAGGCCGCCGGACCGCGCGCGGGGCTCCTCCCGGACGGGAGTCCCGCGCCTGCGCGGCCCCCGTCATCCCGCCCCGGCGGTCAGATGCAGGGTCAGGTCGTCGGCGTCGGGCAGGCCGAGGCCGTGGAAGATGTCATACGCCCTGCGGAAGCAGACCGTCGCCTCGGCGGGGTGCCCCTGTGCCGCGTGGGCGTGGCCGAGCTGGGCGAGCGCGCGGCCGAGGAAATAGCCGTCGCCGTGCCGCTCGGCGATGTCACGGGCCGTCGCGGCGTGCTCGGCGGCCTCGGCCGGACGGCCCGCGAAGTTGTACGCCTGGGCGAGCGCCCCGAGCAGCAGGGACTCGCGGTACAAGGAGCCCGTCCCCCGCCACAGCCGCAGGCTCTCGTGGAGGCAGTCGAGGGCCTCCTCGGTGCGG
Organism: Streptomyces syringium; assembly: GCF_017876625.1. Classification (NCBI taxonomy): domain Bacteria; kingdom Bacillati; phylum Actinomycetota; class Actinomycetes; order Kitasatosporales; family Streptomycetaceae; genus Streptomyces; species Streptomyces syringium. The sequence goes on from NZ_JAGIOH010000001.1 coordinate 820,354, forward strand.
CCGGTCCACAGGCAGACCTGCGAGAGGTTGTGCAGTGCGTTCGCCTCGCCGGCCCGGTCACCCGTCGCCCGGGTGAGGGCGACCGCCTCCCGGCCGGTGGCCACCGCCGCTGCCGGCTCCCCCGTGGCCAGCTCGGCGAGGGCGAGGAAACCCAGGGCGTAGGCCTCGCTGCCGCGGCTGTGCACGGCCCGGCTCAGCTCGAGCGCCTCGGTGAGCAGGTCGTGCGCGGCGGTGAAGTCACGGCGGGCGAGCGCGCAGCCGCCGAGCGCGATCAGCACGGGTCCCAGCAGCGCCCGGTCCCCCGCGCCACGGCACAGCTCGACCACCCGCTCGAATTCGGGCAGGGCCCGGCCGAGTTCGAAGCGCAGGCTCACCGCCCCGCCCAGCATGTACCGGGCGCGGGCCTCCGCCCTGGTGTCGCCCGCCCGTTCGGCGGCTTCGCACACGGCCCGGGCGGCGCGCTCCAAGCCGTACGGCCGGGCGCCCATCCGGCCGAGCGGGTCCACGGCCACCAGCAGATCGGCACAGACGGCCAGCGGCGCCCGCCCGTCGTGCGCGCCCTGTTCGATCACACCGAGGAGGGTCGCCTGGGTGTCCACCAGCCAGCCCGCGGCCTCCTGCTGGGTGGCGAAGGCGAGCCCGGCGGAGCGGGGCGGGGCAAGGTCGCCGGGGAACACGTCGTCCGGCATCGTCGTCCGGTGGGCGTTGCGGGCGGTGGCGAGGAGGAAGTGGAGCAGCCGGGTGAGCGCCGCGGTCCGCTCGCTGTCCGGCACTTCCTCGACGGCGGCCTGGCGGGCGAACAGCCGCAGCAGGTCGTGGTAGCGGTAGCGGCCGGGCGAGAGGGACTCCAGCAGATTCAGGTCGACCAGCGATTCGCAGAGGTCCTCGGCGGCCCGCCACGGCCGGTCCAGGACCGCCACCGCTTCGGGCAGCGTCATCTCGGGTACGTCCGGCAGGGCCAGCAGCCGGAAGGCGCGGGCCTGTTCGTCGTCGAGCAGGCCCGCGCCCAGCCGGAACGTGGTCTCCACCGCCGCGTCCTCGGCCCGGAGCACGCGGAGCCTGCGCCGCTCGTCGGCCAGCAGCGCGGCGGTCCGCGCGAGGGTCCGGTCCGGGCCGGCCACGAGCCGGGCGGCCACGATGCGCAGCGCGAGCGGCAGCCCGCCGCAGGACTCGACGACTGCCGCCGCGGCCCTCGGCTCGGCGTTCACCCGCTCCTCCCCCACGATGCGGGCGAGGAGGGCCAGCGCGTCCCGGGGCACCATCGGACGGAGGTCCACGAGGGTGGCGCCGGTGAGCCCGGCGAGGCGTGAACGGCTGGTCAGCAGCACGGCGGTGCCCGGCGAACCGGGCAGCAGATCGCGTAGCTGGGCCAGGTCGCGGGCGTTGTCCAGCACGACGAGCACCCTGCGGCCGGCGAGCCGGGAGCGGTACAGGGCGGCCCGCTCGTCAGGCAGCGCCGGGACGTGGCCGGCGGGGACACCGAGGGCGCGCAGGAATCGGTCGAGTACGTGCATGGGTTCGGCGGGCCGGGGGTCGGTGCCGCGCAGATCGGCGTAGAGCTGGCCGTCGGGGAACCTGTCCCGCGTCCGGTGGGCGACATGGACGGCGAGGGTCGTCTTGCCGACGCCGCCCATGCCGCTGATGGCGCTCAGTGCCACGATCCGGCCGCTGTCCAGGGCCGCGCACAACCGGGCGACACTGTCCTCGCGTCCGGTGAAGTCGCCGGTGTCATGAGGGAGTTGGGCGGGGAGCGGAAAGGTGGCCGTGAGCCGCAGCAGGCCGGCGGGGTCCGCGGGTCCCGGTTCGGCGGCGAGGACGCGGCGCTGCAGACGGGCCAGGCCGGGACCCGGCTCCACGCCGAGCTGGTCGGCCAGGGAGCGGCGGGCGCGGGCGTAGACCTCGAGCGCGTCGGCTTGGCGGCCGGCCCGGTACAGCGCGGTCATCAGCAGTTCCTGTATCCGCTCCCGCCAGGGGTGTTCGGCCGCGAGCACGCCGAGCGCGGCGATCGCCGCGGTGTGGTCGCCGAGTTCGGTCTCCACGTCCCAGCGCTCTTCCAGCACGGTCAGCCGCCGCTCGGTGAGCCGGGTGCGCTCGGCATGCGCGTACGGGCCGGGGACTCCCGCCAGGGGTGCTCCGGCCCACAGGGCGAGCGCCGAGTCGAGCAGTTCGCGTGCTTCCTCCAGGCGTCCGGCGGCGCGGGCCCGCCCGGCGTCCGCGGCGCGCTGTTCGAAGACGGCGAGGTCGAGTGCCCCGGGCTCCGGGCGGAGGGCGTAGCCGCCGTCGGCCGAGACCAGGACCCGGGCCCGCCCGCGGGGGCCGCATCCGGGTTCGAGCAGCCTTCGCAGCCCGGAGATGTGGGTGCGCAGCGCGCCCGACGCGCGGGGCGGTGCGTCGTCTCCCCAGACGGCGCCGATGAGTTCCCGCGCGGACGCGGGCCTGCCCGCGCGCAGCACGAGTGCGGCGAGCACGGCCTGGGTGCGGGGTGCGCTCAGGGGCAGCTCGTGCTCGCCGTGCCAGGCCCGGAGCGGGCCGAGCACGGCGAAGCGGGGGACGGGCGGGCCGTCCGGGGCGTGATCCGAGGTGGGGGGCGCGGTCATGGTGTTCTCCGTGGTTCGGGACAGCCGGGGGAAGCCGGGAGTCCGGTGGGGGAGCCGGGAGTTCGACGGGAGAAGCCAGGAGTCCGGTAGGGGCGCTCGGCCGTGGGCGCTGCCGGCTAGTCGGCGGGCCGCGCGGCCGCTTCCTCGCGCGCGCCGGCACCGGCGGTCTCGCGGGCGCCGTCACGGGTCAGGAGGATCCGCAGGTCGTCGGCCTCCGGGACGCCCAGGCGCAGGAAGATCTCGTAGGCGGCGAGCCGGCTCGCCCGCGCCCGGTCGGGGTGGTGCAGCAGGTCGAGCGCGTGGCCGAGCACGGCGAGCGCCTTGGCCCGGCCCCATGCGTCCCGGACCTCCTCCAGCGTGGCGACGGACTGCTCCGCGTGGCGGGCGGCGCGCTCCGGGGCCCCGGCGGCCAGGTCGTTCTCGGCCATCCGGAAGAGGGTGAGCCCTTCCCACAGCCGGTTGCGGTGCGCGCCGAAGAGGGTCAGCGCCTCGGTGAGCCGGGCCGCCGACTCCTCGGTCCGGCCGGTGCCGGCCAGGACGATGCCCAGTTGGTACAGCGCGTGGCCCACCAGGTGGGTGCTGCCCAGGGAGCGGTGCAGGGCGAGGCCCTCCTCGGCCACCATGAGGGCCGGCTCCCGGTGGCCGAGAGCGAGGTACACCCGGGCGAGCGCGCCGAAGGCGTTCGCCTCGCCGAGCCGGTCACCGTTCGCACGGAAGACGGCCAGGGCCTCGGACAGTCGCTCGCGCGCCGCGTCGTGACGGCGCATGTGGTGGTCGCACCGGGACAGCTGCACCAGGCAGTCGGCGGTGGTCAGCGGGTCGTCGGCGGCGCGGCTCAGCGCCAGCGCCTCCCGGCAGACGGGGACGAGCTCGACGAGCCGGTCGGCGTGGTAGTACACGGAGCCGAGGACGAGATACGCGCGGCCGGCGCTGCGCCGGTCGGCCACCCGCAGCGCGCAGGCGATCACCGCCCGGGCGGCCTGCTCGAACTCCCGCCCGTGTGCCCCGTACTCGAACAGGCCGTCCATCATGAGCAGCAGGTCGGCGGCGGGCGCGACGGCGTGGGACGGTTCCGCGACCGCCTGGCCCACCGCCGCGAACAGGCACGACGCCTCGGTGAAGAGCCAGTCGCGGGCGGCGTCGGCACTGTCGAAGGTGAGGCCGGGGGTCGGGGAGGCGACGTCGCGGCGGCCCGCTCCGGGGCTGGTGAGCAGATGGGAGGCGCGCGCCGTGGCGACGTAGAACTCCATGAGGCGGCGCAGCGCGTCGGCCCGCTGCCGCGGGGACTCCTCGGCTTCGGCGCGCTCACGGGCGAAGAGCCGCAGCAGGTCGTGGAAGCGGTAGCGGCCGGGCGCCGGGGACTCCAGCAGGCTGGCGTCCACGAGCGCCTCGCACAGCGGCTCGGCCTCCCGCTCCGCGAGGCCGAGGACCGCCGCGGCGGCGGCCGCCGAGATGTCCGTGCCGTCGGGGAGGGACAGCAGCCGGAAGGTCCGCCGGGCGCGTTCGTCGAGCTGGTGGTAGCCGAGGGCGAAGGCGGCCTCGACCGCCAGGTCCGCGACGCGCAGCTCGGCCAGCCGGTGTTTCCGGTCGGCGAGCCGGTCGTTGAGGGTGGCGAGGGTCCACGTGGGGCGGGTGGCGAGGCGGGCGGCCACGATCCGTACGGCCAGCGGCAGGAGGCCGCAGGCCAAGACCAGTTGGGCGGCCGGTTCCGGCTCCGCCTCGGTGCGGTCCGTGCCCACGACCCGCCCCAGGAGGGTGACCGCTTCCCGCGCCGTCATGACGTCGAGGTCCATCAGGCGCGCGGACGGCAGGTCGCCCAGTTTGGCGCGGCTCGTGATCAGCACGGCGCACGAGGGAGTCCCGGGCAGAAAGGGCCGGACCTGGTCGGCGTCCCGGGCGTTGTCCAGCAGGATCAGCACCCGGCGGTCGGCCAGCTGGGTGCGGAAGCACGCGGCGCGCTCGGCCAGCCCGTCGGGTACGGCCGCGTCGTCGACGCCGAGCGCCCGGAGGAACGAGCCGAGGACGGTGGCCGGGTCCGCCGGGCGTTCCCCGGTGCCCTGGAGATCGGCGTAGAACTGCCCGTGCGGGAAGTCCTCGCGGACCCGGTGGGCGGCGTGCACGGCCAGGGCGCTCTTGCCGACCCCGCCGATGCCGGAGACCGCGACCGTGACGACCGCCTGCGGATGCCCGGGGGCGAGGGCGCGGCACAGCTCGTCGACGGTCTCTTCGCGGCCGGTGAAATCCGCCGGATCGCCGGGGAGCTGGGCGGGGACGGCCCGCTCCCCCGGGGTGAGGTGGCCGGCGCCGGGGGCCGGCGCGTCCGGTGCCGCGGCCAGGATCCGCCGCTGGATTCCGACGAGCTCGCGGCCGGGTTCGAGGCCGAGCTCCTCCGACAGGGCCCTGCGCGTCTCCTCGTACACGGCGAGCGCCTCGGCGCTGCGGCCGGCGCGGTGCAGGGCGACCAGGCGCAGCGCGCACAGCCGCTCGCGCAGCGGGTGCCGGGCGGTCAGCTCGGCCAGCTCCCGCAGGGCGGGCTCGGCGGCGCCCAGCTCCAGGTCGAGTTCGAGGCGGGTCTCGAGCGCCATCAGCCTGCGGTCGGCGAGCCGGTCGCGGTGGGAGCGCACCTGGGCGCCGGCCAGACCGTGCAAGGGCTCGTCGGTCCACAGCGCGAGCGCCGATCTCAGCAGGTCGCGGGCGTCCGTGAGCCGACCGCAGGCCCGCGCGCGGGCGGCGGCGGCCACCCGGTCCTCGAACCGGGCCACGTCCAGCGCCTGACGGGGTATCCGCAGGGCGTAGCCGTCGGACACGGACACCAGGAACCGCGGCGCCGCACCCGGCTCCCGCTCCGGCTCCAGCAGCTTGCGCAGCCGGGAGACGTAGGTGCGCAGCGCTCCGACGGCGCGGGGCGGCGGGTTCTCGCCCCATACCGCGTCCACGATCTCGGCGGCCGAGGCGGCGTGCCCCTGGCGCAGCAGTAATTCCGCGAGGAGTGTCCGCTGTTGCGGGGAGCCGAGCTCCAGGGCCTCGCCGTCGCGCCAGGCCCGCAGTCGGCCGAGTACGGCGAATGTCAGCCCGCCAGCGTCGTTGACCATGCCTGCCCCCAAAAGCGCCGGACGCGGGCCGTTCCCGACCGAGCACCCGATTCCCCGTTCTGTGCTCTTCGCGCGGTTCCCCCCGGCACGCGCTCAGGGCCGAATCGTAACTCCGTGCTGTTCGGCGGGCGCTTTTCGACGCGGGAACGCGCAGGTCACGGGGGTTTTATGGGGGTGTTTTCAGCCAGGGTTCGGCATGCGGACAGAGGGCGGATTCCGGTGGATCGGCCCCGGACGGCCCTTCCGGCAGTGCCCGGCCGCCACCGTGACGCTGCCGTGACGGGCGGGTGACGAGGTCCTCACTAGCCTCGGCCGGGCCCAGTGGCCGAGCAGCAGGCACGGGACCAGGGGCACGCGGAGGGGTTGCCCATGGCCGAGGCGGAAATCGTCGTCCAGCTTCGTACGCAGTCGCCCACCGGTCTCGCGGAGCCCGTCGGGGCCGTGCGGCCGGCGGACCTGCACGGCTGGCTGGCGCGGCGGTTCGGCGTCACCGCCGAGCCACTGCACCCGGGCGGTGGTGATCCGGACTCGGCACGGTGGCTCAGGGTCGGTGTTCCCGCCGGCGCGGATGCCGAGGCCGTCGCGGCGGCCCTGCGCGCCCGCCCGGACGTCGAGGCCGCCTATGTGAAACCGCCGGCAGACCTTCCGTAACGGGCGAAGGAGAGTGCTGTGGCACAGCGAACAGGTGCGGGAAACGGCGGGGGCGGCACGGCCCCTCCGCCTCAATCGCCTTCCGGGCGCGCCGAGCTGGTGTGCGTGACGCGCGCCGGTGCGGGCGTTCGGATCACTGCGACCGGCGCGAGCGCCGATTCGGATGTCCCGGTGAACGGTCTGCATGCCGTGGCCGCCGACGCGGACGTCGTCATCACTCCGCTGTTCGGCACCGACCCGGACAGGCTGCTCGCCCAGGCGGAACGGGCGGACGCACCGCCCCTCGACGACGACGCGCGCGAGATCATCGACAGGATGGCGCGTTTCTACCAGGTGTCGGCTCCGGCCGACCGGCTGGAGGAACTGGCCGAGCGGCTGCGCTCCTCGGACGCCGTCGAAGCCGCCTACGTCAAACCCGGCGCGCAGCTCGCGACCCGGGAGAGCACGGCCAAGGCGTCGAAGAAGTCGGGCACCGACAGCGGAGCGGGCACCGGCGAAGCGGGCGCGCCCCTCAACGACATGGTCCCCGCGGCGGCGGACGCCCCGCCCGTCACCCCGGACTTCACCGCCCGCCAGGGCTATCTCGACGCCGCACCGGGCGGGATCGACGCCCGCTACGCCTGGACGCGGCCGGGCGGCCGGGGCGCGGGGGTCCGGGTCATCGACTGCGAGTGGGGCTGGCGCTTCACCCACGAGGACCTGCTGAACAACCAGGGCGGCATCGTCTCCGGCACGGGCAGCACCGACACCGCGTTCGTCAACCACGGCACGGCCGTCCTCGGCGAGATCGGCGGGGACGTCAACACACTCGGCGTCACCGGCATTTCGCCCGACGCGGTGACCAGCGCCTCCGCGTTCTCCATCGCGACCTCCACCGCGATCCGCAACGCGGCCGACCGGCTCGGGCCGGGCGACATCATCCTGCTGGAGATCCACCGGCCGGGTCCCAACGCGACCGGCTCCGGCCAGCAGGGCTTCATCGCCGTCGAGTGGTGGCCGGACGACTTCCTGGCCATCCGCTACGCCGTCAACAGGGGCATCGTCGTGGTCGAGGCCGCGGGCAACGGCGCGGAGAACCTGGACGCCGCCGTCTACGACACCCCGCAGCCCGGCTTCCCCGCCTGGTGGCGCAACCCCTTCCGGCGCACCGCGCTGGACGCCGGCGCAGTGATCGTCGGCGCCGGGGCGCCACCACCGGGAACCCATGGCGCCAACCACGGCCCCGACCGGTCGCGGCTGGACTTCTCCAACCACGGTGCCTGTGTGGACGCCCAGGGCTGGGGGCGGGAGGTGACCACCACCGGCTACGGCGATCTGCAGGGCGGCACCAACCAGGACCTGTGGTACACCGACCGGTTCAGCGGCACCTCCAGTGCCTCGCCGATCGTCGTCGGCGCGCTGGCCTCCACCCAGGGGGTGCTGCGGGCCCACGGCAGGATCCGGCTGTCCCCGGCGCGCGCCAGGGAGCTGTTGCGCGCCACCGGCTCGCCGCAGCAGGACGCGCCCGGCCGTCCGGCCACCCAGCGCATCGGCAACCGTCCCGACCTGCGGCAGCTGATCCCGGCCGCGTTGCAGACGGCCACCTGGGTCGGCGTCCAGTTCCGGGGCACCCTGGCGGGCAACCGGACCGGCCGCTGGTTCACCTACAACTGGCCCGCCCACTGGCACGTGGTGTGGACGGTCCAGCCGACCAGCGTCCGTCCCGGCGCGCCCCAGGTCCGCTGGCGGGTCCGGGTCGAGCGGGCCAGTGACGCGTATGCGACGTACTGGATCGACGTGACCAACCTCGTGGCCGACCCGGTCGACTTCGAGGCCCGGTTCGCGGTCCTCGGATGGTGACGGCCGGACGGTGAGCGCGGGACCGGACACGCCGGACCGGACACGCCGGGATCGGGATCGGGAGATGCGGGATCGGGATCGGGAGAGGGAGCAACGATGCGAGTAGGAACGCAGTTCACCGGAACGCTGGGCCCCGGGCAGACCGGCCGCTGGTTCACCCACAGCTGGCCTCAGGAGTGGCACGTCATCTGGTACTTCATGCCGACGTCGCCCCAGGCCGGGGCCCCGCAGATCGAGTGGGAGACCACGGTGGAGCGGGCGTCCGCCACGGCGGTGACCTACTGGCTGACGGTGAAGAACATCAGCGGCGCGCAGATCAACTTCGAAGGCCGTTACGCGGTCCTCAATTAGTCCTCAGCAACGAGACCTCAGCCCGTCTCACCTAGGGAGCCGTCCATGAAGCTGCACATCACGGTCGCGGACGACGGCGGGCCCCCGGGCACCGCGGCGGTCACCACGCCGGCCACCGGTCCAGGGGCCCCTGATGCAGGGGCCGCCGATGCGGGGGCCGCACCCGGCGCGACGGCCGGGGGGCCGGCCGCGGGCGCCGCGGGTCAGGGCACCGACGGCGGCGCGGCCCCCGGCTGGCTGACCGACCTCGTCCGTCTCGCCGACGCCGGTCGGGTGCCCCGGCCGGACGCCCCCGCGGGCCCCGGCCAGGACGCGGGCAGCCAGGACGCGGGTGCCGCACCTGTCTCCGGCTGACCCGGGGACAGGAACGGAAAGGAAGAAGGGGTGCGGGGCGGTGGCGGAAGAGACGGCTGCCCCGCACCCCTGCCATCCCCGGCCGGGACGCCGGTCCCGGTACCGGAACCGCCGTCCGCCCCGGGCGCGGGTCCCGCGCGCCCAGCTCGCCGTCACCTGTTGGCCGACCAGCGGTAAGCCGCATGTTCCCCGGTCTCTCGCGGCACCGCCTATCCCTTGGCATGTGCCCCCAAACTCGGGCATCCTCGTCGTGGGGACCGGGATCGACGGGCACAGACCGGGTTCGTCACGCCGACCGCCCCCCAGTCAGGCAGCGCCAGGACGCGGCCGCCGCGCGGCACGTGCCGCGGGCGCCCGGTGGGGGGAGCCATGACCGATACACGGGGGAATTCCGACGTCCCACGCCAGCTGACCGCCGGGGAGCGGCCCGCGCCCGCGCACCGGCCGGCGCAGCGGACGCCGGGCCGGGTCACGGTCGCCCTCCTCGGCGGGTTCCGGCTCAGCCTCGACGGCCGTGACGTGGAACTGCCGGGCGGGGCGCAGCGGTTGGTCGCGGCCCTCGCGCTGAGCGGCCGGATGAGCCGCAGCCGACTGGCCGGGACGCTCTGGCCGGAGACCGAGGAGCACCGCGCCCTGGCCCGGCTGCGGACCGGTATCTGGCGGGTCAACCAGGCGGCCCCGGAGCTGGTGGTCACCACTGCCGGTGAGATCGCGTTGCACACGCGCGCCGAGGTGGACGTCCGTGAGGTGGTCGACCGTTCGCTGCGGGTGCTGCACGGCGGAGAGGTGGATGCGACGGCGTGGTCCCCGGGTGAGGACGCCGGGGATCTGCTGCCGGACTGGGAGGACGAATGGCTCGGCGACGCCCGCGAGCGGCTGCGCCAGATGCGCCTGCACGTCATGGAGACCGTGGCCGAGCGGCTGTGCGAGAGCGGCTCCTACGGCCTGGCCATCGAGGTCGCGCTGACGGTGCTGCGCGCCGACATGCTGCGGGAGAGCGCGCACCGGGTGCTGGTGCGCGTCCACCTCGCCGAGGGCAACGTCGGCGAGGCCTGGCGGGCGTACGAGACGTGTGTGCACGTCCTCGACCGTGAGCTGGGCGTACGCCCCACCCGGGCGACCAGCGATCTGCTCGCGGGCCGCCCACCGGGGGTACGACGCCGGGGGCTGAGCCATCCGCACTGAGCACCCCGGCGCGCGGCGGTTCAGGCGCGGCTGAGGGCCGCGGCGCCGAAGGACACGTCGAAGCGGTCGCACCAGATGCTCACGCTGGTGTACCGGTCGAGGTCGAGCCCGGCGGGCAGGACGTAGTTCTGGTCGCCCTTGTTGCCCTTGAGCTTGCCGAGGCTGACGTGCGCCCCGTCGTCGAAGACCCGCCACCCGGCCGTGCCCTTCTTCACGGGCGCGTCGGCGACCAGGACCCGCAGATCGGGTCCGTTGCTGGTGTCGAGGTTCTCCAGCCGCAGCACGCGGCTCCCGTCGGCCAGGCGCAGGATCCGCACCTTTCCGCTGGTCGCGTGCTCGTGGCTGATCAGCTCCCCGGAGGCGAGGGTCCGCGCGGCCGCGCCTGCGGCCGCCGATTCCGTAGCGGCGGGCAGCGCCTCCCGCACGGTCTCGTCGACCCACAGCTTCCACGGCTGAAACCAGAAAGCCCCCGCCCCGACCGCCACCAACCCGGCGACCAGCACCCCGATCACAACCCGCTTGCTCATGACGCGCCGTATGCGTCCCATGTCCGTCTCCTCACGCCCGCTGTGCCTTCACCCATTCAACGGGGCGCGGGGGCGTGGGCCTCCTGGTTTTCGATGACGAAAGTCTTACGGCGGCATCACGAGGGGCGTCGGACGGAGGCGAGGCGCCGGGAGCGCACGCCGATGCCCCGTCCGCTGCTCCGGAGCGTGCCGGCCCGAGGCACGCCGGGTCTCACCGAGGGGGTTTGCAGATCCCATGTGGACTCCGCGACTCGCCAGCTCACGAGTCACCCGTAGCCCGCTGCCCCTGCTCAACGCAGCACGCACGGTCTCGAGCGCGTCTTCCCTGGCGAACACCGGGACGATCGCTCTCACAGGAGGCTCACCCCGCCACCAGTGGATCAACCGAGCGGTTACCGGAGAGGGGCGAGAGCCAGAGGACCAAGCGCCGAACAGTAGGGCCAGTCAGATCTGGAGCGGAGGGCAACCAATCGATACGATCCACCGCACCGGAGTGCGATCCACCGCCTTCAGAAGGGAGTCACCATGGCAACCATGCTGCGCCAACAGGAAGTTGACGTACACGTCGACTTCTATGGATTCGGACTGCAAGACACCGACGACTCGGCCGTGCCCGATTCATACCCCGACGGGCGAGAACCTGATGGGCCGTTCCTCTCCGCCTACGAAGGGCGGATCGACATCGAGAGCGCCGGTCACACTCACACCGCCGCCTTGACCGTCGAAGTTTGGGACGCCAACCCACCCCAGGACAAAAGGTTGGCGTGGGAGGTGCAGGACGAGACCGAACTCCAGTCGCCCTCCGGCGAACTGGAGATTCGGGCGGCTGCAGGAGCACAAGAGGGCTACGTGGAACTGGGCAGCCCCAATCGCCTGTGGAGAGTTCGCCTGTTCTGCGCGGGGCGTGAGGAAGTAGCCGACCTGGCCCAGCACGGAGTCCCGAACGGCGTAGAACGCTACCTGGCGCAGTTCTGGCCAGCGACCAAGAGCGGGGAGGAGAGTTCTAGCACCCCTCCCCGCTGAGTGGCTACTTGACCGAGACCAGGAAACCGTCGTCCGAGCCGTCGATCAGACGATTCCTCTTGTAGAAGACCGACAATATCGTGCCGCCAGCCCCATTGTCCGCCCTCGTCAGGGGCCGAGCCGAAAAGTTGTTTGCAGGGGTCGATGGTTCATACTTCTTCCGAGCGGATCCCTCATAGGTCGAGGCGAACGGGAACTCATCACACTCCCGCTTACGGTTGGGATTCTGGGGATCCTGCGGGTAGTTCTTTCCCCAATTCTCCTCGCATACCTTGATGGCCGCATTCCGGTTGGCGTCGCGTCGTTTCGTATCGTGGAACAGACGGTGCAGTGGCTTCTTCAGGTCCCGCCCGGGGATGTCCCGGTGCGCGTTCTTCGGCCGGATATCGGGAGTGTTGTTGTAGGCGTCTCGTATGTGCTCGGCCACTTCCTTCTCCGGAGCCCCCTGCTTCGAGCTGTACGGCAACGTAACAATGTTGCTGAATACTGCCCCGCCCCTCTTGGTCACGTACTTGGCGGTGTCCCACCGCGGCGCGAGAAAGAAGAGCTTGCCGCCCATGTCTCCGGTCATGCCCCAGCCGGCCGGGGGCATGATTTTGATAGCGGGCTCGTACACCGCAAATACAAGGTCATCCCGCGTCGTCCCCTGGCCGGCGGCGACAGTCACCGAGTGCATGAATGTCGCAGGCTTTTGCCGAGCCAGGGCATCGAAGCTCTGCGCTCCGGGAATGCTGCCGCCCTGGGTCGCCTTCGCGGATGCCGGCCACTTCTGCGGGACGGTCATGCGAGGGGTGATCATCAGGCCGCCGGTCGCCGTCTTGCCGGTCTTGGCGAAGTTCGAGAAGTAGACCTGAGCCTTCATCTCCCGGCTACCCTTGGCGATGGTGCCGATCACGCGGACGTCGAAGGCACTCTCCCCGACAGGCTTCTTGTTCTGTCGCCAGAACTGGATGAACGATGCACCCGTACACACAGCGAACCGGGACTTGATGAACAGTTTGTTCTTCGTACCGAGCCCGGCCTTGCACTCGTCGAACGACATGGTGTGCGGAGGCTCCGGGTACGTGGCAGCGGCTGCAGCGAGCTCGGGGTCGTCAGAAACGTCATCCGCCGGATCAGACTCGGCCTCCGCGGTGACATCACCGGCGGGCGTGCCCACGTCTGCGCCGGTATCGGCCTCCGTGGTGGACGGCTCTGCGGTGCGCGGCTCGTAGGAAGCCGCAGGGCCGATCGTCTCGGCGGCGGCCCGGGTGTCACCTTCAGCCGACGCCCGGATCCGACTCCGAAAGGAGTCGAAGGCGGCGTCCGACTGCAGTTCTTCCAGAGGCGGAACGGGGGTCCCGGCTGGCAGCATGTAGGTTTCGACACTCAGCTCATCTGCCGGGCTGTCAGTCGCCGAGGCGGGCGACGCGAGCGGGAGAAGAACGGCAACGGTTGCGAATAGCGCCAGTCCTCGTAAGCGTCGTCGGGAGCGTGCAGATATGCGCGGTCTCACGTGTTTCCCCCATGGGATACCCCGGCGCACGCGCGCCGGTGATCTCAGCAAACCCACAAGGCATGAGTCCCGGGCACGGAACTCGAACGCATGACCGATTAATGGTGTTGATTGGCCGACATCCCGCACCCGCTCGTGGCGCACCAAGCGGGAGCGTTATGGCGGGCATCCCGCGGGACGGCAGACTCGGCCAGGCGTCCGGAGACCACACCGGTGCCACGCGACCGGCCCGGGGGATCTCTATGCCTGCGCCTTCGCCTTGGTCAGGCGAGGCAAGGTGTTTTGTCGGTGCCCGCGAGCCTGCTCCCATGCACCGCCCGCCGGGCTGGGACAGCCGGGCACCCTCATCCTCGGCCGACGGCGAGCGGGCACCCCTCCTTCGAAGTGCACTACCACGGCCCAGGGCCGCGCATCAGCCGAACTCATCGGTCGCGTGGCTGCGTTCAGGCCCCGGCCATCCGGTTCACGGCGGTGACGACCGGGGCCGTCCCGTCCTCCGCGCGGATACGGATACCCAGGGCACGGGCCCGTTACCGGTAGGGCGGGTCGGTGGTGATGCGCAGCAGGGCGGCGGTCAGGGCGTCCGCGGCGAGGCGGCGCAGCGGTACCCCTCGGAGCGCGACGCCCAGGGCGGTGAGGCGGGCGGCCCAAAAGCCTGTTCGAGCTGGAGGGGGAGCGGCACGGCCGTGCACCATGATCTATGGATGCAAGATTTTGTGAATTCAGGATTCCATCTACTTTAGTTGGCGTGCTGACTCTCGCTGCTGGCATCGAGGTGCTGGCGCGGTTCGGCCGCGCCCTCGCCGACCCGATCCGCTGCCGGATCCTCCTCGCCCTGCGCAAGGCCCCGGCCCACCACCGCCGACCTCGCCGACACCCTGGACATCTCCCGGACTCGCCTGTCGAACCACCTGGCGTGCCTGCGCGACTGCGGCCTGGTCGTCGCGGTACCGGTGGGCCGGCGCACCCGCTACGAGCTCGCCGACGAACGCCTCGGGCACGCGCTGGACGACCTGCGCACCGCCGTCGTGGCGGTCGAGGCCGACAAGACCTGTGTCGACGCGGACGAGGAGGGCTGCTGCTGAGATGACCGCCGAGATATCCATCGGCATAGGCCCGACCCCGGCCCGCCGTGACGCGCTCGCCAAGCGGATACGGCTGCTGGTCGCGGCCACCATCACCTACAACGTCATCGAGGCGGGCGTCGCCGTCACCGCCGGGACGATCGCCTCCTCCACCGCGCTGATCGGCTTCGGCCTGGACTCGGTCATCGAAGTCTCCTCCGCCGCCGCGGTCGCCTGGCAGTTCTCCGCCCGCGACCACACCGTGCGCGAGGCGCGGGAGAAGCGTACGCTTCGGCTCATCGCGGTGTCGTTCTTCGTGCTCGCCGCGTACGTCACCGTCGACGCCGTCCGCGCGCTGACCGGCACCGGCGAAGCCGAACGCTCCATCCCCGGCATCGTCATCGCCGCCCTCTCCCTCGCGGTCATGCCGTTCCTGTCCGCCGCCCAGCGCAAGGCCGGCCGCGAACTCGGCTCCGCCAGCGCGGTCGCCGACTCCAAACAGACCCTGCTCTGCACGTACCTCTCCGCCGTCCTCCTGCTCGGCCTGGTCCTCAACGCCACCCTCGGCTGGTCCTGGGCCGACCCGATCGCCGCCCTGGTCATCGCCGCCATCGCGGTCAAGGAAGGCCGCGACGCCTGGCAGGGCAAGGGCTGCTGCGCCCCCGCCGCCGCGGTCCCGACCGCCGCCGTCGAGACGAACGCGTGCGGTTGCCGTCCCGGCTGCGACTGCTGTGGCTGAACCGACACCTGCACACCCAGAGGACCCGGCTGTCACATGGCCGGGGTCCTCTGCTGTCCAAGATCGCGGCTTAGCGCTCGTGGCTGTTCCGTTGTTCCCCGAGGCCGATGACGGATCCCGTCGGGCAGGGATATCAGGCCGGAGTGGTGAGCGCGCTGCGTACGACGGCATGGTGGACGTCCAGGATCGCTGCCCTGGGCCGGTGCTGGATCACGGCCGACATACAGGGGTGTGTCCTGCCGCTGGCAGCCTGGTGGATCGGATCATTCGAGAGCTACTACACCTGAGCTTGTTCCATGACCGGCGACCCGCCACCCACTTCGACGTGGGCAGAACCCTCAAACGGCCCGAAGCCACCATCGATACGTAACGCCTCAGACCTTAAGAATCAAACTCAGCAGCAGTCCGTTGTCCGGAGGGTCGGCCAGACGGACGACCCGATCGAATTCGGCATCGAAGCCGAGTACCGGATGCCCGTGATCGCCCTCCGGATCCATCAGCACCCACTTGCCCAGCCGCCGTCCGATCGCTCGCAGGAAACCACAGAACATGTCCAGCTGCTCCTGACCTTGCAACTCTCGCAGGTCGACATCGAAGTCGATCTCATCCACCGCAAGGAAACGGAAAATCACCAGCACGTCGGCTGTCGGCCAGACCCGCAGCAGCCCGCCCCGGCGCAGCTGGATTCCCACCGCTCAGCGGTGGTGGCGTCACATCTGAGGCTTTCCCTTCTAGGTGACGTGCCAGTGGGGCCCGGGTGCAGACCTCGGCCCCTTTCACTGGCCCACCCTCCCGTCAACGCGTTCGCGCAACAGGTCGGCGTGCCCGCAATGACGGGCGTACTCGTCGATCCTGTGCACCATCAGCTCCCGGATCGCGACCCCGTCCTTCCCCACACGCGCGCTCAGGTCCGGGTGCTCGGCCAGCGCGGCGTCGGTCGCGGCCTGCTCGCGTTCCAGATCGGCGTACGCGGCATCGACCACGGCCTGCTCGGCGACAGCCGCGTCGAAGTCCGCGTCGCGCTCGCCGTACAGCTTCGGCAGCGGGTCGCCGTCACTGATCCAGTTGCGCCAGTCGCGTTCCACCTCGGCGAGGTGCCGCACCAGGCCGAGCAGCGACATCGTCGACGGCGGCACCGACCGACGGGCCAGTTGTTCCGCGTCCAGGCCCGCGCACTTCATCCGCAAGGTCAGGCGGTAGTTCGTCAGGAAGTCCTGCAGTGTCGCAAGCTCACCGTCCGGGCTGGGACCTTCGCAGTTGCGGGGGTCGTCGTCCGGATCGGCCCACATGTCGGGGTGGACGGTTGCCTGGCTCCATCGCGCGGGTTGGTCACTCATGCGTTCCATGGTCGTCCGTGACGGCCCCGGCTCGCTACTGAGTTCTCGGGTCGAGGTGACATCACGCCGACGTCAGGCAGAGACGCCGGTCTCGGCAGCGGCCCGGTCGATCCCGGCCGGCCTCGTATCGGGCCTCAGCGCCGGGCCAGCGCCAGCACGCTCAGGCCGAACATCAGGACTCCCAGGGGGAGATGGACCGACGGGACGTGCGCGATGCCCAGCAGGACCTGGACCGAGGCGAGTACGAGGAAGCCGGACGCGTGCCGGACAGGCCGGGGCGAGCCGCCGCCCGGCTTCCATGCCAGCACCGCCGCGAGCACGTACAGCATCGACGCCCCGTACATCACACGGGCTCCGACGCTGTGCAGCGTATCCCCGTAGGGCGAGGTCAGCAGCAGCCCGGCGGAGACCGCCTGAAGGAAGATGGTCAGCGTCTGCAGAGCGATGGTGATCCGACGACGCGGGCCTGCGAAAGGTAAGGCGAGGGGGCGAGAGCTCCGCTCGGCGCGGGCCTGCCGTGAACGCTATATCGGTGCGTGACTGCCCGAGCCGCTGCCCCACCGCACCGAGTGGGACCTCGCGGGCGGCGCCGACCCCACCGGCCTCGCGGACCCCGCCGACCGGATCGTCCTGGATGAGTCGGTGGCCATGGCCTTCCTCGTCGTCCTGGAGTCGATGACACCCGCCGAGCGGATGGCGTTCGTCCTGCACGACGTCTTCCGGTACCCGTTCGCCGAGATCGCCGAGGTTCTCGACCGGACCCCTGGGGCCTGCAAGCAGCTGGCGTCCTCCGCCCGGCGGCGGACGGACGTCACGCGCCCTCCGGTGACGGCGACCGGCCGGGCCGACGTGGTGAGGCACGTCAAAGAAGCATGGGAGACCAAGGACATCGCAGCCCTTGTCGGCCTCCTCGACCCTGCCGCCGTGATGACCGCCGACGGCGGCGGCATGGTGAGACGGTCACCCGGAGCTGGGCGGTCCGCAACCCGGAGAAGCTGCGGCTGTGGGCGCGGGGGCGTTCGTCCGGGGTCAGGGGCCACCCCTCCGAACAACTGGGCGAGGGATCATTTCTGCGCCCCCTAACGGGGACCATTGCGGGTTGATGCGGATCTCCTGGGCATGCAGGAGTCCAGCACCGTCACGACACGTGGGGGACCATGATGAAACGCATCCGCATCGCCGCGTTGACATGCCTCGTGGCCATCGCAGCCGGGGCAGGCATCAGCGCCGCGCAAGGCAGCGACACAGGCCGGCCCACCGCAAGGCACGGCGCAGCGCCGATGGCCGAACACCTGCAGCGCTCCAGCGTAGCCGTGAACGTTCCACCAGGGCTGGAAGGATCGGCCAGTGTGACGTGCCCTCAAGGCACTGTGATCACTGGAGGAGGCGTCAGCACAAGCGGTGGGGAGACACATGTGACCTCTTCACACCCTTCCGGTGCCACCTGGTTCGCGAGCGCCAGGAACACGAGCACGGTCAATCAGAGCGTGACCGCCTACGTTGTCTGCACCGCCCCCTAGCCGAGCGCCGGGCGTTGGCTGGGAAGCCGCCCAGGAACGGGGGCGACGCGGCCCCGGCCACGGCGCGCGGTGACCGCGGCCTCGCCGTTCCCTTGGAACCGTAGGCACCGAAGTCCCACCCGCACGCAAGAACCGTTGGTACGGCAGGCCCCCGCAGGGATACGGGGGACAGCCGGAGGGTTCGGGGACGGGTGTGTCACTAGCGTCTGGACGCATGACATCCCAACGGCACAGCGAGAGAAAAACCTCCTTACGAAGCCGCAAGCGAGGGCGCGGCGCCGCGGCGTTCGCCGTGGCAGCGGTTGTTCTGGCACTTTCCGCCCCCTCCGCCGGCGCGGCGGGCCCGCCCACCTCGTCCGCCGGGTGCGAGGCCGTGCGCGGCGCGGTCGTCGACTCCCTGGGCGTCCTCACACAGCGCCACGGCTTGACGGGCGCCGCCGTCGACATGGCCGACGGGCGCTGCGGGACGTGGGGGGCCGCCCGGGGCACGGCCGACCTGGGTACCGGGCGGCCGATGAACGCCACGGACCGGTTGCGGATCGGCAGCGTCAGCAAGACCTTCACCGCCACGGTCGTCGTGCAGCTCGCGGCGGAGGGCCGGATCGGGTTGGACACGCCGGTCGAGCGCTATCTGCCGGGGCTGATCCGGGGCAACGGCCACGACGGTCACAGGATCACCGTGCGGCAACTGCTCCAGCACACCAGCGGAATTCCCGACTACGTCGAGGCCTTCGTCGACCGGCCCGTGAACGAGTGGCGCTACCGGCATTTCGAGCCCCGCGAACTGATCGCGACGGCGCTCGAGTTGCCGCGCCCGGACACGAAATGGCACTACTCCACGACCAACACCCTGATCGCCGGGCTCGTCGTCGAGAAGGTCACCGGGCGTGGCGTCGAGGCAGAGGTGACCCGCCGGATCATCAAGCCGCTCGGCCTGCGTGACACCTACTGGCCGGGCGACGACACCCGCATCCGGGGTCCGCACTCGCGCAGCTACTTCACGGACGCCGACGCACCGGAGGGCACCCGCCCGCCCCGGGTCGACGGCACCGAGTGGAACATGACCTTCGGTGGCGCGGGCGGCGCGCTGGTCTCCGCCCCCTCCGACGTCAACCGGTTCTTCGGCGCGCTGCTCGGCGGCAAGCTGCTGCCCGCACGGTGGCTCGCCGAGATGAAGCGCACCGTCCCCGCCGACCCGGACCGGCTCTGGCCCGGCGCCCGGTACGGGCTGGGGCTGATCGCCACTCCCCTGGAGTGCGGCGGCCGGTGGTGGGGGCACGGCGGGACGGTGCCCGGCGGGCACCGGGCGCTGGGCGCGGTCGGGCCCGGAGGCCGGAGCGTCTCCCTCGCCCTCAACGAGGTGCCCGGCACCGACCGGGCGGAAGAGGACTTCCTTGCCGTGGTGAGCACCGCCTTCTGCGCCGACCGTGCCAAGGAGATGCCGTGACCATACTCAGCTCCGTCACCGCCCGCCGTGCCTCGGCCGTGGGCCTCGCCCTCGTCGCCTGTCTCACCGCGACCCCTGCGGCCTTCGCGACCCCCGCGGCCTTCGCCGCCGAGCCGACGCCCGGGGCCGGTCTCGACCGCTACTACCAGCAGCGTCTCGACTGGGGCAGCTGCGTCCTGGGCCCCGACGACACCACGGGCCGCGACTTGGAAAAGGCCGGGGCCCAGTGCGCGAACGTGACCGTGCCGCTCGACTACGCCGATCCCCGGGGCCGTACGATCACCGTCGCGATGTCCCGGCTCAGGGCCACCGACACGCGCCGTCGCGTGGGCCCGCTGCTGATCAACTTCGGCGGCCCCGGCGGGACCGCCCTCGGCGAGCCCCCGGCCACCCGCAAGGCCATGAAGGAGGTCGGCGCACGCTACGACATCATCGGCATGGACCCGCGCTTCGTCGGCCGCAGCACCCCGCTCGACTGTCACTGGCCCGTGGGCCACTCCGTCTTCTCGGCCGGCCTCGGCCGGGCCGGCTTCGACCGGCAGGTCGCCCTCCACAAGGACCTGGCCGCGAAGTGCCGTGCCACGAACGCCTCGGTGCTGCCGCACGTCACCACACGCAACACCGCCCGCGACATGGACGTCATCCGGGGCGCGCTCGGTGAGCGGAAGCTCTCCTACCTGGGCTATTCGTACGGCAGCTATCTGGGCACCGTCTACACCCAGATGTTCCCCGGCCGCCACGACCGGGTGGTCCTCGACGGGGCGCCCGACCCGCGCCGCTACACCCCCCGGCTGATGCGGGGCGTCGAGCGGGAGAACGAGCAGGCGCTCGCCGGCTGGGCGGACTGGGCGGCGAAGAGGCATGCCACCTACGGCCTCGGCCGCACCCGCGATCACGTGCTCGCCACCGTCGGCCGCGTCGTCGAGGCGTCCGCGCGCGGACTGACCCTCGGCACCGGCCCCGACGTCTTCCGGGTCGACGACACCCAGGTGCCGACCCTGATCTTCGGTGGGATCTCGGAAGACACGGATTCCGCGCGGGCGGCGGTCGCTGAGCATCTGTCCGTGATGGTCAGGGCCGCTCAGGGTCAACCGACCCGGCTCGCGACGGAGTTCAAGGAGTATCTGAAAGCGGTGCTGACCGGCGAGGAATCACCCACCGGCAGTGTGCAGACGGCCATCCTGTGCGGGGACGTCGCCGCCCCGCGCGACCCCGAGCGCTACTGGCGCGACATCGAGCGCAGCCGTGCCGCGCACCCACTGTTCGGCCCGCTGACCAACAACATCGGCCCGTGCGCCTTCTGGGACCGTCCGCGCGAGGAGCCCACTCAGGTGGGGCAGGACGCCCCGGCACTGATCGTGTCCGCCACCGGCGACCCGCGCACCCCCCACACGGGCGCCGTGGCCCTGCGTGGCCTGCTGCCCGGCTCCCGGCTGATCACCCTGAAGGGCGCCAACCAGCACGGGGTCTATGGCTACTACGGCAGCACCTGCGTGGACGAGCAGGTCAACGCCTACCTGGCCACGGGCGAACTCCCGGCGGACGACAGGACGTGCGTCAAGCAGACCGGCTGACATCGCGGCCTCTCGTCACGGCCGGCTGCCGCCGGCCTCCGACGGCACCCGGGTGACCTGGCCCGGCGGCAGTCCGGAGCAGTCATCACGCTGCGCGCCCGCTCCGTGACCGTCAGCACACGCCCGGATGCCCGACATGCACGCTTCGTACGTAAGTGCGAGCCTGGTAGCAGCTCATCATCCGAGATCCGCTGCAGGAGGCACGATCGTGGGCAAGAAGCAGACGCGTCAGAACCGCGGCGCCCGCACGGGCGGCCACGGCTACGGCGCCACCACGGACACCACCAAGAAGCAGGAAAAGACATCGGCGGCCCAGGAGACGGGACGCCCGACTCCGGAGCAGGTCGCACACAAGCAGCCGCGGAAGTTCGGTCACAACTGATCCTGCGGGTCGCGCACGGTCCGCCGGCGACGACGCGGCCGCTTCCCCTCAGCCCGCGCCGTCCGCGTCCTTCGAGAGAGGGACCTGGCCGGTGTTGGCGACGTGCCGCGCCGCGACCCAGGCAGCCTGGTCCCTCAGCAGGTACCAGATGCTGTTGCCGTCGATGTCCTGGGCGTGGACCTTGCTCCGCAGGCCGACCTGGGCGTCCTTGTTCAGCGTGCCGAGGACGGCGGAATCGGTGCTGGGATATCTGCGCAGATTGATCCCGATGGAGCTGACGACGGTGCCGAAAGGCTGCTGCGGCGCCATTTCTTCCTCCAGGTGAGAGCCGTGCCGCGATCACCTCGCCCGGGGCTCGGACGAGGTGATCGCAGACTAGATCGCCCGGCCGCGGAAGAGCCGGAGGCTGGCGGCGGGCGCCCGAACGGCTAGGCCGTTAGCGGCACCGTTAGCGGCACCGCGCCCGCGACCGGCGCGGCTCGAACGCGCTCAGCGGTCCTCGACCGTCAGGTGGTACGTGGTGTCCACCCAGAAGCCACCGGTGGTGCTCGCGTTGATCTCCAGTACGTAGTGGCCCGGGACCAGGGGAGCGAGGCCCGCCCACAGGCCCCAGGCGACCCGGCGCCGGCCCCCGGCCCGGAACGGGCGGGAGGTGAACTCCTCGAGCGGCAGCGCGGAGCCGTTGAGATGGGCCGTCGCCTCGGCCACCCCCATCACCATGGGCTTTCTCGAGTGCCACGGGACGGGGTGCTGGGTGTTGAAGACGGGGAAGAAGACCGGCCGGTTCGCGGGTATCGCGCAGCGCCGCTCCACCCGGCCGCCATAGGTACCGGCGAGGAACCAGAGGTCGTCGGGCTGCTGCCAGTCGGCGAACTCCCCGGTCTTGTCCCTCACCGGATCGTGGTCGTCCGGCGCCGAGAGGGCCCACTGCCACCAGCGTGCCGCCAGGGCGCCGCCCTCCTTCGCGCTCAGCTTCCAGGAGCTGCCTGCCGACACTGCCTCGCCCATGTCCTCCGCCTCTTTCCGAGCAAGCCCCTCACCAGGGCTTTTCAGTGAATGAGCGGACCTTACACGGCACTCCCCCGCTGCCCGCACCCCACTCGGTCGGCGCCTCCCCGCCCCCAGGGGACCGAGGTTCAGCGGCCGACCCCTCGGTGTCACGGCAGGGTGAGGATCCGGGGGCCGTCCTCGGTGATGGCGACCGTGTGCTCGATGTGCGCGGCCCGCGTGCCGTCGGTCGTGCGGAGCGTCCAGCCGTCCGGGGCCGTGCGGTAGTCGTTGCGGCCGCCGGCCATGAGCATCGGTTCGATGGCCAGGACGAGGCCGTGGCGGAGTGGATAACCGCGGCGCGGGCGACCGTGGTTGGGGACGGAGGGGTCCTCGTGCATCCGGCGTCCGATGCCGTGGCCGCCGAAGTCGGCGGGCATGCCGCAGCGGGCCGCGCGGGCGACCGTGCTGATGGCGTGGGAGATGTCCCCGATGCGGTTGCCGACGACGGCTGCCTTGATGCCGGCGTCGAGGGCTCGGCGCGTGGCGTCGATCAGGGCCACATCGGCGGGGGCGGGGGTGCCGACGGTGAAGCTGACGGCCGCGTCGCCGGTCCAGCCGTCGAGTTCCGCTCCGCAGTCGATGCTGACGAGGTCGCCGTCGCGCAGCCGGTAGTCGCCGGGTATGCCGTGCACGACGGCGTCGTTGACGGAGGCGCAGATCACCGCGGGGAACGGGGTGGGCGCGAAGGACGGTTGATAGCCGAGGAACGGGGAGCGCGCCCCGGCCTCGGCGAGCACGGCGCGGGCGGCCTCGTCCAGCTCCCGCAGTCCCACCCCCACGGCCGCCGCGCCCTGCGCCGCGGCGAGCGCGTGGGCCACGACGCGTCCCGCCTCGCGCATGGCCTCCAGCGCCGCATCCGTCTTGATCTCCACCATGCTCCGACTCCCCACCTTCGCCCGGCGGCGCCGGGCATGCCCGACGCCGCCGCCAACCAATTCTTATACCGGTATTAGTATCACGGTCATGGTGAGAACCCCTCTGACCCCCTGGGAGCGGCAGCGCGGCGAGCGGCTGGGCGCTCTGCTGCGCCGGGCCCGCGGTGAGCGCAGCATGGTCGCGGTGGCGGCGGCCGCCGGACTGTCCGCCGAGACCTTGCGCAAGATCGAGACCGGCCGGGCGCCGACTCCCGCCTTCTTCACCGTGGCGGCCCTGGCGGGCACCTTGGGCCTGTCCCTGGACGAACTGGCCGATGTCTGCGGGGAAGTCGCGGAGGAAGGAGACGAGCCGATGTCCGCCTGACGAGGCTCCCGACCCCCGAACCCGACCCAGCCCCGGCCCAGGCCCAGGCCCCATAAGGCGAAGCACCCGACGTCCCGATTGCTAGCATCGGCGGTTATGGAGCTTCGCCAGCTGGAGTACTTCGTCAAGGTCGTGGAGGAAGCGAGCTTCACGAAGGCCGCCGCCGCACTGCACGTCGCCCAGCCCGGCATCAGCGCCCAGATCCGCAAGCTCGAACGGGAGCTCGGCCAGGAGCTGTTGGACCGCTCGGGGCGGACCGTGCGGCCCACCGAGGCCGGTGAGGCGGTCCTGCCGTACGCGCGGGCCGCGCTCGGCGCGGTCAGCGGCGCCCGGCAGGCCGTCGAGGAACTCACCGGGCTGCTGCGCGGGCAGGTCACCATCGGTACGGTCACCTCGCTCGGGCCGTCCATCGACCTGCCCGCGCTGCTGGCCGGTTTCCATCACGACCATCCGGCCGTGGAGATCGGCCTGACCGCGGACACCTCCGACCGGCTGCTGGAGGCGGTGGCGGGCGGGCGGATCGACCTGGCGGTCGTCGGGCTGGCGGGCGAGCCCCCGCCCGGGGTGGGCGTCCAGATCGTCGTGGACGAGGCGCTCGTCGTGGCCGTGAGCCACGACGATCCGCTGGCGGCCCGGACCACCCTCGCGCTCGGCGCCCTCGCCGACCGGCCGATCATGAGCCTGCCGCGCGGCACAGGTCTGCGCGCCTCGGTGGAGAACGCCTGCGCCGCGGCGGGATTCCGGCCGCACGTCGCCTTCGAGGCCGGTGACCCCAACGTGCTCGCCCAGCTCGCGGCGCGCGGTCTGGGCGTGGCCGTCGTGCCCGAGTCCGTCGCCCGTGCCCACGCGGCCCAGCTGCACACGGTCGGCTTCCGCCCGGCGCTGCGCGGGGTTCTCGCGCTGGCCTGGCGGACCGAGGGGCCGGTCGGCCCCGCCGCCCGCGCCGTCGTCCGGCATGCCCGGGCCCACCTGCCCGAGCCCGCCACCGACCGCTGAGACGCCCCGGACGGGACGGAAGGGGACGGGACGCGTCAGCGGCCGGCCCCCTCCCCCGGCTCCCGGCCGTCCGTCTCTCCCTCGAAGCCGTCCTCGGCATCGGCCGGGAAATCATCGTCGCGGCCCGGAAGCGGTGGCAGCCGCAGATCTCCGGGCACCGGGCCGTCGTCCACCGCGCGGGCGTAGCGGTGACTGCGCACGTTCAGATGCAGCCGCCGGGCCTGTTTGCTCAAGCGCCGCCGCTCGCGCCGGGCCTCCTCGCCCTCCCCCGCACCGTTCTCGTCGTCCTCGTCGGCGAGGTCCTCGAAGCGCCGGCGCGCCTCCCAGAAGGCGCGCTCCTGGGCCGCCACCTGCTCTCCAGGGGATCCGGGGGGCTCCGGCTCCCACGGCCCGATCGTTTCGTCGTCGTCCCGCTCTGCCGCCATGTCGTCCATCATGGGCCAAATCCCTCCTTGTGCACGTGTATTGACCAGCTTTCAGGTACAGACCTAGGGTGCTCTGTGGTAGGGGCCCATGACGTCATCTTCGTCGTCTTCGTCATCATCCGGCCGGCCCGGCCGGCCTCTTCACCTCGCCTGCACCCGCCGCTCCCGCCCCGCTCCTGCACGTCGCGCCGCTCGCGGTCTCCGCGGCGGCGGCCTCGAAGCCCGGACCGGCACAGCGGCCCCACGGGGCCGGTCGGTCCGTTGTTGTCCGACACGTCGAGCGCTGGAGGTAGGAAATATGAACGAGTCACTCAACTCCCCCGATAACAAAGTAGACGACGGCATCGGCCAGGAAGAGCTGCTCGGCTTCGAGGAGATCGAGAACCCCGAGGCCGACGTGGTCAGCATGGGCGACGCCAGCTACACCAAGATGCTCGGCCGGATCTGGTCCTGATCACTCGGGGCACGGCGCGGCGGCGTGCTCCGCATGCCGCCGCGCCCGTATGAGAAGGGGCGCGATGGTGCTGCGCAGCGAACTTCCCGTGCTCGACGAATGCGGACATGTGTATGTCGCCGGCGGCGGCCCGGCGGGCGAGTGCCTCCGGCTGAACGCCTCGGCCTCGCGGCTGTGGCGGGGCGCGGTCGGCTCCCTGGACGAGGCCGCGGTGGCCGGATTACCCGAGCCGTCCCGGCGGTTCCTGGAGAATCTGCTGGCCCGGGGCGTGCTCGGCTGGCGGGACCGATGACGGCGACCGGTGCGCAGCCGTCGGGAATCGCTCTGGTGAACCCCTCCGTGGGGTATTCGGACCGCCGGAAGTCCAAGCCGATCGGCCTGGCCTACATCGGCGCCTATCTCCGGCACAACGGCTTCGAGGCGTCCGGGTTCGACTTCGGGGACAGCCCCGAGGCCCCCGTGGACCTCTCCGCCCGCCATGGCCTCGACCGGTTCGCCATGGTCGGGTTCTCCGTCTACAACGAGTCGCTGGACGCCACGCTGGAGCACGCCGCGTGGATCAAGCGGCGCAATCCCGCGGCGCGCATCGTGCTCGGCGGGCCGCATGCGACAGCCGTGCACAGCGAGATCATGCGGGACTGCCCCGACGTCGACGTCGTGGTCCGCCGCGAGGGCGAGAAGCCCATGCTCGATCTGGCCCGCCGCGGCGAGGACTCCTGGCTCGACATCCCCGGCACCACCGTGCGGCTGCCGTCCGGGGAGATCCGCGTCAACATCGACTCCCCCTTCCTCGACGACCTCGACGCCCTGCCGTTTCCCGACTTCCCGTTCGTCTCCGACTCCGGATACCCGCCGCTGACCTACTTCGACTCCGCGCGGGGCACGTTGCTGCCCGCGCTCGCGGTCAATTCCAGCCGCAGCTGTCCGTACAACTGTTCCTTCTGCGGTGTGCTGACCATCGGGCGCAAGTACCGGATGCGGTCGGGCGAGTCGGTGGTCGCGGAGATGGCCCACTTCCGGGCCGCCGACGGGCTGGACTACAAGCACGTCTATTTCAGCGACGCGAACTTCTACGTCTATCCCAAGCGGGCGTTGCTGATCGTGCAGGCCCTGCACGCCTACGACCCCGAGATCACCTTCAGCTTCGGTACCCGCGTCAATCAGCTGATCAAGCATCAGAGCTTCATCCCGGACCTCAAGGAGTGCGGGCTGCGCTTCGTCGAGCTGGGCATCGAGAGCGCCTCGCCGCAGGTGCTCAAACGGCTCGCCAAGGGCGTGGAGCCCGCGGACAACCTGGGCGCGGTCAGGCTTCTGGAACGGCACGGGCTCGGGGTGTCCCTGGACTTCATCATGATCGACCCGGAGACCACGATCGAGGACCTGCGCGCCAATCAGGCGTTCCTGCGCGCGGGCGGCTTCTACGACTACGTACCGCACGAGCATCTGTACACCCACCTCGTGCTGTACGCGGGCACCCCCATCCGGGGCTACTACGAGGAGCGCCGGGGCACGGCCTTCGGGATGTCGGAGCTGCCGCCCATCGAGACGCTGATCGAGGACGCGGCCACGGCCCGGGCGCACGCGGCCCTCGTGTGGTTCCGCGCCGCCTACCAGCCCGCCGTCGATCTCGTGCTCGCCGAGGCGGAAGCGCTGCTGCAGTCCCGGGCGCGCCATCGCGAGCGGCACCCGGTGACACCGGACGAACTCGCCCTGCAGCTCGACGTCGTGGCCGCGCGCCACGCCCCCAACCTCTTCTTCGACAACGTCCTCGACGACTGCGAACGCCGGGGCGGCGGCCGTGCGCCCGACGCCTCCGGCACCCCCGGCACGCCCGAGGAGTTCGCCGCGCTGCTGCCCCGGCCGGGCACCGGTTCGCCCGGCCTGGACGGTCTGCTGCTGCGCGCGGCGGCCCGTATCGACGCCCTCGCCTCCCGTGGGACGGGTGGGGCCGATGTCACGAGCCGCACCCGGGCGTTGCTGCGCACCGCACCCCCTGTCGCCACCGTGAACGGAGTAGCCGCCGATGGCTCCTGAAACCCTTGTCGCCGGTGTGAACCAGCCCCTGCCCGCCCGTACCGGCCGGCCGGTGCTGGGGCTGAGTACGGACTCCATGACCGAGCGGGACCTGGCGGCGGAGGCGGTGCGCCGCACCCGGCCGCCGGTGACGGCCTTCAGTGCCGCGGCCTTGTGCGGCCAGGACGACCTGGTCGACGAGCTGGGCACGTTCGCCAAGGCCAACGGCCTGTCCATCTATCTGCACGCCCTGGACCTCGACCTGGCCGGCATCGACCCGGTGGACCCCGGCATGGTCCGCCAGATCGCCGACTACGCGCGGGCGCTGGGCTCCCCGTGGATCACCACCGACTTTGCGATGTGGGTGCTGCGCGGGGAGAAACTGATCGAGAACATGCTCCCGGTGCCGCTCACCCGGGAGGCCGTCGACTGGGTGGCGGACCGGACGAAGCGGATCCAGGACATCGCCCAGCTGCCGATCGTCGGCGAGAACCCGCCCTACCCGGTGCTGGCCGGGGACCTGGACATCCTCACCCTGATGGCCGGCATCGCCGAGCGGGCCGACTGCGGTCTGTGCATGGACATCGGGCACCTGTACATCCTGCGGCAGCAGCGCGGGGAGCCGGTCGAGCGTCCCGAGGACGCCGACTTCCCCTGGGAGCGGGTGGTGGAGGCGCACATCTCCGGCATCACCTGCCGGGACTTCACCGCCTACCAGCTCGTACAGGACCAGCACCGGTGGCCCGTGGACGACCCGGTGTGGCGCACCACGGAGCTGCTGATGCCGAGGATGACGCAACTCCAGGCCCTGATCGGGGAGTCGGAGGGCATGGGGATCGACGACCTGGTGGTCAAGCTGGAGCGGATGGACGACTGCCTGGAGGCGGTGTCGTGGTGACGACCGGGACCACGGGCCCGACGCCGGCCCCCCATCCGTACGTGACGCAGGTGACCGAGCTGTGGCGCGGCTTCTACGGGCCGCCGCCCCTGGACGGGCCGCCCGACCCCGGCATGGCCGTGGACCGCTCGACCCGCAAGGCCATGGTGCTGGAGCGGTGCACGGGCGCCCTGCCGGCCACCACCCGCGTCTACTGCGGCCTGGTCCCGGACGCCATGGACGCGTATCTGGGCAGCGAGCACTGGCACGGGCGGCGAGCGCAGGAGGGATCCCTCTTCCCCGAGGCCGCCTCCACGGTCACCACGTTCGCGGCCTTCCTGGAGGAGGCGTGGCTGCCGACGGCCGATCCCTGGGCGCGGCAGATCGCGCGGTACGAGTGCGACGTGCTGTGGGGTGCCGCGGCGGGGCCCACGGCGGCGGCACAGCGGGCGGGGGTCCGGCTGCCGGAGGGCGCGTGGGTCGCCGGGTGCGTCTTCGACGTGCCCGAGTACGCGGTCCGGCTGCGCGAGGCCTGCGCCTCCTATCCCTGGCCGGACGCGGTGCGCCACACCCGCCCGCGGGCCCGCCCGTTCGCGACCCTCACCCTGCGCACGCCCACCGGGCTGCGCCGCACGCATCTGCGGGACGCCGTCTGCGAGGCGCTGCGCCCGCTGTGGGACGAGGAGGCGGGCCCGGTCGACACGGACGGCAAGGCCGTGACGGCCGCCCTGGGACGAGGACTGGTGGTGCCATGCGTACGGTGAGCGAGGCCGCTCCGCCCGGGGCGCGGCCCCTGGTGGGCTTCAGCTGGGACATGACCTCCGAGCACGAGCGGCTGGCGCCGTTCGCCGAGCGGCTGGCGGGCGAGGACCGGGCGTTCATGGTGGGGCCCTACGCACGGGACGCCGCCACGGTCGACGAGGCCGTGCGGTTCTGTGAACAGCACGGCCTCGTACCGCTGTTGCACACCCTCGACCTCGATCTGTGCGGCCTCGACCCCGTCGACGACGAGCTGGTGAAGCAGCTCGGGGACGCGGTGCGCAGGCTGGGCGTCTCCTGGGTGACCACCGATCTGGCGATGTGGACCAAGGACGGTGAGTCCTTGGTCGAGGCCCTGGTCCCGATGCCGTGGATCGAGGACTCCGTCGACTACGTGGTCCCCCGTGTCGAGCGGATGCAGGAGCTGCTGGGCGTGCGGGTCGCGGTGGAGAACTCCGCCTACGCCTATGTCGTAGGCGACGCCAATCCGTTCGCGCTCCAGTCGGAGATCGCCCGGCGGGCCGACGCCTTCATGGTCTACGACGTCGGCCACCATCTGATCGCCTCCGAGGTCAGCGGCATCGCCACCGACGTGCTGATGCCGGACGACTTCGCGTGGGACCGGGTCGTCGAAGGGCATCTGTCGGGGGTGACGGTGCTGGCCGCCCATGACGGGGTGACCGCGGACGACCAGCACGCCGCGCCGATCCGTGAGGAACTGTGGCTGCTGGCGCGGCGTCATCTGCCGGCGGCGACGGGGCTGCGCGCCATGGTGGCCGAGTCGGAGGGCATCCGCGGGGAGGACCTGGTGACCAAGGTCGGCCGGATGGCCGCCGAGGTGCGGATCTGGCGCGGGGAGGACCGATGACGGGAGTCGTTCCCCCGCACACCGGGGGCGAGAGCGTGTACGAACGGGCCGTGCGCGGTGTGTGGGCGGCCCTGTACGACACCGAGGACACCACCGCAGTGCCGTCCGAGGTGCGCAACGCGGCGGGCTTCCGGCTGGAGCGGGCCCGGCGGCTGGCGGCCGTCGCCGCGACGGTGACCGCGCGGCTGCCCACCGCCGGCTTCCTCTATCTCGCCGGGGAGGGCACACCGGGCATCGGGCGGTTCGTGGCGAGTGACGCCTGGCGGGCGCGCGAGCGGGAGCCGGGCGAGGACTTCCCGCCGGGCCCGAGCACGGCCCGCGCCTTCGCGGAGTATCTGGAGAAGGGGTGGCCCGAGGGCCGCCCCGGCTGGCAGTGGGAGCTGGCGTCGGCCGACACCGACCTGGCCTACCGCCCGCCGGTGCCCTCGCCCGCGGCCCGCCGGGCCGGGCTGGCGCCCGCCCCCGCCACCCGGCTGCGGATCAGCCCGTACGACACCGCCGACTTCGCCCGTCGGACGGCCCTGAAGAAGCAGCGGATGCCGTGGGACCTGGTCCTCGACACGGTGCGCCCGGTGGAGCGCCGCACCGCGATCCTGGTCCCGGGCACCGGGCCCGGCGCGGGGCGCCCGCTGGTCCTGCACGACGAGGAGGCGGCGGCGCTCGCCTGGCTCACCGAAGCCCCGCGCGAGCACGCGCGCGTGCCGGCCGGGGAACCGGGCGAGGAGCTGCTGCGCCGGCTGGTCGAGGTGGGCGCGCTGGTGCGGGACGGGGGCACCGGGTGACGCAGGCCCCGGTGCGGGCGGATGACGAGGCGGTGGTGGAGCGGGCGATCGAGCTGCTGCGCGCCGCCGACCTCGGCCTGCCCGGCCTGGACGAGAACGGCAGACGGCTCGCGGCGCTGCTGCGCTCCGTCGCGGGCGGCCCGGCACCCGCGGAGCCGCCGGGCACCGTGCCCGCCCCGCAAGCCCCGCACGTCCAGAACGTCACGAGCGTCACGCGGGCCACGGAGGAACTGCCGGGCGTGGTGCGGGAGTGGGCGCGGGCCATGGGCGTCACGGAGGCCGCCTTTCGCGCGGACCGCAGGGCCTTCCTCCGCGGCGACCTGGCCGGTGTCGAGCTCTGCCCGCGCGCGCTGGTGCGGGCCGCCGTGCCCCGGCTGCGGGGCCTGGCCGCCCTGCCCGAGGGCCACCGGCTGTCGCTCGTGTGGACCCGGGACCGGCCCTCGGTCACCTTCCCCGTCCGGATCCCCGGCCGGTCGGCGGTGGCACTGCCCGACCGCCCGGCTCCCCTGTGCGCCCAGTACGTCCACCACGAACTGGGCCACGCCATGGAACTGGCCTGGCGCTCCCCCGGCCTGCCGCTGGCCGAACGCTGGCGCCGCCCGCCCGTGATCGCCGAGTGGGGCGCGCTCGTCGTGGAGAGCCTCGGCCTGTCGGCCGCCTGGCTGGTCTCGCTCGGCGTCCCGGCGGACACCGCGGAGCGGGTCGCGGCCCACTGCCGCTACGAGGACCGCTACACCCGGGCGCTGGCCGCTCTGATCCTGCGCTGTGCCGCCCGCCCCGAACGGCTGGAGGAGGAAGTGGCCCGGACCGCGGGCGACTTGATCGACCCGGGGCACGTGCGGGAGGAGACGGAGCGGGCCGGGTACTGGAGCGCGGTCTTCGAGGGGCACGCCCTGGCCGACCGTACGGTGGCCGGGTTCGCCGAGCGGTGGGGCGCGCGCTGGTGGGAGGAGGCGGGCAGCTGGCGGGAGTTGCGCGAGCAGCTGACGGCGGGGCCCGCCGGGCGGTCGCCGAACGGCCCGGCGCCGAACGGCCCGGCGCGGTGAGCGAGAGCGCCGGGCGCTCCCGGTTCCAGCCGGTCATCGACCGCACCCACTGCCCGTACGCCCGTGCCTCCACCTGGCCGGTCTCCGAACCCGCCCATGACGAGTTGCCCGTGGAGGACCACCTCGAACGGGCCCTGCCGCGCTTCCGGCAGGCCCTGCGGCTGGTGGCCGCGGGTGAGGCCGACGGATTCGTGCTGGACCTCCCGGCGCGGCTCGGGGCGGACGTGGCGACGCTGCGGGCGTCGTCGCTGACGGTACTGACGTGGTTCGCCGGCCGTTCGACGAGCCCGTCGCACGTCACCATGGCCGATCTGGAGGACCCCGCATGGTGGTTCCCCTTCGACGGCCACCGGCTGTTCACTGTTGCCTTCGGCCCGTGTTTCGGGCCGGACCACACCCGTTACGCGTTCGAGGCGGAGGGATTCTTCCTGTTGTTCCAACACGAGTCGGCGTTCTCCCGCAGACACCCAGAGGGCATTCCCATGCAGGTACGGGACCGGATCCGGCACGCCTTCGAGGAGGCGGGGCGGCCGTACCGCTATGACATGGGCGTCGTCCCCGTGCTGCGCCCCGGGGACGACGAGCGGTGAAGGGCGGCCCGACGACGCCGGACGGCACCGCGCGGCGCGCGACGGTGCGGCTGTATCTGCTGCTGACCGGACTCGACTTCTTCGGCGACATGTGTCTGACGGTCACGTCGGTGCTGCTGCTCGGCGAGCGCGGTCTGAGCAGCAGCACCATCATCTGGCTCATCGCCTCGGTGTGGCTGCTGGAGGCCCTGCTGGAGGTGCCGACGGGGGTCTTCGCGGACGCCATCGGTCGCCGTGCCTCCGTCGTGGTGGGTTTCGCCGTGCGGGCGGTCGGCTACGGCATGCTGTTCTTCTCCGCCGACCCCGCGGTGGCGGTGGCCGGAACGCTGATCGCGGCCGTCGGCACGCCGTTCGCCTCGGGCAGCCTGGACGCCTGGGCCGTCGACCGCCTCCAGCGGGAGGACCCCTCGGCGAACCTCGACGCGCTCTTCGCCCGGGGCCGGATGGCCGAGAACGCCGGCATCGTGACCGGCACCGTCGCCGGGGCCGCGGCCGGGCAGCTCCTGGGACTGGCCGTGCCGCAGCTGCTGGCCGGGGCCGCCTGTCTGGCCGGGGCCGTGTGCACGACCGTGCTGCTGCGCGGCCGCACACCGGTGGCGGACGGCGCCGGAGCCGGGGCGGACCGGGCGGGTGTGCGCCGCGAGCTGGCCGCCGCCTCGCTGGAGGCCCTGCGGGGCTGCCGCCGGGCGCTGGGCACCGACCGCGTCCTGACCGGTCTGCTGCTGTGCGCGGCCGCACTGTGCCTCTTCCGGGGGCTGCCGGGCGTGCAGTGGACCGTCCACTTCGACGTCCTCACCGGCGGCTCGCTGATCGCCCTGGCCGCGGCCCGGTGCACCGGCGACCTGTTGCAGATCCCGCTGCTGGAGGTCGTCGCCCGGAAGGTGCGTCAGGACCCGGGCGCGCGGGCCCGGATCATCGTGCTGGCCGCCGTGGCCGCCGGGCTGTTCCTCGGCGGCTCGGCCCTCGCGTCCTCCGGCTGGGTCGGCGTCCCGCTGTACATCGGCTTCGTGATGGCGGCCGGTCTGTGCATGCCCGGCCTCAAGGCCGCTCTCAACGAGCGGGTGCCCGCCCGGTCGCGCGCCACCATGCTGTCCGCGGGCGGGTTGTTCAACTCCCTCGCCACCGGCCTCGGTCTCTATGTGATGGGCGGGCTCGGCATCGGCCTCGCGGACGTCACCGGGGTGTGGACCACCGCGGCCGCCGGTACGACACTGTTCGGGGCAGCGGCCGCCTGGTTCTGTGTCCGGTCCCTGCGTACGCCGCCCGTGAGCGCGGCAGTCGATTCCCCCGCGGTGGGGGGAGCCTCCGAGGAGGCCGAGGAGGATGGTGCCCGTGTCCCCTGAGCCGGACCCCGAGCCACCGGCCGCGGAGTCCTTCGCCCCCGACCCCGGCGCGGTGCGGCGCGGCGAGCTGATCCGGCCCGCTCCCGTCGTCTTCCGCGACGGTGACGGTGACGACGAGGGTGACGACGGCGACGGCGGTACCGAGCTCGGCGCGGTCTTCCGCCCCTATCTGCGCGACTACATCGGTGACTCCATCGGACGCTCGGGCCCCTCGAATGCCATCTGCCCCTTCGTCCGGGGGGCGTTGCGGGCCGGCGTCATGCACTACGCGGAGCTGCGCGTGGCCGGGCACACGGCGCCGCGCGCGGTGGCCCGGGCGCTGGTCGGCTATCTGGCGTGGTTCGACCGGGCCTCCCAGCGGGAATCGCCCGAGCACCCGGGGCTGGTCGTGGCCTTCCCCGGCCCGCCCGCACCGCTGCTGCCGGTGGTGGCCGCCGCGCACCGTGCGGTGCTGCCCGCGGTGTACGCGCGGGGGTGCACGGCGGCGCTCTTCCACGAGGACCCCGCCGAGCCCGACGACCCCCACCACCCCGAGCCCCGCTACTTCACCGCGCCCGCCCCCTTCTACGTGCTGCGCAGGATCATCCCCGCCGACCTCCAACTGTCCTTGCGGGTGCGGCAGATGTTCCCGGCGTACCACCGGCTGCACGCGGCGGAGGCGCGCCGTACGAGACTGCGGACGAAGGAAGCCGCCGAGCGGTGGAACCAGGCGTGCCGTGAGCACGGGCTGACCCCCTGAGCGACGCGGAAGCCGCGGCGCTGCTGTCGGTCCCGGCTGGGACGACGCACCCGGCGGGCTACGCGCGGAACGGGCCCGTCACCTCGTAGGTGATGCCGCCGGAGGAGCTTCCCGTCGTGCCCCGCTGGCTGGAGAAGTACAGCCGTCTGCCGTCCGGCGAGAAGGCCGGCCCGGTGATCTCGGAGCCGGACTGGCCGTCGATCCGCAGGAAGGGGGTGACGATGTCGTCCGGGGTGATGAGGCAGATCTCCATGGTGCCGCCGTCCTCGGCGACGAAGAGGTCGCCGGAGGACGTGCCGGTGACGTTGTCCACTCCGGTGAGCGGTGCGCTGCCGCTCACCAGCGAGTCGTCGTAGGCGAGTTCGATGGTTCCGGCCGCCGCGTTGTACTGCCAGACACGGTTGTCGCCCTTGGTGGTGAACCAGCAGGTGTCGTCGGCGTAGTAGCAGCCTTCGCCGCCGTTGAAGCGCTTGGCCCCGGCGACCTGGTTGCGGGTGGCCGTGCGGGCGCCGGACGGGTCGGGGACGGCCCCCCAGGTGACGGGCCCCGAGGTCCCGGAGCCCATGGTGAGCACCTCGAGCTTCCCGGCCGAGAGATCACCCCAGGTGGTGGGGGTGAAGCGGTAGAAGCAACCGTCGGTGACGTCCTCGGTCAGATAGACGACCTTGCGGACCGGGTCGGCGGCGGCCGCTTCGTGCTTGAAGCGGCCCATCGCGTCGCGCCGCACCGCCGCCTTCACGCCCCACGGGTCGGTCTCGTAGACGTAGCCGCGGTCGACCTCCTCGCAGGACAGCCAGGTGTTCCACGGCGTCCTGCCGCCCGCGCAGTTCTGGCGGGTGCCGGAGAGCACGCGGTACGCCGCGACGACGGTTCCGGCGGCATCGAAGCGCAGCGCGCTCGCTCCTCCGGAGGGGTTGATCTCCGAGTTGGAGACGTAGATCCAGCCGGTGCCGTCGGCGTAACAGGCGCCGCCGTCCGGGGCGTTGTGCCAGGTGTAGGAGGTGCCGGAGACCTTCTGTCCGGACCGGGCGACGATCCGGGCACTGAAACCCTTCGGCAGCCGGAGACCATTGCCGTCGGCGGCGCCGAGCGGTCCGTAGGGTCCGGCGCCCGGCTGGGCCGGGCTCGCGTAGGCGGCGCTCCACAGTGAGCCGCCGAGGGCGGCGGCCGAGGTGCCGACGACGGCCGCGCGCAGGAAGGTGCGACGTTCCACGGTCACTCCAGGGGACTTGGGGGGTGCCTCGTCACCGACCGGCGGCGAGGCCTGGTCTCCCGGACCATAAAAGCGCAGAGTTGACAGTACATCAACAAGAAGTGAACTGAGGTGATCAATTGCGTCGGCGCACGGGAATCCCCCTGTTCCGGATCCCGCATATCCGGAACAGGGGGATGAACGCCAAGGCTCTGGGCCGTCAGTGCCCGTCGTGCGCGCTGTTCCCGGAACCGTTGCCCGTGAGGATCGGGATCTCGTCCAGGATGTGCGACAGCTGGTCGTCCCCGTCGCTGATCGTGGAGTTGTCGGTGCACTGCTGCTGCTGCTGCGAGGTGAGGATCGGGATGTCCTGGACACCGATGTTGAGCAGCGCGATGAGGGACTGGACACCGATCTTGCCGATACCCAGGCACGGCTTGTTGAGCGTGCCCTGGATCAGGCTCATCTGCGGGCTCTGCTTGCCGCCGGTCTTGGTGTTGCCGTAACCGGTCTTCGCGGCGTTGCCATTGGCGACGTCACCGTTGTCGTTGCCGATCGCCATCGCGGGAGCGGTGATGGCGCCGACCGCGGAAACCGTCATCGCGGTCGTGGCGAGTACCTTCTTGAGCACGTCCATGCCTTTCGATCGATTAGCGCCCCTCACAAGGAAGCGACCTGAGTAACTCCGGTCGATTTAAGAAGTTCCGGACATTCACTCATTTGAGCCAGCCGGACCATGGGCGACACCATCGAAAGGCAACCGTCAAAGGGCCACCGACCGCCCGGGAGACAGGGCGGGCCATTGCGCACGCACGCGCGGCGCACTTCCGGGGCGGCCAATGGGGTGACGGCGCCCGGGCGTTTCGGATTCGGCTGGTAGCGTGCTGCGCGCAGCGGTGCCTCCGCAGCCGTCAGCCCGCCCGGACATTGCCCCCACAAGAGCGTCCGGGCGGGCTTTTGAACAGCCTCAAGGGCTACTTGACGCGGCCGTACCAGACACTGTTCGTCCAGATCTTCTCCAGCCGCACGGACTTGCCCGGCTTCGGAGAGTGCCAGATCTGATTCTTCCCGGCGTAGATCCCCACGTGGTAGACGTTGCTGCCCGAGTGGAAGAACACCAGGTCGCCCGGCTGTCGTGAGCCGGCCGAAAGGTGCCTGGTCTTGTTGTACTGCGAAGCCGCGGTGCGCGGCAGCGCCTTACCCGCCTTCTTGAAGGCGTACAGCGTCAGGCCCGAGCAGTCGAAACGGTTCGGACCGGTGGCGCCGTACTGATACGGCGACCCCTTCTTGGAGGCCGCGATCTGCAGCGCCTTCGTTCCCGGAGTCGCCGCCTGTGCGTCGGTTGCCAGTGTCGGGATCAGCATCGACGCGGTGACGGTGGCTGCGGTCAGAACCGATGCGGTTCCGGCCCGGGAAAGCAGTGCGGGTATGCCAGGGAACGCAGACATGCCAAAGCCCTTCGTCATCCGCCTACGAAAGGTGACCTGTCGGGTTCGGGCTGACAAAGTTGCCCGGCCACATACGTGGCTTCACCCCAAGAACCACTGCCATCGTGGTTCGTCGTGCTTGGGTCTCCCGCTCCTGCCGATCCTTGATCTGAATCTGCACCCGGACGGCGGCAGGACTCGGCGTCCGCCCGGGTCGCCCGCCTCTGTGACGGGTTCTTGTGTTCGAGCAGAGATCCTGCATCATCGACCGCTCAAAATCAGAGCCCAAACGGCCTTCTGTGAACTTGTTCACTTCGCGTCGACTCGAGGAACCGGCGGCTGATTTCGCCCCGCCCGAACCTCCGTCAACAGCCCCCGCACAGCGGAAATCAGTGTCGGGCGGAGCCTGAAAGCGGCTGGATATCAAGGGAGTTACCGGCGGTCGCGGCCGAATCCCGTCGAGCACCGGAAGAACGGCCCGGGGTGCACACCCGGCGGTTCCGCCGGCCACCCCGCCCGACGACTGAATGGCAGCCTCCGCATTATCCGCGACCAGGGCGGACTGACGGGTGATGAGCGACCGCAACCCCTCGCGTTCGACGGCGACGACGGCGGATCCTTCGCGCGACCCAAAGTGTGGACGGCTCCCCACTTAGTGCTACGGTCGGTCCGTCAACTGGGGGCCCATCCCCACTTGGGCTCCGGTCATGCCCCGGAGACGACGAAGGGAACGCTTGTGTCCACGCCAACGCTCGAGGACCTCACGCCCGCCGGCACGGACTTCGCCAAGGACCCGCATCCGCTCTACGCGAGCCTGCGGGAGCGGGGGCCCGTCCATCGGGTGCGGACCCCCGACGGGCGCGAGTCCTGGCTGATCGTCGGCAACGACGAGGCCCGGGCCGCCCTGACGGACCCCCGGCTGCGCAACGACATCCGCTACTCGCCGGACTGGGAGGACGACGGCGGCTACGCGATCGGGCTGAACATGCTCCAGGTCGACCCGCCGCACCACACGCGCCTGCGCAAGTTCGTCGCCAAGGAGTTCACCCCGCGCCGCATCGAGGAGCTGCGCCCGCGCATCTCGCGGTGGACCGGCGAACTCCTGGACGCGATGCTGCCGCTCGGCCGCGCCGACCTCGTGGAGTCCTTCGCGCTGCCACTGCCGCTGACGGTCATCTGTGAGCTGCTCGGGGTGCCCGTCGGCGACCGCGCGGCGTTCCGTGAGTGGTCCAACGAGGTCGTCCTCCCCAGCAGCCCGGAAGCCGCCGGTGCCGCGGCCCAGGCGATGACCGCGTACTTCGTCTCGCTCATCGAGGCCAAGCGGCAGTCGCCCGGCGACGATCTCCTCAGTGCCCTGACCACCGCCACGGACGACGACGGCGACCGGCTCTCACCCGACGAACTGCTGGGCATGGCCTTCGTCCTGCTCGTCGCCGGCCACGAGACCACCGTCAACCTCATCTCCAGCGGCGTCCACGAGCTGCTGCGCCACCCCGACCAGCTGGCGGCACTGCGCGCCGACTGGTCCCTGCTCGACGGCGCGATCGAGGAGATGCTCCGCTACGGCTGCCCGGTGGAGCGGTGCGCCTTCCGCTACACCGCCGAGCCGGTGGAGATCGGCGGCACCACCGTCCCCGCCAGGGAACCGGTGATCGTCGTGCTCGCCGCGGCGGCCCGCGATCCCCGGCACTTCCCCGACCCCGACCGCTTCGACATCCGCCGCGAGGCCCGTGGGCACCTCGCCTTCGGTCACGGTGTCCACCACTGCATCGGCGCCCCGCTCGCCCGGATGGAGGCGGCCATCGCCCTCAAGGCGCTGCTGGAGCGCTGCCCGGACCTCGCCTTCGACGTCGACCCCGCCGCGCTTTCCTGGCGGCCCAGCATGGCGCTGCGCGGGCTGCTCGCCCTGCCGGTGAGGTTCACACCGCAGCGGTAGCGCGCGGCTTTCCGGGGCGGACGTACGGGTGGCCCGAACCCGTCGGAGACCGACGGGTTCGGGCCACTGTCGTGACGGGCGGGCAGCCAGGCACGCCCGACCTGAAATGACCGCACTCTTGCTCGATCACGCTCTCTTATGCCGCTTCCACCGGCTCCGAGGAGAGCGAAGTCGGCTCGAAGTCACGCATCGTGCGCAGCGGCGAGCACAGCAGCACCAGCGGGGCGAGCACCAGTCCGGCCGCGAAGATCCACAGCGTCTCCCGGACGCCGATGAGCGCGCCGAGGGCACCCGCCAGCAGACCGCTCAGCGGGAGGACGCCCTGGACCAGGAAGCGCATGGTGGCCGTCATCCGGCCGAGCAGGTGCGGCGGGCACTCCGTCTGGCGGTACGTCACCTGGCAGATGTTGTAGAGGGTGATGCCGGCCGACTGGACCACCGCGCCGAGGATGAACAGCCCGATCCGCCAGTCCTTCTCCGCCAGCGGCAGCAGCAGTCCGAACGGCGCGGTGGCGAGCAGGGACAGCCAGGTGAGCCGGGCCGCGCCGATGGCCTTGGAGAGCCGGCCGACGACGAGCGCGCCGAGCATCGCACCGATCGTGGACACGGCGAGCACCCAGCCGACCGCCGCGGCCGGCAGTCCGACGGTCCGGCTCAGGAAGAGGACCTCGAGGGTGATGGTCGCGCTGAGGAAGAGGTTGGTCGCCGCGGTGTTGAGGGCGATGAGCCGCAGGGTCCGGTGGCCCAGGACGTAGGACAGGCCCTCGCGGATGTCCGTGAGCAGCCCGCCCTTGCGGGCGGCGGCGGGCTGCTCCTCGCGGGCGCCGATGCGGCCGAGGAGGATCACGGAGGCCAGCGAGGTGACGGCCTGGCCGGCTATCGTCCCGGCCGCGCCGAAGGCCTGGACCATGAATCCGGCGATGCCGGGGCCGCCGAGCTCGGCGGCGGAACGGACCGTCTCCAGCTTGGAGTTCCCGTTGATCAGCTCGGAGTCCCCGACCAGCGTGGGCAGATAGCTCTGGTCCGCGACATCGCCGAAGAGCCGGGCGCAGCCCATCAGCAGTGCCACGGTGTAGAGCAGGGGCATGGAGTGCAGGTCCAGCAGATACGCGAGGGGGACGGCGGTGAACAGCACGACGCGCACCGCGTCCGCGGCGATCATCACGTTGCGGCGGCGCATCCGGTCGACCCATGCCCCGGCGGGCAGTCCGAGCACCAGCGCGGCCGCCTGTTCCGCGGCGGCCAGCAGGCCGACCTCCCAGGGCGAGGCGTGCAGGGTGAGCACGGCCATCAGCGGGAGCGCGACGTAGGTGATGCTGCTGCCCAGTTCATTGCAGATGTGGGAGGACATGAACAGCCGGAAGTCGCGGCGGCGCCGGCGGTCGGGCGCGGCGAGTTCCGCGGTGGAGACGGACACCTGGGTTTTCCTTAACTGTGGGTCGTCGGTCTAGCGGGACGAGGCGGTGGCGAGCGGCCGGTCCGCTGTCCGCGCGGGATCCGGCAGGGCGCGCGGGTCGAGCTTGCCGCCGGGGGTGCGCGGCAGTTCGGCCAGCACGACGACATGGGACGGTACGAGGTAGCCGGGCACTCTGTCACCGAGGAATCGGCGGATGTCGTCGGGCTCCACGGTCGTGCCGGGGGCGGCCACGACGTAGGCGGCCAGCTGCGGTTCGTCCCGGTCGCGCAGGGCGCGGGCCACCACCTCCTCGACCGCGGGGTGCGCCGCGACGGCCGCTTCGACCTCCTTGAGCTCCACCCGGTGCCCGCGGATCTTGACCTGGTCGTCGGAGCGGCCGAGGAACGCGAGCGTCCCGTCGGCGCCGCGCCGGACGCGGTCCCCGGTCCGGTACATGCGCGCGCCGTGCTCGGTGGTGAAGGGGTCGGCGACGAACCGCTCGGCCGTCGGGCCCGGCCGGCCGTGGTAGCCGCGGGCCAGGCAGCCGCCCCCGATGTACAGCTCGCCGGCCACGTCCGGGGCGGCCTCGCGCAGTTCGCCGTCCAGGACGTAGGCGCGGGCACCCGGCAGCGGTACGCCGATGGGGATCACCTCGTCGCCCGGGCGCCCGGCGAGTGCCGCGGGGTGCGGCTCGTAGGTGGTGGCGGTGATCGTCGTCTCGGTCAGCCCGTAGGAGCTGATGACCGGGGGGCCGCCGGCGGCGAACCAGCGGACCAGGTCGGCGATCCGGCCGGCGTCGCTGCCGATCACCACCTGGCGCAGCGCCCGGGGCAGGGGCCGGGGGCGCCGCTCGACGTCCCGGGCCCACTGCGCCCAGTAGGGGGTGGGCAGGTTGACGAGCGTGACGCGGTGGTCGGCGAGGAACGGCTCCAGTTCGGCGGGCGAGAGGACGTTGTCCTCGACGAACACGGCGGCGCCGCCGGTGCACCAGGTGGGTACGGCCTCCTCCAGTGACACGTCGAAGGCGGGGGCCGCGAACTGCAGCACCCGGTCGTCGGCCGTCAGGGCGTACCGTCCGGCGAGCGCCGTGGCCTGGTGGGTGAGGGCGGCGTGGGTGACGGCGACGGGCTTGGGCGTGCCGGTCGAGCCGGAGGTGAAGAGGACGTAGGCAAGCAAGCCCGGCGCGATGTCCGCGACGGGGCCGCCGTCGGCTCCCGCGCCGGTGGCCGCTTCGTCGGTGGCGGCCCAGAACAGCTCGGTGCCGCAGCGGGTGCGCAGCCCGGTGGCGTCGGCGCGGGAGGGGACGACGGCGTGCCGGGCGCGGGCCGCGGCGACGAGGGTGCGCAGCCGTTCGTCGGGGGCGTCGAGGTCGACGGGCAGCAGGGCGGCTCCGGTGTACCAGATGCCGAGCAGGCCGACGGCCCAGTGGGCGCCTCGGCGTACGCCGAGGACGACGGTGTCCTCGGGACCGGCTCCGGCGCTGCGCAGGTCGCGTGCCAGGGCGCGGGCGCGCCGGTCGAGTTGGCGGTAGGTCAGTTCCTGGCCGGGGCCGCTGACGGCGATCGCGTCGGGGGTCCGGGCCGCCTGCCGCGCGATGCGCAGCGGGACGGGGGCGTCCGTCCGGGTCATGGGGGCTCCTCTCGAAGGGCGGGGTGCGGCGGGTCAGCCGGTCGCTGTCAGCCGGTCGCGGTCTGCCGGGCGCGCGGGCGCAGGGCCGGGCGGGCGGGTGCGGGGGTGGCCGTGGCGAGCCGTGCCACGACGCCGGCCGGGGTGGGCGTCTCGAACAGGTCCCGGAT
This sequence comes from Streptomyces syringium, assembly GCF_017876625.1. NCBI lineage: Bacteria > Bacillati > Actinomycetota > Actinomycetes > Kitasatosporales > Streptomycetaceae > Streptomyces > Streptomyces syringium. Next base: position 862,459 of record NZ_JAGIOH010000001.1, read on the forward strand.
GCTGACCTCGGCGCCGAGGGCGGTGCGGATCCGGCCGACGAGGCGGGTGGCGAGGATCGAGTGGCCGCCGTGGGTGAAGAAGTCGTCGTCGAGGCCGGCTTCGGGGAGGCCGAGGACCTCGGCGAAGATCGCGCAGACGGCCCGCTCGCGCTCGGTGCCCGGGGCCCGGCCCACGGTCCGGTGGACCGTCTCGGGGGCGGGCAGGGCCTTGCGGTCGAGCTTGCCGTTGGTGGTGAGGGGGAACGTCGCCAGCTGCAGGAACAGGGACGGGACCATGTAGTTCGGCAGTGCGGCGCCGAGCGCGGACCGGACCTCCCCGGGCGTGGCGGCGCCGGTGAAGTAGGAGATCAGGCGCTGCCCGCCGGCGCCGTCGCGGTCCACGGCGACGACGGCCTCGGTGACGCCGTCCACGGCGCGCAGGGCGGTCTCGACCTCGCCGAGCTCGATGCGGTTGCCGCGGATCTTGACCTGATGGTCCTGGCGGCCGAGGAAGTCGAGCTGGCCGTCGGCGCGCAGCCGCGCCAGGTCGCCGGTGCGGTACATCCGCGCACCGGGCTCGGTGGCGAAGGGGTCGGGGACGTAGCGCTCGGCCGTGCGGCGCGGGTCGCCGAGGTAGCCGGGTCCCACACCGGTGCCGGCGATGAACAGCTCACCCGGGACGCCGGGCGGCACGGGCGCGAGGCCCTGGTCGAGGATGTAGAGCCGGTTGTTGCGCAGCGGCCTGCCCACCGGCAGCCGTCCCTGGTCGAGTTGGGCGGTGACGTCGTGGGTGATGAAGGCGTGGGTGTTGTCGTCGGAGCACTCGGTGAGGCCGTAGGCGTTGATGATGGCCGCCGACGGGTAGCGGGCGTACCAGCGCTCGCACAGCTCGGGGGGCAGCACCTCGCCGTTGACGATGAACCAGCGCAGCGCGGGCAGTGCGGGCGCGGGCGTGCCGCCGTCCCACAGGTCCACGGCGGCGCGGACGAAGGAGGGGACGGTCTCCAGCACGGTGATGCCGGTGCGCGTGGCCTCGTCGAAGAGCGCGGCGGCGTCGCGGGCCACGTCGCGGCCGACGAGGTGGACCCGACCGCCGACGATCAGCGGGGCGAGCATCTGCCAGACGGAGATGTCGAAGGTGAGCGGGGCGTTCATCACCACGCGGTCCGTGGCGGCCAGCCGCAGGTCCTCGATCTTGGCGAGCAGGTGGTTGTTCATGCCGCGGCGGTGGACCATGGCGCCCTTGGGCTTGCCGGTGGAGCCGGAGGTGAAGCAGACGTAGGCCAGCGCGTCGCGGCCCCCGGCGAGGGGCGGGCGCTGCCCGGACTCCTCGGTGTCGTCGAGGGTGAGGACCCGGACGGTGCCGCCGGTGGCGGCGGCGATCTCGTCGGCGCGCGGGCGCCGGCCGGGGGCGGCGAGCAGCCAGCCCACTCCCCCGGCGGCGAGCAGGTCGCTGGTGCGGCCCACGGGGCCTTCGGGGTCCAGGGGGATGTATGCCGCGCCGGCGCCGAGGATGCCGAGCAGGGCGACGGGGACCCGGGCGGTGGGTTCGGACAGCACGGCGACCAGGGAGCCCGCCCCGGCGCCGGCGGCCAGCAGCCGGTGGCTGAGCGCGTCCGCCCGGGCGACGAGCCGCCCGTAGGTGAGCTCTTCGGCGGCGTCCGTGACGGCGACGGCGTCCGGAGTGCGCTCGGCGACGGCCCGGACCCGCTCGACGAGTTCGGTGTAGTCCTCCTCCCGGTCGGTGTCGTTCCACTCCACCAGGACCCGGTGCCGTTCGGCGGGTGAGAGGGTGTCCAGCCGGCCCACGGTCAGGCCGGGGTCGGCGGCCACGGCGTCGAGGATCCGGACCAGGCGGGCCAGCATGGCGTCCGCCTCGTCCCGGTCGAAGACGTCCGGGCGGTAGTCGACCTGGAGGCACAGCCGCGGCCCGGGAATGGCGGTCAGGGTGAGCGCGTAGTGCGCGGCGTCGTAGGGGTCGACGCCGGTGACGCGCAGTTCACCGTCGGAGAGCGCGGCCAGGCCCGCCGGGTCGACGGGGTAGTTCTGGAAGGCCACGCAGGAGTCGAAGAGTTCACCGGCCCCGGCCAGCCGCTGGATCTCGACGAGGTCGAGGTGGTGGTGGTCGATGAGCCGGGCCTGCTCCTCCTGGAGGCGGCCGAAGAGGCCGGTCAGCGGCTCGGAGCGGTCGATGCGTACCCGGACGGGGACGGTGTTGATGAGCAGCCCCACGATGTCGGCGACGCCGGGCAGTTCCGGTGCGCGGCCGCTGACGATGGCGCCGAAGACGACGTCGTCGGAGCGGGTGCGCTGGCCGAGGAGCACCGCCCAGGCGCCCTGGATCATGATGCTGAGGGTGAGCCGGTGGCCGCGGGCGAGTTCGGTGAGGCGGGCGGTGGCGGACTCGGTCAGCTCGGTCTCCACCCGGTCCGGCAGCCCGCCGCCCGGGCCGGTGGCCGTCGGCGCGGTGCGGCTGCCGCCGGCCAGGCCCGACAGGGCCCGGCCCCAGGCCTCGCGCGCCGCCTCGCGGTCGCGGTCGCCCAGCCAGCTGAGGAAGGACGCGTAGGGCGTGGCCGCGGGCAGCGGGTCGTGGCCGGGTGCCGCGTGGTAGAGGGCGAGCATCTCGCGGACGAGGACCGGCCAGGACCAGCCGTCCATGAGGATGTGGTGGTACGTCAGGAGCAGCCGGTGCCGGCCGGGGCCGGTGCGGATCAGGGTGAAGCGCAGCAGGGGGGCGCGGGTCAGGTCGAAGCGGCGCCTGCGGTCCTCGTCCAGCAGCCGGTCGGTGGCGGCCTCGCGCGCGGCCTCGTCCAGGCCGGTGAGGTCGGCCTCCTCCCACGGCACGCGCACGCCCTTCTGGACGACCTGCGCGGGGTCGCCGTTGGAGCGGCGGAGGAACCCGGCGCGGAGGTTGGCGTGGCGTTCCACGATCGCGTCGGCCGCCTGCCGCAGCCGGGCGGCGTCGAGCGGGCCGTCGAGGTGGAGGGCCAACTGTGCTACGTAGACGTCGAGTTCGCTCTCGTCGTACTGGGCGTGGAAGAGGATGCCGGCCTGGAGGGGGGCGAGCGGCAGGACGTCCTCGATGCGGGACTGGCTCACAGCGGGTGTTCCTTCGAAGTCGGGTGGGGTGGCGGTGGCGGTGGGGCGGTCAGAGCGGCCGGTGGCGGCGGGCGCGCCGGACGACCGGGGGTTCCCCGTCGTCCGTGCCGGTGGTGCCCGTGTCGAGGAGGGCGGCCAGTTCGGCGATCGTGGGTCCGGCGAAGAACTGCCGGACGCTCACCACCGCGCCGAGCGTGGAGCGGATGTCCGACAGCAGTTGGGCGGCCAGCAGGGAGTGCCCGCCGAGGTCGAAGAAGTTCTCGCGGGTGCCCACGCGGTCACGGCCGAGCACGCGCTGCCAGATCTCGCACAGGGCCCGCTCCGCCGCGGTCTCCGGCGCGGTGCGGTCTCCGGCGGCCGTGACCGGGTCCGGGGCGGGCAGCGCCCGCAGGTCGACCTTCCCGTTGGGGGTCACGGGGAAGCCGTCGAGGACGACGAGGGCGGCGGGGACCATGTAGTCGGGCAGTTCCCGGGCCAGGTGGTCGCGGAGTTCGCCCGGTGTGGGCGCGGGCTGTCCGTCGGCGGGTACGGCGTAGCCGGCCAGCGCACGGCCCGCGCCGGAGCCGGTCACCGTGACGGCGGCCTGGCCGACGCGGGGGTGGGCGGCGAGGGCCGCCTCGACCTCGCCGGGCTCGATGCGGAAGCCGCGGATCTTGACCTGGCGGTCCGCGCGGCCGAGGTATTCCACCTGGCCGTGCGCGTTCCACCGGGCGCGGTCGCCGGTCCGGTACATCCGCTCCCCCGCCGGGCCGAACGGGCAGGCGACGAAGCGTTCCGCGGTCAGGGCGGGGCGGTTCAGATAGCCGCGGGCGAGGCCCGATCCGGCGAGGTACAGCTCGCCGGTCACGCCGGGGGGCACGGGGGTGAGGCGGTCGTCGAGGACGTAGGCGCGGGTGCCGTCCAGGGGCCGGCCGATCGGCACCTGGTCCGCGGCGACCTCGTGGCCGGGGCGCAGGGCGAAGGTCGCGGCGAAGGTGGTGGTCTCGGTGGGCCCGTAGGCGTTGGTCACCGTGGTGTCCGGGCAGGCGGCCAGCACCCGGCGGACCATCGGCGGCGAGGCGGCCTCGCCGCCGGTCATGACCTCGCGCAGCGAGGCCAGTCGCGGCAGGCACCGGTCGGCCAGCACGTTGAACAGGGCGGCGGTCAGGAAGGTGCCGGTGACACGCTGGTCGGCCATGACGCGGGCCAGCTCGTCCACATCGAGCTCGCCGGGCGGGGCCACGACGACGACGCCGCCGGTCAGCAGGGGCACCCACATCTCGTAGGTGGAGGCGTCGAAGGCGTGCGGCGAGCGGAACAGCACCCGCTCGTGCGCGCCACCGCGCCAGCGCCGGTCCAGGGCGAGGGCGGCCACCTCGCGGTGCGGGACGGCGACGCCCTTGGGGACACCGGTGGACCCGGAGGTGTACATGACGTAGGCGAGGGCGTCGGGGTGGCCGGCGACGGCCGGTGCCCCGGCGGGCGCGGGCAGCGGATCGGCCTCGTCGCCCAGCCGCAGGGTGTGCCGGACGGCGGGCCGCCGGTCGGGGTCCGCGTCGGTCACCAGGACGGCCGCCCCGGTGTCGGCGACGATGGCGGCGGTCCGGGCGTGCGGGGCCCGGGCGTCGAGGGGGACGTACGCGCCTCCGGCCTTCAGGATGCCCAGGCAGGCCGCGATCAGCTCGACGGAGCGCTCCATGAGGACGGCGACGGCATCGCCCGGCCGCACCCCGAGGGCGGTGAGCCGGTGGGCGATCCGTGTGGCGCGCTCGTCGAGTTCGCCGTAGGTGACCTCCCGCGCGCCGCTGACGGCGGCGGTCCGGTCCGGGTGGGCGCGGACCCGCTCGGCGAAGAGGCCGTGCACGGTGTGCGCGCCGGCCTCGGGCGCCCGGCCCTGCCAGCCTTCGAGGACGTCGTGGCGTTCGGCGGGGTAGAGGACGTCGAGCCGGCCGATGGGGGCGGCGGGGTCGCGGACGACCGCGCGCAGGACGCGGACGAGGCGGTCGAGCATCCGCCGGGCGGTGTCCTCGTCGAAGAGGTCGGTGGCGTACTCCAGGGCGAGGCCGATGCCGGCGGGGGCGCCGGTGGCCGCGTCGGTGTGCTCGTCGACCTCCAGGGTCAGGTCGAACTTGGCGGTGCCGGTGCGGACGGGCTCGATCACCAGGCCCAGTCCGGGGAACCGGGGGTTCGACCCGCCGGTGCTCTGGGCGGCGACGGCGACCTGGAACAGCGGGTGCCGGGACGCGGAGCGGGCCGGGTTGAGCTCCTCCACGAGGGCCTCGAAGGGGACGTCCTGGTGGGCGTGGGCCTCCAGGACGGCGTCGCGGACCCGGTCGAGCAGCGTCTCGAAGGACGGGTCGCCGCTGGTGTCGGCGCGGACGACGAGGGTGTTGACGAAGAAGCCGACCAGGTCCTGGAGGGCTTCGTCGTCCCGGCCGTCCATGGGGCAGCCGAGCGGCAGGTCCGTGCCCGCGCCGAGCCGGGTGAGCAGCGCGGCGAACGCGGCCTGCACGGCCATGAAGGGGGTGGCCCGCCGGTCGCGGGCGAGGGCCGCCAGGGCGGTGTGCGACGGGGCGTCGAGGTCGGCGTGGACGACCGCGCCCCGGTGGGTGGCCAGCGCCGGCCGGGGCCGGTCGGTGGGCAGCGTCAGCTCCGCGGGCAGCTCCGCGAGGACCTTGGACCAGTGGCCCAGCTGCCGGGAGACGAGGCTCGCGGGGTCGCCCGCGTCGCCCAGCAGATCCCGCTGCCACAGAGCGAAGTCCGGGTACTGCACGGGGAGTTCGGGCCACTGGGGTTCGGTGTGCGCGAGCCGGGCGGCGTAGGCGGTGGCGAGGTCGCGTACGAGCAGTTCCAGCGACCGGCCGTCGCCCGCGATGTGGTGCAGGACGAGCAGGAGGTAGTGGTCGTCAGCGCCGTGGACGAGGAGGTCGGCGCGGAGCGGTGGTTCGGTGGCGAGGTCGAAGGTGTGCCGGGCCGCGGCCCGTACGCGCTCTGGGCGCGCGCCGGCGGGGCAGTGGGTCACGGTCCAGGCCGGCGGTGCCTGGGCGGGATCGAGGACGAGCTGGTGGGGGCGCCCCTCGTGGTCGGGGTAGACGGTGCGCAGCGCCTCGTGCCGGGCGCTGACGTCGGCGAGCGCGGTGCGCAGCGCCTCGGCGTCGAGGGTGCCGCGCAGTCGCAGGCCGACGGGGATGTTGTAGAGCGCGCCGTCGCCCGTGCGGTCGAGGAACCACAGCCGCTGCTGGGCGTGGGACAGAGGGATCACAGCAACTCCCCGAGCTGGGATGCGAAGTCGTCGAGATCGGCCTGGCTGATCTCGGAGTGGGACACGTCGGAGGGGGTCAGGCCACCGGCGCCGGGCAGTTCGGTGTGCGCGACGATGGCGGTCAGCATGGCGAACCACTCGTCGGCCAGGGCCTTGACCCGGTCGGCCGGGTAGGCGTCGCGGTCCCAGGTCCAGGTGGCGCTGAGGGTCAGTCCGCCGGGGCCTTCGTGGGCGGCGGAGTTGACCTCGACGGCATGGGCCATGGGCAGGCCGTCGTCGGCGTCGTCGAGGGCGAAGTCGTGCCCGGGGGCGGCCGCCCAGTCGGCGGTGTCGCCCATCGGGAACCGGCCCAGGTAGTTGAACCCGATCTCCGGGATGCCCGGCCCGGCGAGGCCGGGGCCGGTGCGGGAGTTGAGGTGGCGCAGCATGCCGAAGCCGATGCCGTGGTCGGGCACGGCCCGCAGGCCCTCCTTGACCAGCCGCAGGGCGGTGCCGACGGTGTGCCCGCCGGAGCGGGCGTCGGCGAGGTCCGGGCTGCCGAGTGCGAAGCGGACGGGATAGACGGTGGTGAACCAGCCGACGGTGCGGGACAGGTCCAGGCCGTCCACGATGTCCTCGCGGCCGTGGCCCTCGATGTCGACGAGGACCGCGCCCGTCCCGTCGCTCCCCTCGTCGCCGCGCCAGCCGAGCACGGCGAGCGCCAGACCGGTCAGCAGGACGTCGTTGACGGTGCCGTTGACGAGCGCGGGGGCGGCGGTGAGCAGCGGGCCGGTGATCTCCGGGGGGAGGGTGAGGGTGTGCCGGCACTCCTTCGTCTCGGGGCCGGGGGCGCGGGTCGATACGCCGCCGAGCGGTGCCGGGTTGGTGCGCAGGGTGCGCTGCCAGGCGTCGGCCTCCGCCATCCGGCGGCCGTGGGCGGCCTCGGTGAGCAGCACGCTCGACCAGTGGAGGAAGGGGGTGGGCGCCGGGTCGAGCACGGGCTCGCCGCCCCGGGACAGCGTCTGCCAGCCGGTGCGCAGGTCGTCCTGGAGGATGCGCCAGGAGACCCCGTCGACGGCCAGGTGGTGGACGAGGAGCGCAAGGCGTCCTTGCCGGTCGGGCCCCCGGTCGAGGAGGACGGCGCGGAGCATGACCCCGTCCCGCGGTGACAGCAGTCGCCGGGCGTGGCGGATCCGGTCCCGGGTGAGTGCGGGCAGGGCGTCGTCGGCGAGGTCGGTCGCGTCGAGGCTTTCGATCAGGCCGGCCGCGCGGACGCCGCCGGGCGGCTCGACGACCGGCTCCCACACCGGCGCGTCGGTGCCGGCGGGCAGGCGCAGCCGGAGCGCGTCGTGGGTGTCGAGCAGGGCCTGGAGGAGCGTCTCGGCGGCCCGGGGGTCCAGGCCCGGGGGTGTGCGGAGCACGAGCGACTGGTGGTAGGTGTCGACCGGGCCGCCCAGTTCGCGGAGCCAGTGCATGATCGGGGTGGGGTGGAGGGTGCCGGTGCGGCGCGGGGGGACGCGCGGGGCGGTGCTCTCCGGTTCGCGGGCGGCGGCGGCCAGCGCGCGGACGGTGTCCTTGCGCAGGACGTCGCGGGTGCTGACAACGACCCCGGCCAGCCGGGCGCGGCTGACCACCTGGATGGCCAGGATGCTGTCGCCGCCCAGGCCGATGAAGCTCTCGTCGGGGCCGACCCGCGGGACGCCCAGGACGTCCGCGAACAGCGCGCACAGCAGCTCTTCGTGGCCGGCCCGCACGGGCGTGGCGCCCCGGCGCGGTGTGTCAAACATGGTGGATCTCCTCGGGCTCGCCGGTCACCGTCGTCACGGACGCGGGTCGCCCATGGCGGCCGCGAGGCTCGCGGGGCGCATGTCCGTCCAGTGCGCTTCGACGTAGTCGAGGCAGCCCTGCCGGGTGTCCTCGCCGTGGACCCTCGTCCAGCCGGCGGGCACGGGGTTGGTGGCGGGCCACAGGGAGTGCTGGTTCTCGTCGTTCTTCAGCACGAGGTAGGTGGCGGCGTCGTTCTCGAAGGGGTTGCTCATGGTGGGTCACCTCGGTGGTGGTGGGGGTGGGGACCGCCGCCCGGACGGGCGGCGGCGGGGGAGGAAAAGCCCGTCCGGCGATTGAGGACGCGCCCGCAGGGCGCCCGCCGCCGCAGGCGGCAAGACGGCCCGCAGTCGGCAGGACGGCAGGCCCTAGTTCTCGACGGTCAAGGCAATGCGCCGCAAAGCCGCGTCCAGAGCACCAGCCACCCGCCGCCCCGAGCCAGCGCAAGCGATGACGTGGCCGAGCCGGTCGGCGGCGCCGCGTGCGGTGCGCACGGTGTCTCCGGGTGCGGCGGTGAGGGTGACGGCCTCGATGCCGGGCAGGGCGCGTACGGCGTCGGTGCCTTCGACGGCGGTCAGCAGCCCGTCGGCGGGGGCGAGGAGGAACTGGATGCCCGCGTAGCCGTGGGTGTCGGGCTTGAGCTCCGGCGGCAGGCCGACGGCCACCCGCAGTTGCTGCTCCAGGAGCCGTACGCCGCCGGCCCGGCGGACGAGTTCGGGGATCATGCCGCCGGCCAGCCGGGGGTTGATCTCGATGATGCTCGCGCCGGCCGCGGTGAGCTTGACCTCGGTGTGGGTGGCGCCGAGGCGTACGCCCGCCGCGTCCAGGGCGGCGCGGACGGTTTCGGTGATCTCCTCGGCCGTGGCGGGCGGCAGGTCGGCGGGGAAGATGTGGCGGTGCTCGACGAAGTGCGGCCCGTCGGTGACGGACTTCGCGGTGATGCCCACGCATTCGGTGCCGCCGTCCCAGGAGAACATCTCCACGCTGAACTCCGGCGCGTCCACGTACTCCTCGACCAGCGCGCTCCCGGCGGTGGGCAGCCCGCGGACGTTCCTCCGCACCGCGAGGATCCGGGCCGCGTGGGCGGTGGCCGTCGCCTCGTCCGCGCACAGCAGGACGTTGGTGGAGCCGGAGTCGTCGACGGGCTTGACCACGCACGGCAGTCCGACCCGGGCGACGGCGGCCGCGACCTCGGCCGCCTCGCGCACGACGGCGAACCGCGGCTGGCGGACCCCGGCCGCGGCGAGGGTCTCCCGCAGGGTGGCCTTGTTGCGGCAGGTGGCCATGGCCTCGGCGGGGTTGCCCGGCAGGCCGAGCCAGTGCGCGAGTCCGGCGACGAGGGGGACGTAGAAGTCGCTGGTGGTGGTGATGCCGGCGATCTCCTCGCGGCGGAACCGCTCCTGGATCACCCGGCGCAGCTCGGCTGGGGAGTTGGCGTCGCAGACGATGATCTCGCAGCCGGTGTCCGCCAGCCCGGCGTAGCGGTCGGGGTCGCCGGTGAGCAGGACGGGGACGGTGTCCAGCTCGCGGGCGAGGCCCAGGGCGAGCATGCCGGTGCCGGTGGTGTTGGACTCGACGAACAGCAGGTGCCGGCGCAGTTCGCCGGGGGCCTGGAAGGGCATGTGCGACCAGGTCAGGGCGGTGTCGCCGGGGCGGACGGCCCGGGGGGCGGGTGCGGTGGGCAGCTCGCTCAGGTCGTGCCGGGCCCAGTGCTCGTCGCTGTAGACGGTGTCGGCGTAGCGGTCGCCGCGGTCGGGGAAGATGCCGACGACGCGGGTGCCGGGTGCGGCCGTGGCGGCGAGCGAGCCGAGGACGCGGTAGACGGAGCCGGAGGTGTTGCCCGCAAAGATCTGCTGCTCGCGGGCGAGGTCCCAGGCGGCGGCGAAGGCCTCGTGGTCGTTGAGCCAGTGCACCTCGTCGATGAGCGAGCGGTCGAGGTTCTTGGGCAGCAGGCTGTTGCCGAGGCCGCTCTGGAGGCGCTGGGGCACGTCCGGCTGGCCGAACAGGGCGCTGCCGACGCAGTCGACCCCCACCACGCGCAGCCCGGGCAGGGACTCCTTGAGGGCGCGCGCCGAGCCGCACAGCGATCCGCCGCTGCCGGTGGCGCCGACGAGGACGTCGAAGCCACCGAGGTCGCGCAGGAGTTCCTCGGCGAGGGTGCGGTAGGCCCCGGGGTTGTCGGGGTTGGTGTACTGCTGCGGCCAGAACGCGCCGGGCAGGTCGCGCATCAGCTCTTCCAGCCGTTCCAGCCGGGCGCTCTGCCAGCCGTGGCTGGTCATGGCCTCGACGATGTGCACCTCGCAGCCCAGGGCGCGGAGTTTGGCCAGGGTGATCGGGTCGATGCGCGGGTCGGTGACGATGTGCACGGCGTGGCCGAGGGAGCGGCCCACCAGCGCGACGCCGAGTGCCATGGTGCCCGAGGAGCTCTCGATGATCGGGGCGCCGGGCAGCAGGGTGCCCAGCCGGCGGGCCTCCAGGACGATGTTGCGGGCGACGCGGTCCTTCATGGCGAAGGGGTTCTGCAGCTCCAGCTTGGCGTAGACCTCCACGCCCCGTTCCTCGCCCAGCCGCAGCCGTACCAGCGGTGTGTGGCCGATCGCGTCGGTCATGGTGTCGAACAGCATGCTCAGGTCTCCAGCTCGTGGCTCGGACGGGCGCTCGGGTGGTCACTGGGGTGGGCACGGGGAGGGGCGGCGGCGGGCGGTGTCGCCGGTGTCGCCGGTGTCCAGCGGTCGCCGGTGCCCAGTGCGCGGTGGACGGAGACCTCGCCGCCGAGCGGCGCGCAGCCGGCGCGGATGTGCTCGGCCTTGCCGGCCAGCCCCGGGTCGGCGGCTTCGAGGAGGACGCCGAGCATGGTGCCGCTGTGCGCGAGGACCAGACCGAGGCCGTCGACGTCGTGGCACAGGCGGCGCAGGTCCTCGAATCCGCCGCGGGCCCGGTGCCGGGCGTTCATCTCGGCGCTGCGGGTGGCGACGGCGCCGACGGTGCGCACGTCGCGGGTCGCGACCGCGTCGGTCAGCACGTCGAGGAGGGCGGCGTACTCGCGGCGTTCCTCGGCGTCGAACACCTTGGCCTTGCGGTTGTGCGTGACGGTGTCGACCTGGCCGCCCTCGTCGTGGGCGACGACCGTGAGCGGGGGCAGCGCGCCCAGCCGGTGGCCGAGCCGCACGTCGCGGTGGTGGAAGGCGACGATCTCGTCGTACATGACGCCGTCGGCGGGTTCGATGCCCCGCAGGAACGCCTCGGTCTGGGCCGGGGTGAACGTCACGTCCCAGGCCGCGCCGACCGCCCGTACGGTGGCCACCAGGTCGGCGGACGAACTCGCCAGGCCCTTGCCCTCCGGCAGTTCGCCGCTGATGTCCAGCAGCCCGCCGCCGCGCACCCCGAGGGAGGCGAGGACCTGGGCCGCGACGCGGCGGGACTTGCCCTTGTGCGCCGGGCGCACGACGATCGCGTCGGCGTCCGGGTCGTGGTGGAAGACGGCGGTGGCCCAGCGGGCTATCGGGAAGGTGACGAGGAACTCGCCGCGCGGCTCGGGCAGGGCCCCTTGCAGCAGTTCCCCGAACGTTCCGAAGGCCTTTCCGACACCGGTCCGGGCGCCCGGGCCGCCGGCGTGTTCAGCGTGGTCCGCGCTCGTCACCATCGGTACCGACATGGCTCTCACCCCGCTCCGCTTCCCGGCCCAGCGCCCGGTCCGTCTCGTCCGCCCCGGCCCGCAGGGCCGCCGACCGCCGCGCCCACTGCTCGCGCAGCCCGTCGTACTCCCCCTGCTGCGTGCGCAGCAGTTCGCGCACGGCCTCGGGGTGGGCCGATCCGGCGGACGCCATGCGCTCCAGCCCGCGCCGGACGTCGAAGGCCTCGGCGAGCAGCTCCGCGGGGTCCTCGAGGGTGATGCCCTTCTCGGCGGCGGCCTCGCGCAGCAGGTCCGCGTCGCCCGGGGCGGGGGCGAGCCCGGCGGCGGCGGCCAGCACGATGTACCGGCCGGCGACGACCTGGGCGGTGCGCCACGGCACACCCCGGCCCAGGGTGAGGGAGTTGGCGAGGCTGAATCCGCCGAGGAATTCCCGCTCGCACACCTCGCGCATGCGGTCGGCCCGGAAGGTCAGCCGGCGCAGCACCTCGGTGAACAGCCGTACCGTGCCGTGCGCCGATTCGAAGGCGTTCAGCAGGTGGGTGCCGGCTTCCTTGGAGACCTCCACCAGGTTGCAGAAGGGGGTGTTGCGCTGGCCGAGGAGGCCGTCGATGTGGAAGGCGGCGAGGTGCGCGGTGCGGCCGCGGACGCGTTCCAGGACGGGGTAGTTCTTCTTCTGCGGCATGGCGGAGGAGATGCCGGAGAGTTCGTCGGGCAGTTCGATGAAGCCGTACTCGCTGCTGCCCCAGGTGAGCAGGTCGGTGGTGAAGCGGCTGAGGGCGGCGCCGAGGAGGCTGAGCTCCGCGGTGATCTCCGTGCTCCAGCGCCGGGAGGCGACCGAGGTGAGGGCGCTGGGCTGGGGGCGGGCGAAGCCGAGGAGGCGGGCCATCCTCTCGCGGTCCCAGGCGAGTTCCTGTCCGGCCATGGCTCCGGCGCCCAGCGGGCAGGCGTCGAGGCCGTCGTAGGTCGCCAGCAGCCGCCGCTGGGTGTGCAGGACCTGCTCGCTGACGGCGGCGAGGTAGAAGCCGGGGGTGATGATCTGCGCGGCCTGGAAGTGGGTGTACCCCGGCATGGGCAGCTCGCGGGTCGACTCCGCCAGCCGGTGGGCGGCGGTGCCGAATTCCAGGAGCGCCGCCGCGAAGTGGGCGAGGCGGGCGCGGCCGAACATCAGCTGGGCGCACGACTGGAGGTCGTTGCGGCTGCGGTCGACGTGCCAGCGCGGCACCGGCTTCGCCAGGCTCTCCTCGACGTGGCGTTCGAGGGCGAAGGCGATGTCCGACATGTTGGCGCCGGGGCGCGCGGTGAGGGTGTCGGGGCCGACTCCGTCGAGCAGGGTGGCGATGGCGTGGGCCTCGTCGGTGGTGACGAGCCCCATCCGCGCGTACTCGGCCGCGAGCACCTTCTCGATGGCGACGTAGTGGCCCATCAGGTGCCGGGACTCGAACCTGAACTGGGGGTCCAGCACCTCGTCGTGCAGCAGCTCGCTCGGCCCGCTGCCGATCCGGCCGCTGAGCGCGGCCGGCGGGCCGGTGTGTTCGCTTCTCACGTGGTCTTCCGTTCCGTTGCGAAGAGGTCTGCGGGTGGGGAGTGCGCTCACCGGCCGGTCGGGACCGGGGCGAGGGGGGCGGTGAGGGTGGCGGCGACCGCCGTGATGTGCGGGGGACGCATGAGGTCGTAGTGGTCGGCCTCGGTGTCGTGGACGTCGAACGTGCCCCGGACCCGGCCGGCCCACTGCCGGGCGGCGTCCTGGCCGGCGCCGGTCGCGCTCTGATGGAAGATCACCGGGCCGTCGAGGTGGGGCGGGCGGTAGGCCGCGGCGGCACGGACGCCGGTGCGGAACACCTCGTAGTGGCGGGCCAGCCGGTCGGCGTCGAGGCCGGGGGCGAGCCGGTCCTCGGCCACCTGCTCGGCCAGGGCCTTGATGCGGGTGCCGGAATCGCCGGCGGTGGCCAGCAGGGCGCGCAGGGCGGCCCGGGAGTCGTCGTCGAAGGCGGCGCCGGCCGCCCGCGCGAGGTCCTCGTAGAACCACTCCAGCAACTCGGCGTCCCTCTCGGGGGCTTCGGGCCGCGGGTAGGCGGTGTCGAGCAGGGCGAGCGTGGCGACCTGCTCGCCGTCCGCGCGCAGCCGGGCGGCCATCTCGAAGGCGAGGAGTCCGCCGAACGACCAGCCCGCCAGGTGGTACGGGCCGGTGGGCCGCACCCGGCGCAGGGCCTGAAGGTGCCGGGCCGCCAGCTCCTCGACCGTACGGGCCGTGGCGGGCGCGTCGCCCTCGGCGAGGCCGGGGGCGGTCAGGCCGTACACGGGCCGGTCCGGGCCGAGGGCCGTGGCGAGCGTCCGGTAGCAGAAGACGTGCCCGCCGATCGGGTGGAGGAGGAACAGCGGCGGCTGGTCGCCGCCCCGCTGGATGCGGACGACGCCCTCGTCGGGGGCCGCCCGGTGGGTGTCGCGCAGCAGGTCCGCCTGCTGGGCGACGGTCGCGTTCTCCAGGACGGTCCCGACGCCGAGGCGCTCGCCGAACTCCTCGTTGATCCGGGTGATCAGCCGCAGTGCGGCGATCGAGTGGCCCCCGGCGGCGAAGAAGTCGTCGTGGATGCCGAGGGGGCCGCTCTCCAGCAGCCGCTCCCAGATCCCCAGGAGCCGGGACTCCAGCTCGTCGCGCGGGGGTGCCGCGGGGCGCCCGCCCCGCACGTCGGTGTCGTCCGGTGCGGGCAGCGCGGCCCGGTCGAGCTTGCCGTTGGCGGTCAGCGGCAGCGCGTCGAGGAGGACCCAGGCGCCGGGGACCATGTACTCGGGCAGGCGGCGCCGGGCGGCCTCGGCGAGGCCGGCGGCCGACGGCCGGTGTCCGGCGGCCGCGACCACGTAGCCGACCAGGCGGTCACCGCGCGGCAGGACGGCGCATTCGCGCACCGCGTCGTCGTCCGCGAGGACGGCCTCGATCTCGCCGGGTTCGACCCGGAAGCCACGGATCTTGAGCTGGTGGTCGGTGCGGCCCGCGTACTCCAGCTCGCCGCCGGGCCGGTGCCGGGCCAGGTCGCCGGTGCGGTAGAGCCGGCGTGCGACCCCGTCCCGGCCGGTGTGCTCGATGAACCGCTCGGCCGTCAGCTCCGGCTGCCCGTGGTAGCCCAGGGCCAGGCCGACGCCTTCGAGGTACAGCTCGCCGGTGACGCCCAGGGGCACCTCGGCCAGGTGCCGGTCGAGGACGTGGACCCGCATGTTGGCGATGGGGCGGCCGATGGGGACGACGCCCGTGCCGTCGTCGTGGCAGCGCCAGGACGTCACGTCGACGGCGGCTTCCGTCGGCCCGTAGAGGTTGTGCAGCTCCACCCCGGGCAGCCGCTCGAAGAACCTGCTCTGCACGTCGTACGGGAGGGCCTCGCCGCTGCACACCACGCGGGTGAGCCCGGTGCAGTCCGCGGCGGCCGGGTCCTCCAGGAACACGCTCAGCATGGAGGGGACGAAGTGCACGGTGGTGATGTGTTCCGCCCGGACGGTCGCGGCGAGATACGCGGGGTCGCGCTGGCCGCCGGGGCGGGCGAGCACCAGGGTCGCGCCGGTCATGAGGGGCCAGAACAGCTCCCACACCGACACGTCGAAGGTGTAGGGCGTCTTCTGCAGGACCCGCTCCCCGGTGCGCAGCCCGTACGCGTCCTGCATCCACAGCAGCCGGTTGCAGATGGCGCGGTGGGAGACGACGACGCCCTTGGGCTTTCCGGTGGAGCCCGAGGTGAAGATCATGTAGGCGGGGTCGTCCGGGCCGGCGCCGACGGTGGCGGGGTCGTCCGCGTGGCGTGCTGTCGTCCGCGGCCCTATCGCGTCGATGCCCGCGGCGCGCAGGGGCGCTTCCCAGCGCTCGTCGGTGACGACCAGCGCGATGCCGGCCTCGGCCAGCAGGGACGTCACCCGCTGCTCGGGGTGGTCCGGGTCCAGGGGGACGTAGGCCGCACCGGACTTGAGGATCGCCAGCAGGGTGACCGACAGGTCCGCCGATCGGTCCAGCAGGACTCCGACGAAGGCCCCGGGGCGGGCGCCGCGCTCGCGCAGGGCGCGGGCGAGGCCGTCGGCGGCCTCGTCCAGCCGCCGGTAGTCCAGTGCGGTGCCCTCGAACCGTACGGCCGGGGCATCGGGCGTCGCCCGGGCCTGGCGCTCGATCAGGGTGTGCAGGACGTGGGGCTGCTCGTAGTCGACGCGGGTGTCGTTCCACCGTGCGTACGCCCGGTGTTCGTCCTCGGTCAGCAGGTCGGCGTCGTGCCCGGTGCCGTCCGGATCGGTGGCCAGCAGGGTGAGCACGGTGGCGTAGTGGGTGTGGATGTCCGCGATCTGCTCGGGGGTGATGCGGGCCGCGTCGTAGCGCAGCCCGAGTTCCAGCCGGTCGCCGTCCGGGGTGCGGGAGAACTCCGCGCCGAACGCGACGTCGGTGCCGGCCTCCCCGTCCTCCTCCAGGACGGCGAAGGCGTCCGGGTCCGGGGCGTCCCGCTCGACGTGGAAGTGGGTGTAGTTGAAGAACGTCTCGAAGAGCGCGCCGCCGCCCGTCGCCGTCACGATCTCCGCCAGCGGGAAGCGGCGGTGCTCGTGGACGCGGACGTCCAGCGCGGCGACCGCGCGGACGAGGTCGCGCCAGGTGCCGTCGGGGAGGGTGAGACGGAAGGGGAGGGTGTTGAGGAAGACGCCGACGACCTTGTCGCCGTCGCTCTCCTCGGTGCGGCCGTTGTAGACCACGCCGGTCGTGACGTCGTCGCTGCCGCCCAGCAGTCCCATGACCCGCAGATGCGCGGCGAGCAGCACGACCCGCAGCGGCACCCCGAGTTCGGCGGCGAGCGCGGCCAGCCGGTCGTGGAGGCCGTCCGGCAGGGGTGCGAGGTGCCACGACATCTTCGCCGTCTCCGCCGGGCCCGTCGCCGGGATCCGGCGGGGCAGCCGGGTGACGGCCATGCCCGCCATCTGCTCCGTCCAGAACGCGCGCTGTTCGTCGCCGGCGACGGCGGCGCGCTCCAGGGCGACGAAGGAGGCGAACCGCGAGCGGGGCCCGTGCGCCGACGGGCTCTCGTCGGCAAGGAGGCGGAGGTAGGTCTCGCTCAGCTCCGTGAACAGCGACCGTTCGCTCCAGCCGTCCATGACGGCGTGGTGCTCGGTGAGGAAGAGCTGGAAGGTGTCGGCCGACCGGCGCTGGACGTGGAAGCGCATGAGCGGCGCCCGCTCCCAGTCCAGCGGACGGGCCCGCTCCGCGTCGTAGCGGGCGGTGACCGCGGCGCGCCGCTCCTCCTCGTCGAGGGCGCGCAGGTCCTCGAAGGTGATCTCCGGCGCCGCGCCGGCGTGGACCAGTTGCAGGGGCTCACTGAAGCCGTGCAGGTTGAAGGCGGTGCGCAGCATCTCGTGCCGCCGGGCGAGGAGGGCGATCGTCCCGCGCCAGGCGCGCTCGGAGTAGGGCGCGCGGATGTGGTAGCTCGCGACGTTGTGGTAGACGGTCCCGTTGGCCGGCAGGTCGCTGTGGAACAGCATGCCCGCCTGGAGCCGGGTCATCGGGTAGGCGTCCTCCAGCCCGTCCGGCAGCGCGGCCCGGTCGCGCGGGTCGAGCAGCGAGAACGGCTCGTACGCCGCCTCCTTCGCCGCCCCCGCGGTGGCCGTGACGACGGGCGCGAGGTCGCGGACGGTCTGATGGCGCATCAGGTCGCTCACCGCAAAGTCCAGCCCCCGCGCACGGGCGTGGGCCAGGACCTGGATGCTGCGGATCGAGTCGCCGCCGAGGGAGAAGTAGTTGTCGTGGGCGCCGACCCGCTCGCGGCCGAGGACCTGTTGCCAGATCTCGGCGAGGCCCGTCTCGACGGGGCCCCGGGGCGGCTCGTAGGCGGTGTGCGACAGGGCCGTCCCGGCGCCGGGCGCGGGCAGCTTGCGGCGGTCCACCTTGCCGTTGGCGGTCAGCGGGAACTCCGGCAGGCTGACGAACACGCCGGGGATCATGTAGGCGGGGACGCGCTGCGCCAGGTGCTCACGCAGGTCCTCGACGGTGGGGCCGCCGCCCGCAGCCGCCAGATAGCCCACCAGGGTGTCGGCGCCGGAGGCGTCGGGCCGGACGAGCGCGACCGCGGCGTCGACCAGCGGGTGCGCGGCGATCGCCGCCTCGACCTCGCCCAGCTCCACCCGGAAGCCGCGGATCTTGACCTGGTCGTCGATCCTGCCGAGGTATTCGAGGTCGCCGTCGGGCAGGAGGCGTGCGAGGTCACCGGTCCGGTACAGCCGCTCGCCCACCGGGCCGCGGCCGTCGCCGAAGGCATCGGCGGGGAAGCGCTCGGCCGTCAGCCCGGGCCGGCGCAGATACCCGCGGGCCAGGCCCGCGCCGCCGACGAACAGCTCGCCCGCCGCGCCGGGCGGTACGGGATTCCCGCGCCGGTCCAGCAGGTGCAGCCGCAGATCCGGGATCGGGACGCCGATGACGCTGCCCCGGCCCTCCCGCGCGTCGCGCGCGGTCAGCGGCCGGTAGGTGACGTGGACGGTCGTCTCCGTGATGCCGTACATGTTGACCAGCCGCGGCGCGTCGTCCGGGTGCCGCTCGAACCACGGACCGAGGGCGCCGACGTCGAGTGCCTCGCCGCCGAAGACGACGTAGCGCAGGGCGAGCCCGCCGTCCTCCGGCCGCCGCCCGGCCGCCGTGTGCGCCTCGTCGACGCGGGCCAGTTGGTAGAAGGCCGACGGCGTCTGGTTGAGCACGGTCACCCGCTCGGCGCGCAGCAGCCGGTGGAACTCCTCCGGGGACCGGCTCGTCCCGTACGGCACCACCACGAGCCGCCCGCCGTGGGCGAGCGCGCCCCACAGCTCCCAGACGGAGAAGTCGAAGGCGACCGAGTGGAACAGCGTCCAGACGTCGTCGGGACCGAAGCCGAACCAGTGGTCGGTCGCGGAGAACAGCCGGGTGATGTTGCGGTGCGGGACGAGGGTGCCCTTGGGGCGGCCGGTGGAGCCGGAGGTGTAGATGACGTAGGCGAGGTGGTCGGGGGTGACGCCGGTCTCGGGGGCGGTGTCCGGTTCGGTGGCGAGCACGGCGGCGTCACGGTCCAGGTCGACGGCGCGCAGCGGCAGATCGCCCCAGAGGTCAGCGGTGTCCGTGGCGCCGACCAGGTGGGTCAGTCCGGCGTCGCCGATGATGTACCGCAGCCGCTCGGGCGGGTTGTCGGGGTCGAGCGGCAGATACGCGCCGCCCGCCTTCAGGATGCCGAGCAGCCCGACGACCAGGTCGGGCGAGCGCCGCAGACAGAGCCCCACGAGCGTGTCGGGGCCGACGCCCTGCTCCCGCAGCCGGTGGGCGAGCCGGTTGGCGCGCCGGTCGAGGTCCCCGTAGGTGACCCGGGTGGTGCCGTGGACGAGGGCGACGGCGTCCGGCGTCGCGGCCGCGTGCCCGGCGAAGATCTCGTGGGCGCAGCGGTCGGGCGCCCCGGCGCCCGGCGGCAGCTCGGGGACGATGCCGCGCAGCTCCGCCTCCGACAGCATGGGCAGCGCGGAAACGGGCAGCTCCGGGCGGGCCGTGGCCCCGTCCAGCAGCCGCTCGTAGTGCCGGGCGACCCGCTCGATGGTGGCCGCCTCGAACAGGTCGGCGCGGTACTCCAGCCGGCAGCGGATCGCTTCTCCGGTCCGGACGACGTCGAAGGTCAGCTCGAATTTGGCGCTCCCGGCGGGCCCGTCGACGAGGCGGGCGCGCGGGCCGGGCAGGCCGGCCGTCATGTCGTCCTCGTCGTGGAAGCCGAACATGACGTGGAAGAGGGCGGCGTTGTCGGCAGTCCGCTCCGGGCCCAGGTGCTCCACGATCCGCTCGAACGGCAGGTCCTGGTGGTCCTGGGCGTCCAGGACGGTGTCCCGGACGCGCCCCAGGTGGTCGCGGAAGCTGGGGTCGTCGGAGAGGTCGGACCGGATGACCACGGTGTTGACGAAGAGCCCGACGGTGTTCTCGAACTCCTTGCGGTTCCGGTTGGCGACGGGGGTGCCGGTGATGACGTCGTCCAGCCCGGTGTAGCGGCTCATCAGCACCTGGAAGACCGCGAGCAGCCCGGAGTAGAGGGTGCTCCCGCTCTCGCGGCAGAGCCGCCGCAGCCCGTCGAGGGCGTCCGGGGACAGCGGGAATTCATGGACGGCGGCGGTGGCGTCGGTGTTCCGGTGTCCCTGGGCGGGGGACCGGTGGTCCCTGGGCAGGGCGGTGGACGGCAGTTCCCCGGCCAGCTGCCTCGCCCAGTAGTCGAGCTGACGGCGGGCGGCGGCGCTCTCCAGCCAGTCCTGCTGCCACTCCGAATAGTCGGCGTACTGGTAGCCGGGCTCCTCCAGCGGGGGCGCGGCGGCGGCCGCCGGGTCCCCGGTGTGCGCCGCGTAGTCGGTGAGCAGCTCCCGCATCAGCACGCCGACCGACCAGCCGTCCGCGATGATGTGGTGCATGCTCAGGACGAGCACGGCACCACCTCGCGGGGTGTGCAGCAGCCCGGCGCGGAACAAGGGCCCGTGGTGCAGGTCGAAGGGCCGGTGGTGCTCGGCCTCCAGCCAGCGGGTGACGTCGTCGGCGTCGTGGGCCGTGGCCGTCCGCCACTCCCACCGCGCCCGCTCGTCGATGACCTGGAGCAGTTCGCCGTCGCGCAGCGCGAACCTGGTGCGCAGCGCCTCATGCCGGTCCGTCAGCCGCCGCGCGCACCGGGCGAGCACCTCGGCGTCGACCGGGCCGTCGAGGGCGTAGAAGACGGGCATGTGATAGGTCGGCCTGCCCTCCTCCAGCTCCTGGAGGAAATACATCCGCTGCTGGGCGCGGGACGCCGGGAAGGCGTCGGCGCCCGGGTCTCCGGTGGGGCTGAATGCGGGTTCGGTCCGCTCGTCACTGGCCACGATAAACTCCCCCGGCCGCGTGTCTGGTCAACGCGCAGCGCAAGTGAACAGCGTGAAATTCTTTATTCCACGCACGTCTGCTGATTGCTGTTCGGAGCACGACTCGGGTGAATACCCCGATGAATACGGAGACGCTGCGCAGGCAAGGCCGGCGGTCCGCCCGGACGGCCATCACGCCTGCCCGGGCCGCCAGTTCCTGTCGGGTCCCCCTCGTTCCTTGATCAACGTAGCGAGCGTTTCACGGACCGGTCAATAGCCGTTCGAGATTTTTCCCGAAATCCCTTGACAGTTTCGGAAATCGGTACCTGGATCACGTGACTTTTAAAATCACGGAATAACCGCTATAAGGCGCCGGAGGATTGTCACGGCAAGGAATCGACCCGCGGGGCGCCGGAGGGGACGCCCTCGCGGGTCGGGGACGCCCGGCGGAGCGGGCACAATCGTGGGGTGGCCCGATACAGCGCACGCCGACAGCCGGCGATCACCGATTCAGCACCCTGCCCCTGCGGGCGCGCAGCGACCTACCGCGACTGCTGCGGCAGCTTCCACCGCGGGGAGACGACGGCTCCCACCCCGGAGCGGCTCATGCGCTCCCGCTACAGCGCCTTCGTCGTCCACGACGCCGCCTATCTGCTGCGTACCTGGCACCCGGCGACCCGGCCGGCCGACCTCGACTTCGACCCGGACCAGCGGTGGACGGGGCTCGAGATCCTCGGCACGACGGGGGGCAGTGCCTTCCACAGCGAGGGCTCGGTCGAATTCGTCGCGCATTACAGCGAGCGGGGGCACGCGGACAGCCAGCACGAGAACAGCCGCTTCCTCCGCGACAACGGCCAGTGGGTGTATGTGAGCCCGATGCCGGAGGCGGGCGCGGCCCGTACGCGCTGAATCCCGCCGGGTCACCGCACGGCGGGCGGGGCGGGCGGGTCAGAAGCCGGCGGGGCAGACGTTGAGCCCGGCCGTACGGGACTTCGTGAACGCCAGCTGACCCTGTTTATTGGCGTCCTGGAGGTAGGCATCCGCCTTGGCGAAGTCGCCCCGCCGCGCTTCCTCCACCGATTGCTCATACAGGCGGATCGCCGTGTCGGTGGAGGCATAGGCGTCGCGCACGGAGCTCGCGATCCCCGGCGGCACTTTGATCTTTCCCCAGTCGCGGTGCGCCGCCCGCATGACGGCCGCCACTCTCTGCAGGTGGGCGTAGAACACCGGCGGTCCCGCGCTCCGCGGGTACGGGCCGAGCGCGGCGAGGGCCGGCCGGTGCTTCGCGCACGCGGCATCGGCTCGCTCGATGTACCCCGTCTTCCCGAAGGGAGCGATGATGCCGCTGGCGTACAGCAGCCCGATCGCCGCGAGCAGCACTCCGGTGACGGGGACTCCGACTTTCAGCCAGCGTTTGTCGTCGCCCATCACGGCCCCCGTCCGTCACTGACACAGGAGCCGAAGGTACTGCTGTGCGAGCGCCCCCTCTACGGCGCACAGGCGCATCGCCGAGCGCGCCCCGGGGGACGGCCCCGCGCCGGGGCCGGGGCCGGGCACAGTGGTGATCATGCGGGACGGCGGGCCGCCGTCCCGCGGGGCGACCGCCGCCCGGGCGGCGGTCGGCGGGGTTACTCGCCTCGCGCCGCGTTCTTCTCCTTGATGCGCACCGATTCCTTGCGGACCTCGGCCTGGGTGGCGCGCTCGCGCAGCAGCCACTCGGGCTGTGCGTCCTTCAGCGCCTCGATCTGCTCCGTGGTGAGGGCTTCGGTGACCCCGCCGCGCGCGAGGCCCGCGATGGAGACGCCCAGCTTCGCCGCGACGACCGGACGGGGGTGCGGGCCGTTGCGTCGCAGTTCCTGCAGCCACTCGGGCGGGTCGGCCTGCAGGGCGTTCAATTCGGTGCGCGAGACGACACCCTCCTGGAACTCGGCGGGGGTGGCCTCGAGGTACACACCCAGCTTCTTTGCCGCGGTCGCGGGCTTCATGGTCTGGGTGGTCTTGTGCGACGTCATGGTGTCAAGAGTATCGAGCGTGTGCGCTACCTCTGACCACGACCGGTAACCTGGCGGAGTGACAGGCTCGGATGTTTCCCCTTCGTTCCGGCTCGCGTATGTCCCGGGAGTGACGCCCACCAAGTGGGTGCGGATCTGGAACGAGCGGTTGCCCGACGTCCCGCTGACCCTCGTCGCGGTGTCCCCCGCCGAAGCGTTCGACGTGCTGCGGGGCGGCGGCGCCGACGCGGGCTTCGTCCGGCTGCCGGTCGACCGGACGGACCTCAGCGCGATCCCCCTCTACACCGAGACCACGGTGGTCGTGATCCCCAAGGACCACGTCGTGGCGGCGGTGGAGGAGGTGTCCGCCGAGGACCTGGCCGACGAGATCGTGCTGCACCCCCTCGACGACACCCTCGGCTGGGAGCGTCCGCCGGGGCAGCCGGCGTTCGAGCGGCCCGCCACGACGGCGGACGCCATCGAACTGGTGGCGGCCGGGGTGGGACTCCTCGTCGTCCCGCAGTCGCTCGCCCGCCTGCACCACCGCAAGGACCTCACGTACCGGCCGCTCTCGGACGCCCCCGAGTCGCGCGTCGCGCTGTCGTGGCCCGAGGATCGGACCACCGATCTGGTCGAGGACTTCATCGGCATCGTCCGCGGGCGGACCGTCAACAGCTCACGGGGCCGCTCCCAGGCCCCGGCCCCGGCGGCGCAGCCGAAGCGCAAGCGCCCCGAGGCGGGCGGCGACCGGCGCAAGCCCGCGGCCCGCACGTCGGCCGGCAAGAACCCGCGCGGTGGTTCCGGCGGCGCCAAGGGCACGAAGGGCGCCAAGCGCGGCAAGCCCCGCCGCCGGTCGTAGCCGCGGACCCGCCGCGGCCCGCAGGGCACGCCGGCGCGGTCAGAAGCCCTCGCACGTGGCGGTGGCCCCCGCGCCGGACGCCGTGGCGGTGGTCGGCCTGCCGTCGTCGACGGTGACGCTGCAGGTCACCGAGCCGCCCCGGGGGCCGGTGGTGACCGCGAGCAGACCGCCCTTGGCGAAGCCCTTGGTGTCGATCTGCTTGCGCCACGGCAGCGTCGGCACCTTCTGCAGGCTCTCGGAGCGGTTTCCGCTGCTCCAGGTGGTGTGGACGATCGTCACGTCCTTGGCGTCGCCGGTCACCTCGTATTTCACCGTGACGGTCTTGTCGGACTCCTTCGAGACGACGGCGAACAGGACGGCACACCCGCCGACGATCAACAGCAGCAGCACCAGCAGGACCCACGGCCACTTCCGGCGCCTGCGGTGCCCGGGCGGCGCGTGGTGCGGATGCCCCGCCGCCGGCGGTCCGCCCCAGCCGGGGGCGCCTTGCGGGCCTGACGCGGAGGTGTCCGGCATGAGTGCGCGCCCTTCCTACGGTCGGCACCGACCCTGGCCGACGTATCGGATGATTTCCACGCGAGTGACGCATTCATGCTAGGCCGTAGGGCTCATCCCGGCCCGGCCATTCGATCTTTGTACCTACTGGTATGTACAGTGATCTTGTGAGCACTTCGGAACGCCTGATCGAGAGCACCCGTGAACTCCTCTGGGAGCGCGGCTACGTCGGCACCAGCCCCAAGGCCATCCAGCAGCGCGCGGGCGCCGGGCAGGGCAGCATGTACCACCACTTCAGCGGCAAGCCGGATCTGGCGCTCGCCGCGATCCGCCGCACCGCCGCCGAACTGCGGGAGCAGGCGGAGCGGCAGTTCTCCGCCCCCGGTACGGCCGTCGAGCGGATCTCCGCCTATCTGCTGCGCGAGCGGGACGTCCTCAAGGGCTGCCCGATCGGACGCCTCACCCAGGACCCGGACGTCCTCGCCGACCCGGTGCTGCGCGGGCCCGTCGAGGAGACCTTCGACTGGCTGCGCACCCGCCTCACCGAGGTCCTGGCGGAGGGCCGCGAGCGCGGTGAACCCGCCACGGCCCCCGACCCCGCAGACACGGCCTCGGCCCTCATCGCGGTGCTCCAGGGCGGTTACGTCCTCGCCCGTGCGGCCGGGTCCACGGAGCCGTACGACCGGGCCGTCAGGGGCGCGTTGGGCCTGCTGGCCGCACTCCCCTAGCCGGTACCCGCAGACGACAGACGAACCGAGGAACACCTCATGTACGCCATGCAGTACGAGATCACCCTGCCCGCCGACTACGACATGGGGATCATCCGGGAGCGGGTGGCGACCCGCGGCCACGCCCTCGACGACCGGCCGGGTCTCGGGCTCAAGGCCTATGTCATCCGCGAGCGCGGCGTGGACGGCTCCCCCGTCCATCAGTACGCCCCCTTCTATCTGTGGAACGACATCGGCGCGATGAGCCACTTCCTCGTCGGCCGCGGGGGCTTCCAGGGCATCATCGCCGACTTCGGGCGCCCCGCCGTCCGCCAGTGGGCGGGCATCGCCTGCGAGGCGGGCCCGGCCCGCGCGGGCATGCCCCGGGCCGCCTCCCGCAGCGTCACCCCGCTGCCCGCCGGAGCCGACCCGGCCGCCCTGGCCGAGGACGCCCTGGCGGAACTGCGCGCGCGGGCCCGCCGTGCCGACGTCCACACCACGGCCCTCGCCTTCGACCCCCGCCACTGGGAACTGATGCGCTTCACCCTCTGGGCGGACGCCGTCCCCGAGGCCCAGGAAGACACCGAGCGCTACGAGGTCCTGCACCTGTCGTCGCCGCACCTGGCGGCGATCCCGACGGGCCGCCACTGGTAGGGGGACGGACGGCGTACCGGGCACAGCACCACCCCGGCCACCGCCGCCCTCCCCCAAGGGCTGTTCCACCGGCCGGAGTTACCCGGCGGTCGGCGGGTCCACGGTGGGTCGCAGCCCTTACCCTGGCGCCATGACCGGGGGCGCGAGCGGGCAGAGCGGGCGGATCATCGACGGGCGCTTCGCGTTGCTGGAGCGGCTCGGCAGCGGCGGGATGGGGACGGTGTGGCGGGCGCGTGATCTGGCGCTGCACCGCGAGGTCGCGCTCAAGGAGGTGCGACCGCCGGACCCGGGGTCGGCGGCCCCGGGCTCCGAGGCGACGCGTGTCCTGCGGGAACGGGTGCTGCGCGAGGCGCGGGCCCTCGCCCGGCTGTCCCACCCCCACGTGGTGACGATCCATCACATCGTGGCCCAGGATCCGCACCCCTGGCTGGTCATGGAACTGCTGCCGGGCGACAGTCTGCAGGACCGCCTCGTCCACGGCCCGCTGCCGCCGCAGGAGGCGGCCCGCGTCGGCCGGGAGGTGCTCTCCGCGCTGCGCGCCGCGCACGCCGCCGGCATCCACCACCGCGATGTGAAACCGGCGAACGTCCTGCTGCGCGCGGACGGCCGGGCGGTCCTCACCGACTTCGGCATCGCCGCGCTCCAGGGCTCCACCGCCCTCACGGCGGCAGGCGATCTCATCGGCTCGCCCGAGTACATCGCCCCCGAGCGCATCCGGGGCGGCGAGGAGACCTGGGCCTCCGACTTCTGGTCACTGGGCATGTTGCTGTACGTGGCCGTGGAGGGCATCAGTCCGCTGCGCCGGGCCACCACGCTCGCCACCCTGGCCGCCGTCCTGGACGACCCGGTGCCACCGCCGGTGCGGTCCGGGCCGCTGGCACCCGTACTGACGGCCCTGCTGGTACGGGACCCGGCCGCGCGGCCCGACGGCGCCCGGCTGGACGAGCTGCTGGCGCGGGCGGAAGCGGCCCCCGGCCATCCGCCGACCCGGTGGGACGGGCCCCGCCCGCCGGCCACGCCCCCGCACTCCCTGCCGACGGTCACCAACGGCTCCGGCGGGAGCACCG
Organism: Streptomyces syringium; assembly: GCF_017876625.1. Classification (NCBI taxonomy): domain Bacteria; kingdom Bacillati; phylum Actinomycetota; class Actinomycetes; order Kitasatosporales; family Streptomycetaceae; genus Streptomyces; species Streptomyces syringium. The sequence continues at coordinate 888,814 of NZ_JAGIOH010000001.1, forward strand.
GGCCCACCGGCCCCATGCCGCCCGGCGCACCGCGCTCCCGGCGCGGCCCCTTGGCGGTCGTGGCCGCCGCCGTCGCCGCGGTGCTGCTGGCGGGTGGCGTCTATCTCGCCGTCAAACCCGGCGGCGACGGGACCCGCGCCGCCGACGGGCCGGCCACCGGGGCATCCCCCGGCACGGCGGGTGACGGCAGGCCCGGCACCGCCGGCAAGAGCCCCACCCCGCGCGCCTCCGCCGCGGGGAGCCCGGCCCCGGCCGGGCCCGCGGGCACCTGGATCGCCCAGCTCCACTCCGAGCCCGTCTCCACCGGCACCGCCACCCGGGACCGGCGGCTGGCGACCGTCCGCGCGAGCATCCCCGAGGCGGTCATGCTGCGCAGCGACGACTACGCCTCGCTCAAGCCCGGCTACTGGGTCTTCTACGCCCCCGGGCCGTTCGCCAATGGGGCGGAGGCGGTCAACTGGTGCGCGGAGCGCGGCCGTACCACCAGGAACGCGTGCGTGGGCCGGTACGTGAGCCACAGCGCGGGCGACCGGGACGCGCTGTGCCTTCCCGCGACGGGCGCGACAACAGGTACGACAATAAACAGCTGCACTCGCCGATAAGGCACAAACGGCACATTTCCCTTCGCGCTCCTCATGGCGGAGAGAGGCGGTCCGGCGGCAAACCACAAGAACGCTTCCCCCTTCCTTTCCTCTCGCGGCCCGGGATACCTCTGGGTGCGGGCGGCCGAACCGTGAACCGCCCGCACCTGCCTGGAAGCCTGGAAGCCTGGAAAGGAGCCTCACCATGGGCAACGCACCGTCGGGGACACCCAAGGACGACGACGGCTGGTACGTGGACGACCGCTGTACGAACTGCGACGTCGCCCGGCAGCTCGCCCCGACGCTGATCGGCGAGGTCGACGGCCGCTCGGAGATCCTCCGCCAGCCGCGTGACGCGGCGGAGGCCGGTCTGCTGCACGCCGCCGCGTACGCCTGCCCCACCCGCTCGATCCGCCGCACTGCCGGCCGGCTGGACCCGGCGCAGGACCCGTTCCCGATGGCCCTCGACGAGGGGGTCCTGCTGTGCGGCCACAACTCCAACCACACCGCCGGGGCCAACTCCTATCTGCTGCACCGCCCTTCGGGGACCTGGATGATGGTGGACACACCCCGCTGGAGCGAGCCGCTGGCCGCGCGGTACGAGGCGCTGGGCCCGGTCACCGACGTCCTGCTCACCCACCGGGACCACGTCGCGCACGGGCGTCGCTACGCCGACCGTTTCGGGGCCCGGTTATGGATCCACGAAGGCGACCTCGACGCCGCGCCGGACGCCGACCGCGTGCTGCGCGGCACCGGTCCGGCCGCGATCGCCGAGGGCGTCATCGCCCATCCGCTGCCCGGGCACACCCGAGGCAGCGTGCTCTACGTCGCGGACGAGCGGTACTGCTTCAGCGGCGACAGCCTCTACTGGTCACGCACGACGGCGGACATCGAGGTGGCGGAAAGCGTCACCTGGTACTCCATCGAGGAGTTGGCCGCTTCCCTGTCGCGCACCGCGGCCCGGCTGCGCTTCGAGTGGCTGCTGCCGGGCCACGGCGACCGCAAGCGGCTCCCGGCGGCGGAGATGTCCCGGCGGCTCGAACGGCTGACGGTCCGCACCCGGGCACTGCGGCCCCGGCCCGTCGACTTCACCGCCGTCCGGTGGTGAACGCCCGGGCCGCCGCGGCTCACCGGCCGGTGACCAGCGCGAGCCCCACGGCGTCGCGGGCGGCGGCGCCCTCGGCGAAGGCCGCCGCGTAGACCCGCGCGTCGAGGGCGCCACGGATGACGCGCTCCGCCTCGGCGTGGGCGTCGTGGAGGGGGCGCAGACCCGCGAGCGCGACGCCGATCGCCTCGCGGAGCTGGTAGGAGGCACCCATGAGCCGGGCGGCCCGGTGGGGGTCGCCGAGGGCGGCGGCGGTCCAGGCCATGGCGTGGACGCCCCAGCAGGGGCCCCACCGGTCGCCGATGTCGCGTTGACGGCGCAGGGAGTCGTCGAGCAGACCCGCGGCCCGGTGGGGGTCGCCGTGGCGCAGTTCGCCCAGGGCCATCACCCACAGGCCCCACGAATACGCCCAGCCCGCCCGGTAGTCGTCGGCTTCGGTCATATGGGCACGGCAGTCGGCCAGCGCGGCCTGCCGCTCGCCGAGCAGGGCCGATGCCATCGCCCCGAGCATCGTGGCCATGTGGGCGTCACCGAGTTGGCCGTCGCGGCGGTACCGCTCCCGGGCCCGCGCGAAGAGTGCGATGGCGCGTGGGTCCCGCTGGACGAGCAGGGCGTGGGCGCCCTCGATATAGGTGAGGGCGCCCTCCGCCGCGCCGTCGGTGATGCGCCGTGCCGACTCCCGGCAGTCGGCGAGGAAGCGCTCGGCGGCCGGCTGGTCCCCTTGGCACAGCGCGATCCAGGTGGCGAGCGCGAGGGCGCCGGCCCGCAGCGGACCCTGGGCGTCGGGGGCGAGGCCGAGGGTGCGGGTCAGCCAGTGCCGGCCTTCGCCGAGGGAGCTGCTGAAGAACCAGAAGCGGACCCGGGTGAGGTTCGCGGCGATCGTCAGCCCGGCCCGGGGCTCGCCCGGCCCGGCGGTGCAGAAGTCCAGCGCCGCCCGCAGGTTGGGCAGTTCCCGCCGGAGCCGTGACAGCCACTCCACTTCGCGCGGTCCGCACCAGTCGGCGGCGGCCCGTGCGGCGACGTCCTCGTAGTACGCGCAGTGGCGGCGCCGCAGGGCCACGTCCTGGCCGAGGTCGCGGAGCCTGCGCTGCCCGTACTGACGGATGGTCTCCAGCATCCGGTAGCGGGTGCGGTGGCCGTCCGTGGCGGCCGTGAGCACCGACTTGTGCACCAGGGCGGCGAGGATGTCGATGACGTCCTCCCGGGGCACGCCGTCCGCCCCCTCCGAGGAGCACACCGTCTCGGCCGCTTCGAGGTCGAACCCGCCGGCGAACACCGACAGCCGCGCCCACAGCAGCCGTTCCCGCTCCCCGCAGAGGTCATAGCTCCAGTCGACGACCCCGCGCAGGGTCCGCTGGTAGCGCGGCACGGTCCGCGCGCCGCCGTGGGTCAGCAGCCGGAAGCGGTCGTCGAGCCGTTCGAGCACCTCCTCGACGGAGAGGGTGCTCAGCCGGACGGCGGCCAGCTCGATCGCCAGCGGAATGCCGTCGAGGCGCCGGCACAACTGGCCGACGGCGGCGTGGTTCTCCTCGGTGATCCGGAAGTCGGGGGCGGAGGCCGCGGCGCGGTCGCCCAGCAGCCGTACCGCCTCGCTGCGTGGCACCGGCAGGCCGCCGCCCCCACTCTCCTCGAACGCGGGCACGGCCAGGGGCGGTACGACCAGCAGGTGCTCGCCCGGGACGCCGAGCCCCTGCCGGCTCGTCGCCAGCACGCGCAGGCCGGGCGCCGCGCGCAGCAGGGTGGCCAGCAGCTCGCCGGCGGCGTCCGCGACGTGCTCGCAGTTGTCCACGACCAGCAGCAGGTGTCTGTCGCGCAGGTACTCGACCAGCACCTGGGTGCCGGGGCGGGCGGACTGGTCGAGGATGCCGAGGGCCCCGGCGATCTCCCGGTCGAGCAGGCCGGGCTCGACCAGCGGAGCCAGGTCGGCCAGCCACACCCCGTGCGGGAACGCCCAGGCCGCCTCGGCCGCCGTGCGCAGCGCGAGGCGGGTCTTGCCCACGCCGCCGGGGCCGGTCAGCGTGACCAGCCGGGCGCTCTCGAGCAGCCGCCGTGCCCGGCGCAGCATCCCGCCGCGGCCGACGAAGCTGGTCATCTCGGCGGGGAGGTTGCCGCCGGCCCGCGCCGCGCCGTGCTCCGGGGTCACGACGGTCAGCCCGGGGTCGGCGGTCAGGATCCGCTGATGGAGCTTCCACAGCTCCGCGCCGGGGTCGACGCCCAGCTCCTCCAGGAGCAGCCCGCTGACGGTGCGGTAGCAGTCCAGGGCCTCGCCCTGGCGCCCGGCGCGGTACAGCGCCAGCATGCGCTGCGCCCAGAACCGCTCCTGTAGCGGGTAGGTGGCGGTCAACTCGCGCAGCCGCGGCAGGACGTCGGCGTGCCGGCCGAGCTGGAGGTCGGCCTCGGTGCGCAGCTCGATCGCGCCCAGCCGGCGCTCGGTGAGCGCGGGCACGACCTCTCTGCGCAGCCGCTCCGAGGGGACGTCCGAGAGGGGCTCGCCGCGCCACAGGGCCAGCGCCTCGCCCAGCAGCGTCGAGGCCCGCGCGGGGGCGCCCTCGGCCATGGCGGCCTTGGCCCGGTCCACCAGGGCGTCGAAACGGTGCAGGTCCAGGGCCCCGGCGGAGACCTCGACGAGATAGCCCTGGGCGCAGGTCAGCACCGGGCCGCCGGTCCCGCTCCCGGTGGGGCCGAGCGCGCGGCGGACCCGCAGGACGTAGTTCTGGAGGGTGTTGCGGGCCCCTTCGGGCGGCTCCTCCTCCCAGAGCCTGGCCATGAGCGTCTCGGTGGGCACGACCTTGTTGGCGTCGATCAGCAAGGAGGCCAGCAGGGCCCGCTGTTTGGCCGCCCGGAGCTCCACGGGCCTGCCGTGGCGCCGCACTTCCAGCGGCCCCAGGACTCCGAACGCGAAGTCCGTGCCCGGTGGTGTGCTGCTCGTCCCGTCCTGTGCCTGCGGCATCTTCCGCCTCCCCCGAGACCCCGGCCGTCACACCCCGCCATCATTCCATCACATGGGGTGAACGTCGAGTGAGCGTGGAGTGACTGCCGCGACAGCGCCTGTCGGGAGCATGGCGTTCCAGCGGATCTCCCCATCGAGGGGGCCGCACCGTCAGTCAGGAGAGACAACCATGAGCAAGCGTTGCGGATTGAGGCGATCCGGCTCGGTGGCCTTGGCGCTCGCGGGTGCGGCGGCGGCCGCGCTGCCGCTGGTGGCGGCCCCGAGTGCGGCGGCGGACGAGGCTGCGCCCCGGGCGAAGGCCCAGGTCCTCTCGTGCACCACCGACAGCGACGGCTGGACCGGCAGGGCGGACTGCACCAACAACACCGGTTCCGTGGTGGCCTTCCGGGTCGTGGTGGTCTGCGGGTGGTGGCCGGATCAGTACGGCGCGTGGCGGACGCTGGACCCCGGCCGCTCCGGCACCTCCTCCGCCACCTGCGGCGGCGGCACGGGGGTCGGCAGCGTCAGCTGGCAAGAGGGCTGAGCGGGCGCGCGGCGGCCGGTAGCCGGACAGCGGCGGCCCGTTCGGGCCGCCGCTGTCATTTGCCTCCGCTCGCGTTCGCCGGTGCCGTCTTGCGGTCCGGTGGCGCCGGGTCGCGTTCCCGGCGGCGGGCCAGCAGCTTCGGGCCGGCCAGCACCACGGCGTTGCCGAGCAGCACCAGGACGACGCCCAGCCCGTCCCGCACCGACCAGGTGAAGTCCTCGAAGACGGTGGACAGCAGCAGCGAGACGATCGGGAAGAGCACCGTCGCGTACGCGGCGCGCTCACCGCCGATCCGGCCGAGCAGCGTCAGGTAGGTGCCGAAGCCGATCACCGAGCCGAACAGGGCCAGATAGAGCAGCGAGCCGGTGTACTGCCACGTCGGCTCGTAGAGCGTGCCGTGGCCGAGCACGGTGGCAAAGGGCGAGACGAGCACGGCACCGTACGCCATCGACCAGCCGGTGCTCTGCACGACCGGCACGCCTTCCGCCTGCACCTTGCCGGAGACGACGTTGCCGAGGCAGAACACCAGGGTTCCGGCGATCGACAGCACCGTGCCCAGCCCGTTGCCGGAGTCCGGGTCGAAGTCCGCGAGCGCCGGCCAGAAGACCGTGCCGATGCCCAGCAGGCCGATGCCACCGCCGACGAGCACCACCGGGGAGACCCTGCGGTGGAAGAACAGCCGCGCGAAGACGATGTTCAGCAGCAGGGACATGGCGAAGAGGATGGAGACCAGGCCCGTCGCCAGGTGCTGCTCCGCGAAGTAGAAGCACACGAAGTTGCCCGAGAACATCAGGCCGCCCATGAGCGCGAACCGGACGTGCATGCGCGCGGGGTATTTCAGTGGCAGGCCGCGGGCACGGGCATAGGCCAGCATCAGGACGGCGGCGAGCGCGAAGCGGTAGAAGACGGACAGGGTGGGGTGGACCTCGCCCAGCTGGCCCTTGATGGCCAGCCAGGTCGAGCCCCAGATCACCACGGTCACCGCGTAGAGCACGGCGTTCATCGCGCCAGGCCCTTCTCCACGAGGACGGCGAGCCGGGCGACGCCCTCGCGGATCTGCTCCGGGGAGAGATAACTGCACGACAGGCGCAGCCGGTTGTCACCGGAGTCGTCGGTGTGGAAGTAGCGCATCGGGGCCCACAGCACGCCGTACTCGCGGGCGGAGAGCTCCAGCAGGGCGTCGTCGGCGGGGAACGGCAGGGTGAGGGTGAGGAAGAAGCCGCCCTCGGGGGCGTTCCAGTGGATGCCGGTGCGCTCGCGCAGTGCGGCGGGGAAGTGCGCTTCCAGCGACTCCAGCAGCACGTCCAGGTTGTCGCGGTAGAACGCGATGGCCGGTGCGTTGGCCTCGCGCAGGCGGCAGTCGTGGGTGACGAGCATGCCGCCGATGAGCGCCTGGCTGAGCGTCGGGGTGTTGACCGTGACCATGCTCTTGATCTTGGACAGTTCGTCCGCGAGGAGCGTGTGCCGGCCGTCGGGCGCGACCACCGTCTGATCGGCGATCACATAGCCGACGCGGGCGCCGGGGAAGCAGGTCTTGGCGAACGAGCCGAGGTGGACGACCCGGCGCCGGGTGTCCAGCGCCTTCAGGGTGGGCCGGACGGTGTCGGTGCGGGTGAAGAACCCGTACGGGTTGTCCTCCAGGATCAGCAGGTCTTCCGCGTCCGCGAGGGCGAGCAGCTCGTGGCGGCGCTCCACCGGCATGGAGGTGCCGGAGGGGTTGGAGAAGTCCGGCACGGTGTAGAGGGCCCGGGGGCGCTTCCCCGCCGCGCGCAGCGAGTGGATCACGCGTCGCAGCGCGTCGAGGTCGACACCGCCCTCGTCCTCGGTGACGGGCGCGGTTTCGACGCCGAGCACGCGCGCGGCGCCCATGATGCCGACGTAGTTGGGGTCGGTGACGAGCAGGACGTCGTCGGGCCCGGCGAACAGGGCCCGCAGCGTGATGAGCATGCCCTCCTGGCAGCCCACGGTGACGACGATGGAACCCGGGTCGGCCTCGATGCCCTCGTCGTTGTGGAGCGTCCGTGCGATCAGCTCGTGGATCTGGCCGTTGGTGCGCCCGTACTGGAAGAGGGTGGTGCGCACCTGGTCGGGCCCCTGGCCGAGGTCCTCGGTGAGGTACCGGGTCCAGGCCTGGAGGTACTCGCCGATCCGCTCGACCTCGAAGAGGCCCTCATAGGGGCGGCCGGGGCCGAAGGAGATGGCGTCCGGATAGCGGAGGGTGATCTCGTTCAGGAAGTTCATCACCTCCATGAGCGGATCGGCCAGCGAGCCGTGCAGCTCGTCGAGCGGCAGCACGGCCCCGGCGGTTTCGTCGGTGGTCCCGGCAGCCGTCACCGCTTGTCCTCCCACAGCACCGGGCAGAACTCGGGGTCGGTGTAGTCGGGATTGCCGTCGGCGTCCGGGCGCACCAGCACGTCGTTGTTGTAGACCACGTTGCCGCCGGTGGACAGCGGGTAGGGGCGCCACTGGTTGGCGCCGTCCTGGAGGTGCAGGCTGATGGCGCGGCGGGGGCGGTCGCTGGTGTTCAGCCCACTGCCGTGGTACGTGCGGCAGTGGTGGAAGCTCATGTGCCCCTTGGGGATGATCATGGGGACCTTGCGGATCTCGACGCCGTTGTAGTCGGCGTTCTCCTTGAGCATGTCCTCCAGCTCGGAGCGGTCCCGCTCGGCGAAGTGGCGGGTCACGGAGTCACCGGCGGGAATCTCGCGCCAGGTGTGGCTGCCGTCCACCATGGTGATGGTGCCCAGTTCCTCGTCACAGTCGTGGAACGGGATGAAGGCGGTCAGCATCTCGTCCGAGCTGCAGGTCTGCCAGTAGTGACGGTCGAAGTGCCACGGGACGATGTTGCGGGCGTCCTCGGGACGCGGGGGCTTGTAGATGAGGGTGGTGTTCCACAGCCGGATCTGCTCGGTGCGGGCGATGAGCGCGGCGGTGGCGGCGATGACCGGCTTGGACAGGATCCGCCGGATCGTGTCGTCCTCGTAGAAGATGTAGTCGTTGTGCCGGTGCACATCTCCCTGCTCGGGCTCCCAGTACGCGAGGCGCGGCGGGCGGACGGGCAGGGTGCGGTCGCGGTGACCCGCGTAGAACCGCTCGCTGGCCTCGAGGAGTTCGTCGACCTCGGCGTCGGTGAGCAGCTGCTTCGTCAGGAACCAGCCGTGCTCCTGGTAGAACTCCACGTCCTCGGCGGTGGGCAGGAGTTCACGGTCGGCCGGGCCGAGGTCGAAGGCAGCGGCGGCGGAGGAGGTCAGCTCTTCGGCGGTGCTCATCGGGGGGTGCTCTCCTTGCTGGGGGTGCGGTGAAGGGCTTCAGGAAGGGCGGACAGGGAGGCGGCGGGGCCGGCGGGGGTATCGCAGGGCCGGAGAAGACCGGCGTCGAGGGACGCGAGGTCGGGGCGGCCCGACAGGGCCATGGCGTCCTCCAGTTCGGCACGCAGGACCGACAGCACGTCCCGGGCACCGGCGGAGCCCGCGACGGCCAGGCCCCACAGCACGGGGCGGCCGAGCAGGACGGCGCGGGCACCGAGGGCGAGGGCGGTGAGGACGTCCGTGCCGCGGCGGACGCCGCCGTCGACGTAGACCTCACAGCGGCCGGCGACCGCGGCGACGACCTCGGGGAGGGCGTCCAGGGCCGGGACGGCACCGTCGAGCTGACGGCCGCCGTGGTTGGAGACCACGATGCCTTCGACGCCCAGCTCGGCGGCGCGGGCCGCGTCCTCGCCGGTCAGCACGCCCTTGAGGACGAGCGGCAGTGTGGTGAGCGAGCGCAGCCAGGCCAGGTCGTCCCAGCCGAACGCCGCGTCGTGGTGCCGGGCGGCGTGCGCCCCGATCACGGAGGCCCCCTGGGACGCCTGCTGGAGTCCGCTCGCGTGGCGGTCGTCGAAGTTCGCCGGGACCATGCCGGGCGGCAGGCTGAAGGCATTGCGCAGGTCCCGCGCGCGCCGTGGGACCCGCGGGGTGTCCACCGTGACGACCAGCGCGCGGTAGCCGGCCGCCTCGGCCCGTCGTACGAGCGCCTCCGTCGTGGCGCGGTCGCGGAAGACGTAGAGCTGCATCCACAGCGGGGCGCCCGCGGCGGCTTCCGCGATCTCCTCCAGCGGGGTTCCGGAGAACGTGCTGACGACGGTCAGCGCCCCGGCCGCGGCCGCCGCGCGGACGGTGCCGGGCTCGGCCTCGGGGCTGACGAGCCCGTGATAGGCCATGGGTGCGATGGCGACGGGGAGTTCGACGGGGCTGCCGAGCAGGGTGGTGCGCAGGTCGCAGTGGGAGACGTCGACGAGGACCCGGGGGCGCAGCCGGTAGCGGCGGTAGGCGGCCTCGGATTCGCGCAGGGTGGTCTCGGCGCCGCTGCCGCCCTCGATGTAGCCCCAGGCCGCGGGGTCGACGAGGGCCTGGGCGGCGGTGCGGTAGTCGTCCAGGGTGACCGGGGCCGGCCGGGCGGCCGCGGGCTCCGGGACGGGGTCGGGCTCGGTGGGCATGCTCACCGGGCCGCGGTCATGGCCGGGGCCGGGCTCGTCTCCTCGTCGGAGCCGGCCGCGCGGGTGCGCTCCCGCTCCACTGCCTCGTAGAGGGCCTTGATGTTGCCGCTGCCGAACGTCCGGGCCTCGACGCGCTGGATGAGCTCGAAGAAGACGGTGCGCCGGGGGTAGGGGGACCGGGTGAAGATCTGTATGAGGTGTCCCCACTCGTCCTGGTCCACCAGCAGGCTCAGCTCGCGGAGCACCTCGGTCTCCACGCCCACGTCGATGCCCCGCCCGGCGAGGCCGTTGTAGTACTCGGCCGGGGTGGAGAGGAACTCCACGCCACGTCCGGCGAGGTCGCGCACGGCGTCGGTGATGGCATCGGTGCCGAACGCGATGTGCTGGACGCCGGGGCCGCCGAAGTTGTCGAGGAAGTCGTGGAGTTGGCCGCGCTTGCCCTCCGCCCGGGGCTCGACCATGGTGAAGGTGATGCCACGGGTCTCGTCCTGGACCACCTTGGAGTCCATGACCTGGCCGCCGACCTTGATCGACTCGTTGTAGGTGTGGCGCAGCCCCAGGGCCCGCTCGTAGAAGGAAACCCAGGTGTCGAGCGATCCGGGCGCCAGGCACAGGGCGAGGTGGTCGACGCTGCGGAGCAGCGGGGCGGCCGGCTCGCCGGACGCCGCCACGGGCAGGGGACGGTAGCGGCCGGGCAGGAAGGCGCCGTCCGGGGTGTCGCGCTGGACCAGGGAGTGGAGCAGGCCCTCGTGCGTGCCGATGACGGCGACGACGACCCGTCCGGCCCCGTCCTCCTCGAAGACCTGGGGTTCCTGGACGGCCTCGGCTCCGGCGGCGACCGCGCGGGCGAAGTCGGCGGCGACATCGGTGGAGGAGAAGGCGACGTCGCGCACCCCGTCGCCGTGCCGGGCGACGAACTCGGCGCCGGACTGCTCCGGGTGGCCGGCGGACGTCACGACGAGGCGGACGCCGCCGTGCGCGAGGACGAGGGAGTGCCCGTCGGCGAAGCCGGTCCCGGCGTCCGCCTCCGCTTCGATGTGGAATCCGTAGGCGTCGCAGAAGTAGCGGGCCGCCTCGGCGGCGTCGGCTACCTGCAGGCCGACGTGGTCGACAGCATGCACTGTCATGACTTTCACCTCTGTCGTGCGATGGGGGGCTGGGCACGGCGCCGCACGGGTGCGGGACGCGGCGTTGCGCCCCGCACGACCTGTCGCCGACGCGGGCCGTCGGTCGAGGAGCCTTGACAAGAACGCGGCCCGATGGTCACGAACGGCATTACGGGATGGGGGTCGCCAATGCCGAACAAAGATCATCCTTGTCATTGCCCCGACAACGGGGCAAGGGTGATTTCCGGCCACGTCGACCCGGGGTCGCGGCCCGGGGGCGGGGGACGATGCGCACCGGAGCCCTCGGGCCGCCCCTTTCGGATCGGTCGTCAATACGTGAACATGGCTGTGATCGTGGGACTTTGAAGCCGACGGCGGCGGAATCCGGGAGGCCGACTCGATGGTCGCGCAGCGGAGCACGGAGAAGGGGCTATGCGTCGGGGCGGTCGTCCCGCGGTCGGGGCGGCTGGCTCGTTTAGGGGATCCCCTCGATTTCGTCCTGGGCCGCCTGGCACCCCGGCTGCCGGCGGTGACCAGTGGTTCCCGGCGGTACCCGCTGCGGCTCACGGCCCGTGACAGCCGGTCACATCCCGAGGGCGCCCGGCAGGCGGTCCGTGAGCTGGTCGGCGAGGAGGGGGCGCAGGTGGTGGTGACCATGGCCGGCACCCGTGTGCTGCCCGCCGTGGCCGACGCCTGCGCGGAGCTGGGGGTCCCCTGTGTGTCCACCACGTTCCCGTGGCAGGCCTATGTGTTCGGCAGGGGCGGGGACACGGAGCGCCCCTTCCCGTGGACGTACCACTTCGCCTGGGGGCTGGACGACATCGCGACGGTCTTCGCCGAGATGTGGGAGCGCGTCGGCGACCGGCGGACGGTGGGCTGCCTGTGGAACGACGACGTGCAGGGCGAGTTCCTCCGGCACCCGGTGCACGGCTTCGCCCCCGTGGCGGCCGCCCGCGGCCACCGGCTGATCGACCCGGGCGGCTACCGGGAGCCGGCCACCACGTTCGCCGGCCACATCCGCCGGTTCGTCGACGCCGGGGTGGAGATCGTCACCAGCGCGGCCACCGTCGAGGACCTCACGCTGTTCCACCGGCAGGCCGGGCAGGCGGGGCTGCGGCCGCGGCTGGTCACCTGTTCACGCTGGCTCGCCTACCCGCGCGACCGGGCCCAGGCGGAAGCCCTGGCGGGCACCGACATCGCCACCCTGGTCTACTGGACGCCGCGCCACCCGTTCTCCTCCTCCCTCGACGCCACGGGCGCCGCGGAGCTGGCGGACGCCTACCAGCGCGAGACCGGCAGGCCATGGCTGCAACCCCTCGGGCTGGCCCACGCCCTGGTGGAGGTCGCCGTGCACGCCCTGGCCACCGCCGACGACCCCACCGACCGGCACGCCGTCGCCGCGGCCGTCGGCCGCACCCGGCTGCCCACCGTCGCCGGGCTGATCGACTTCACCGCCGGGCCCACCCCGAACATCGCGCTGCTGCCGCTGATCGGCGGGCAGTGGCAGCCCGGCCGCGACCACCCGCACGAACTCGCGCTGGTCACCAACACCCGCTTCCCCTCGATCGCCCTCGACGCCGAACTCACCGTGGCGCCCTGCGGCTGAGCCGGGCTCGCCACCACAACCCAGCCCACGCTCACCCGTCGGACGACAACTCGTCGGGGAACAGCCGCGTCACGATGTCGCCGTCCGCGGTGAGATAGCCGTACACCATGCCCTCACTGCTGTGCGGTGCGGCGAAGGTGCCCTCGTGGTCCAGGGCGATCACGCCGCCCGTGCCGCCGAGCCGGGGCAGCCGCCCGACGACGACCTCGTACGCCGCCGAGGCCACGTCCCGGCCGCCGAACTCGATCAGATGGGAGAGGGCGGCGGTGGCGGCGCCGCGGATGAACACCTCGCCGTGCCCGGTGGCGCTCGCCGCGACCGTGCCGTTCTTCGCGTAGGTGCCGGCGCCCACGACGGGCGAGTCACCGACCCGGCCCGCCATCTTGTTGGTCATGCCGCCGGTCGAGGTCGCCGCCGCGAGGTCCCCGCCCCGGTCGACGGCGACCGCCCCCACGGTCCCGGTGATCTCCTCCTCGGCCGCGCCGGTGCCCTTGCCGCCCTTGGTCGTCTGCCCGCCCTTCGGGGCCTTCGTGGACTCTTTGGCCTTCACCAGCTCGTCCCACCGCCGCTGCGTCCAGTAGTACTCCTGGGTCACGGTCGGCAGGCCGTTGCGGGCCGCGAAGTCGTCGGCGCCCTCCCCCGCCAGCATCACGTGCTTGGTCTTCTCCATGACGAGCCGGGCGGCCGAGACGGGGTTGCGCACGCTGCGCACCCCGGCGACCGCACCGGCCGCCAGGTCCGAACCGCGCATGATCGACGCGTCCAGTTCATGGCCCGCGTCCTCGGTGAAGACCGCGCCCCGGCCCGCGTTGAACAGTTCGTTGTCCTCCAGGACGCGCACCGCCGCCTCGACGGCGGCCACGCTGTCGCCGCCGCCGCGCAGCACCCGGCGGCCGGCCTTCAGGGCGTCCGCCAGCCCGTCCCGGTAGGCCTTCTCCTTGCGGGGGTCGGTGGTCTCCCTGCGCAGCGCGGTGCCCGCGCCGCCGTGCACCGCCAGCACGACGTCGCGGGCGACGGGCCGCCGCGCGTCGTCCCCCGCCTTCGCGGGAGCCGCCGCGACCGCCCGGTGAGCCGCCCCGGAACCGGGCCGGGAGAACGCGGGCAGTGCGGCGGCCACGGCCACCAGCACGGTGAGCACGGGAACGATCCACAGTCTCGGCCGTACGCGCATGGGCTCTCTCCTCGCCTTCCGCGGCGGCACGGCGGCATCGCCGCAGGCCGCCTCTCTCACCGGGAACGGGCCGGACTCACCGTGCCCAGGCGGGTGCCGGGGCGGAACGGCCGACGCGCGAGTTGGCCGGGAACGACGCACGATCGGCCGGTCGCCCGGTGTTGCGCTCCCCTCGCGCGGTCCGGTGCGGCACGGGCGGTACGGCACGCGCCGCACCGGGTAGGCCGTGGGCCATGCGGATACCTCGACCTCCCGGGGCACCCGGTGCCCCTCCCCCGGTCCCGGACGACGGGGACGGCTCACCGCTCAAGCGGGTCATCGGCCCGAAGCTCCTGCTGCTCTTCGTCGTCGGCGACATCCTCGGCACCGGGATCTACGCGACCACCGGCAAGGTGGCGGGGAAGATCGGCGGCGCGCTGTGGCTGCCGTTCGTCATCGGCTTCCTCGTGGCGATCCTGAGTGCCGCGTCGTACGCCGAACTCGTCGGCAAATACCCCAGAGCCGCCGGAGCGGCCCTCTACACCCACAAGGCTTTCAAGGTCCCCTTCCTGACGTTCATCACCGCCTTCATGGTGATGTGTTCGGGCCTGGCGTCGGCGAGTGCCGCGGCCCGCGCGTTCGGCGGTGACTACATGGCGGAGTTCGTGGACCTGCCACCGACCCTGGTCGCGGTCGTCTTCGTGCTCGCGCTGGCGGTGCTCAATCTGCGCGGCGTCTCGGAGTCGGTGCGGACCAATGTCGTGCTGACCGTCGTGGAGCTGTCCGGGCTGCTGCTCGTCATCGGCATCGGCGT